>DMES01000046.1:8505-23311 GCA_003450815.1 Elusimicrobiota bacterium | reverse complement strand
AGGCGCAATGCGGCCAATAACGCCTATGAATTTGCCGCTTTCGGGGGTGGTGATTTTGGAGGTGTCCCAAACCTAACACTGGGGACCTCTAATATAGATGGCGGCGCAGCCACTTATGTGCGAACCGACGCAACACTGGCGCTGTTTGACGCCACAGTTCCTGCCGCGCACGGCACGGCTGCCGCCGGTGCTGCTGCTGTTGCGGCGCGCAGGGACCATGTCCATCCGGCTGCTGATCTGGCCGCAGCTTCCACCACCGGTACTTTGCCTGTAAGCAAAGGCGGTACTAATTCCTCCGTCGCCCTGTCGGTTAGTTCAACTATCATGGTGTCCAACGGTATAGCCATAGTGCAGGGAGCGGCAGGCACAGCCACCACGGTGCTGCATGGCAATGCGGCCGGCCAGCCCGCCTACTCAGCGGTTTCGCTTACGGCGGATGTAAGCGGCATTCTGGGTTCGGCCAACGGTGGGACCGCAAATGGGTTTACCGCTTTTAGCGGGCCAGCAGACAGCGCGAAAACTTTCACCCTGCCTGACGCAAACGCTACCATCCTGACTACAAATACTCCTGTTACTGTAGCGCAGGGCGGCACAGGTTTGACGGGGGGAAATAGCGGTGGCGTTCCATATTTCTCCGGCGCGGCGGCGATAACCGCTTCAGCCGCGTTGGCTCAGTATAATGTGCTCATCGGCGGCGGGGCCGGCGCGGCTCCTTACTCTTTGGGTAGTATTGGTAATTCAGGCGAGGTATTAACTTCCGCTGGCGCGGGCGCAAATCCCTCCTGGGCAGCCATACCTACTTCGGCGTTATTAAGCGCCACACATGCGGATACTCAAGCGGCCGCGGTCGTTCGCGGTGATTTGATTGTCGGCAATGCGACTCCCAAATGGTCGCGTCTGGCAAAGGGTACGCAATACCAGACTCTTCAGGGAGGCGCAAGCGACCCTGAATGGGGCGCCGTTGCCCTCGGCCAGGCTTCTGCCGTAAGCGGTATTTTAGGTTCGGCTAATGGCGGCACTTCAAATGGCTTCGCGGCTTTTACCGGGCCAACAACCAGCGCGAAAACCTTCATATTGCCTGATGCCGACGCCATTATTCTGACAACTTATACCGCCGTTACAGTAGTTCAGGGCGGCACCGGGTTAGCCGCTGGCACACCCGGCGGGCTTCCTTACTATTCTGCGGCAAACGCTATGACCTCTATGGGAGCCGGCACCGCGGGCCAGGCGCTGCTTTCAGGCGCAGGCGGCGCGCCGTCCTGGGGCTCATTGAATGCTTCAAACGGCGGAACGGGACTAAGCGGCGGGTACGCCGTGGGCGATATGCTTTACGCGTCAGCCGCCGGGACATTATCCAAATTGCCGGATGTCGCAGTAAACAGCGCTTTGATTTCAGGTGGAGAGGGCGTAGCGCCATCATACGGAAAGATAGGTTTAACCACACATGTCAGCGGTATTCTGCCAATAGCCAACGGCGGCACCAATTCTTCCGCCGCCTTGTCTGTCAGTTCAACTATAATGGTGTCCAACGGTCTGGCCATAGTGCAGGGAGCGGCCGGCACAGTCACCACGGTGCTGCATGGCAACGCTGCTGGGCAGCCCACTTACTCCGCTGTGTCTCTTACGGCAGATGTAACCGGCGTTCTGAGTTCTACCAATGGCGGCACTTCAAATGGCTTCACGGCTTTTACCGGCCCTACAACTAGCTCGAAGACCTTCACCCTGCCTAACGCGGACGCCATTATTCTGACAACTTATACCGCCGTTACAGTGGCACAAGGCGGCACCGGGCTTACCGCTGGTACCCCCGGCGGACTTCCTTACTATTCCGCGGCAAAAGCCATGACCTCTATGGGAGCAGGCACTGCGGGCCAGGCGCTGCTTTCCGGCGCCGGCGGCGCGCCGTCATGGGGCACATTAGGCGTTTTAAACGGCGGAACGGGACTAAGCGGGTACGATGTGGGAGATATACTTTACGCGTCAGCGGTCGGGACACTATCCAGATTGGCGGATATAGGAGAGGGCTCTGCCTTGATTTCAGGCGGAATTTATGGGCCGCCGTCATACGGAAAGATAGGTTTAACCACACATGTCAGCGGTATTCTGGGTTCAGTCAATGGTGGTACAGCAAATCAATTCACGGCTTTTACCGGACCGACGACCAGCGCAAAAACCTTTATCCTGCCTGATGCGGATGCCATCATTCTTACAACTAATACACCGGTTACAGTGGCGCAGGGCGGCACCGGGACCTCTAACACGCTTTCAGGCGTAGTACTTGGCGGCAATCCAATGGGCGCCGTGGGCACAAGCAACGCCAATGAGTATCTAAGGCGCAACGCGGCCAATAACGCCTATGAATTCGGAGCTTTAAGGGCGAGCGATATCCCTGTTGCTGATCTGGGCGCTACTCCCGCGATCGCACTTTTCGACTCTAATATCCAAGGTTCAGCCCCAACATTTTTGCGTACGGACGCCAAATTGAATTTGGGTGGCATGTCTATTGCCTTTGATGTAGTTGTTTCCACAAAAGGCCCGAAATGTGCAACCTTAAATTTTAGCTACGGCCTACTTACCTCAACGGCTACAACAACCTGCATCCCATGACCCCTGAATTGGTTCGCGGGGCCTGCCGCCGGATCGGGACGCGGGGACAGCCGCCCACACCGTGGTCGGCTTCCACCACGAATCTTCGGCGCTTGCGTAAGCCTCAGATTCCCGAAGGCCCCGCTACCCCGGCTCCGGCGTCACCCGCTGATGAGAGACAGGCCCCGCGCCAGTATAGACTCAGACTACACTTAAATTGCTTTGGGTGTCCCAAGGGGGAATAGAGGCTTTTAGTCTGGCGAGATTTTTTTCGGTGGCGCCTTTAAGGGAGAGCAGGGCTTTGGCGGCGTTTTCGCCGGAAACTTTCAGGTAGAGGGGGTCGGCAAGAAGGGCAGATAACTTTGCCGCTATTTCAGGGGCGGTTCCCACTAGGAAACCGCCTTTTTCTTTAAGCAGCGCAACGCCCGCCAGCTTCGCGTTTTTAAAATTGGGGCCGAACAGGACCGGTTTTGAAAACAGGGCCGGCTCAAGCAGATTGTGCCCGCCGGTGTTGTCCAGCGTGCCTCCCACAAAACATATTGAGGAAACGGCGTAGAAGGCTTGGAGCAGTCCCATGGCGTCAACCAACAGACAATCCGCCCCGGGAACCGCGCCGGCGGACCACCTTGCGAACGGCAATGAATATCCGCGGAGAACGGCCTCTGTTTCAGCGATCCTTTCCGTATGACGCGGCACAAGCACAAGCTTAAGGCCGGGCGCTGATTTTTTAGCTTCAAGCCACGCGTTTATCAGTATGGGCTCTTCTTCGGGATGGGTGCTGCCGGCGGTTATTATAGGCTGGCCGTCCCAGCCGGAAGCTTGTATAAAGGCCGAAACCTCCGCTACGCCAGAGACCGAAGCCCCCATCAGATCATGCTTTAAATTACCCGTTTCAATTACTTTGCCGTCAAGCCCCGGCAGGAGCATAAACCTTTCCGCATCCAGCCGGCTTTGCGCCAGCACGCGCTTTACGCCGGAAAAAAGAATCCGCGTGAGCGGGGCCAGACTTTGGTAAAGCACAAGCGTTTTTCTTGAAATGCGGGCGTTTATCATAAACACCGGCACGCCGGCCCTTCCCGCGCAAAAAAGCATATTGGGCCAGATTTCAGTTTCAATAATTATCAGGGCGCGGGGGGCGATCTTTCCGATAAAAGCCCGAGTAAGCGGATAGAAATCCAGAGGGGCCAGGCGGGCATTGGCGGAAAGCTTAAGCGCCTCATCCCTGCCGGACCGGCTTGAGGTTGTAATCATTATTTCGCAGCCTGGAAACGATGCGCGCAAACCCGGAATAAATTTTACCAGCGCCCTGACTTCGCCCACTGAGGCGGCATGGACCCAGATGGGTGAGGGGCGAAGGCTGAAGGCTGAAGGCTGAAGGCTCGAAGACGGGGAATTGGGGATAAGTTCGCCTGCTGAAGTTGCGTGTGAAAATGCTGGGCCAGTTGCGGCGCCAGTTGAGGGAACAAAAAGTCTTTCCCTGAGTTCCGCAAAAAAATATTTTAGCAGGCTCCGGCGAGGTGAGAAAATAAAAAACCCCAGGTAGCCCAGAGCTATCAGCGGGGTAAGCAGGTTGTAGATTATTAGAAGCAGGTAGCCCATGAAATTCAGGGTATAGGGGCTAGGGTAAAGGGTAGAGGGCTCAGATTAAGTAGTTCCTTGATTTCCGCGCCCTATTACCTAACCCCTATACGCTATACCCTGCCCTTATCCTTTTTCTGCTCAGTCTTCTTTTTCTTTTTGGAGATCCATGGAATGGCAAAAATCGCCAGATATTTAGGGGTAAATACGCCGGCTTCAAAGCCAACCCCGATTTTTTCGGTTTCAAGCAGTGTAAAAAGCTCTTTTATTAGCTCATTCTCAAAAAGAGGAACAGCGGTGGGTTCAACCGATGAGGCAGTCTCCTGCGGGGGGGAAGAATGGATATAAACCGGGTTTTCAAGCTCAAAACCTTCCGGCTCGCTTTCGCTGGCAAGCAGCTCTTTTACCACATTAACGCCGGTTTCCAGAAAAATAGCGCCCGCAATCCTTTCAAGCCGGCGCAGGGTTTCTTCGCCGGTTTTTGCAAGCCGGCTCTCAAAAGTTCCGCCCAGCGTGAGAGCCCCTGCTGTCATGCGCGTTCCGGCCCGCCCGCTTATCTTCGCGGCTATGGGGTCCTGCTGTGGAAGATGGGTGAAAACCGTGGAAGGCTCAATGGCAAGCGCCAAGCCCGCGATATATTCTTTCGCGGCATTCTCATCAACCAGCCCGGCCGAGGGCAGGTCCAGTTTGTGTTTGCGGGCACGGCGCAGTATGTCGTAGGTGTAGATGGGGATTTTAAAGTTCTTAATTTTGCGCATCACAAGGTTTCCCCGCCTTTTAGGGCGGAACATGGTAAAAGTTTTTGCCGCAAAAACTTTTAATCACTCTGGCTATTTCGCCCGGTGCTCCCACTGGTAAACTATGGGTGAACAGATGAATATGGTTGAGTAGACGCCGGTAATGGTGCCTATCAGCATGCAAAAAGCGAAATTGTTTATTCCGCTGCCGCCAAAGAGGAAAAGCACCAGCACAGTTACGAAAACAGCCAAGCTTGTTATTATAGTCCTTGAAAGACATTCGTTAATGCTCATGTTTATCAGCTGGCCCATGGGCATTTTTGGGAATTTTTTCATATTCTCACGCATGCGGTCAAAAATGACTATGGTGTCGTTTATTGAATAGCCCGCTATCGTGAGCAAGGCCGCCACTATAACCAGGTCCACCTCGCGGTTGGCAAGCGACATAACGGTTAACGCCACAAAGATATCGTGCGCAATGCCTATAACGCCCGCCGTGCCCCATACGGGGTTTGAGAACCGGAACGCTATATAGATGATTATGCCGAACATGGAAAGCACTATGGCGAAAAGCGCTTTTTTGCTCAGGTCGCGCCCTACCACAGGCCCCACATAATCCCGCTTTTCCTCAGTGAAAGAATTGCCCTGTATCGTTTTAAGCGCCGAATTCATTTTATCGGCGGTTTCATTTACATTTTCCTGGGTGCCTTTGACCTTCAAGGCGAAGGAATTGGTTTCAGAATAGGTCTGTATACCGGCCTCAATGCCGGCGCCCTTAAGCGCCGTTCTTACCGCGGAGATGTCAACAGGCTTTTCAAACTTTACCTGCACCATGGTTCCGCCGGTGAAATCAAGGCCCAGGTCCAGGCCTTTTACTGCAAGCGAGATAATACCGGTAAGGGCTACTATTCCGGAGATGGTGAAAAAAATAAAACGTTTTTTTACAAAATCAATGTGTGTCTTTGGAAGCAGTTCTATCATATGCTGAGCTCCTTGGGATTTGAGGTGAGCCAGAACTCGTAAACAGCCCTGGTAACAAATACTGAGGTGAACATACCGATCAGCAGGCCGATGGTCAGCGTTACAGCAAAACCTTTCACGGGCCCGGAACCGAACTGAAACAGGAAGATCGCGGCTATCCAGGTGGTCATATTGGAGTCAAGAATGGCGCTCCAGGCTTTGTCGTAAGCCGTGGGAATTATCATGGCAACCGGCTTTGAGAGATGCTTTTCCTCGCGCATGCGCTCAAGTATAAGCACATTGGCGTCTATGGCCATGGCAAGTGACAGTATCATGCCGGCTATTCCGGGCAGGGTAAGAGTGGCCGAAAAATAGCTCATGGCCGCAAGCAGAATAATAAAGTTGAGAACCAGGGCCATATTCGCTATAAAGCCGCCGCCTTTATAATAAACCAGCATGAAACACACTACAATCAGGAAACTGACAACGGAGGAGCCAAGCCCCTTGCGGATGGAGTCTTCGCCAAGCCCCGGCCCCACCACGCGTTTTTCAATAATTTTCACGGGCGCGGGCAGAGCTCCGGCGCGAAGCACTATCGCCAGATTACGGGCTTCTTCCAGCGTGAAAGTACCCTCTATCACACCGCTTCCGCCGGAAATCCTGCTTTTAATTACGGGGGCCGAGTGCACCACACCGTCAAGCACTATGGCAAGATTCTTCCCCACATTTTCTCCGGTAAACCTGTCAAAAAGCTTGCCGCCTTCCTTATTGAAGGTGAAAGCGATGTTCGGGTAACCGAACTCGCGGTCTGTCTCCACCCTGGCATTCTCAAGGTAGGCGCCGGTGACAGGCACGCTGGTGTCAAGCACATAATACTTGACCCGCGTCCCGCCCTCTTCGCCGTTGTCGTCCGCCCTGTAAAGGCCGGCGCCCTTGGGCATGAGTTTAGCGACTTCCGGGACAAGGTTCCCGTCTTTGTCAAAAGGAGGACCGTCAAGCGATTCCACTTTTGTGATTGCCGCCTGCGCGCCTTCACCGGAATTTACAAGGTGGAATTCAAGCAGAGCGGTTTTGCCTATAAGATTTTCGGCTTCCTGCGCGTTTGAAATCCCCGGCAGATCCACGGCTATCCAGCGGTCTCCCTGTCTTGAAATGGGGGTTTCTCCCACGCCGTACTGGTCAATACGGTTGCGGATGATCTCTATGGCGCGGGCGACGGCGTCGTTCAAGGTTTCTTTTTTATCCAGCTTCTCCGCTTCCAGTTCAAGCAGCATATGCGTGCCGCCCCTAAGGTCCAGGCCCAAGGTCAGAATTTTCTTGGGGCGCATGCGCGCGAGCTCAAGTTTGCCCCTTTCATCGTTGGTTTTTGTGTACCAGTCAACAGTGGGATAGAGCAGATAAACGGAAAGCACTAAAAGGCCGAGAATAACACCTAGTTTCCAATGAAGTTTGGTCATCTTATACCCCTTATTATTTTGGCTGGTCTAAAACTGAAGCTACTGCCGAGCGGATCAGGGTTATTTTAATTCCCTTGGCGATTTCAAGTTCCAGCTCTTCCGCGCGTATGGCCGCGATCGTGCCTATTATACCGCCGTTGGTCAGCACTTTGTCGCCGGCCTTTACAGCTTCAAGCATCTTTTTTCTTTCTTTCATCTGCTGCTGCTGGGGACGGATCAAAAGAAAGTAAAAAATAAGCATTATGGCGGCTAACGGGATAAACTGCATGAAAGCGGGACTCTGGTTCATATTTTCCTCCGGTACAAGATCTGAAGTCTTAAGCGCTGAAGTCTGAAGTCAGCTAAATTTGCAGAGGTGAATGCTTTGGTTTGGCTTGCCGTAACTTCAGCACTTCAGGGCTTCCAGCGCTTCAGCACTGCCTGTAGTTCATATGTTATTTTAACAAATTATGAGGTCAGATAACTGTCAAGAAATATTTTCTTGCGCTGTCTGAAATCTCCGGCCTCTACTGATGCCCGCATGGTCATGGTCTGGTTTATGAGGAATCGCAGGTTATGGATAGAGATCAGTCTGGAGGCCAGCAGTTCTTTGGCCTTATAAAGATGCGAAAGATAGGCTTTGGAATAATTGCGGCAGGTTTCACAATCACAGGCGGGGTCAAGGGGGGAATCGTCCCGCCTGTAAGGCGCATTCTTTATATAAAGCTTTCCTTTAGAGGTCAGAGCCTGGCCGTTGCGGGCGTTCCTGGTGGGCAGAACGCAGTCGAACATGTCCACCCCCAGGCTTACGGACTCCCACAGATCCTCCGGCGAACCAAGGCCCATGAAATAAACGGGTTTATCTTTCGGGAGGACCTCCATAACGGCGGCAAGGGATTCCATCATCTGGCGCTTTGTCTCGCCGACCGCAAGGCCTCCGACGGCAAAACCGTCCACGCCAAGCCCGACTATATGCCTGGCCGCCATGGCCCTGAGGTCCGGGTAGGTGGAGCCCTGTATTATTCCGAAAAGAAGGGGGCGTTTAGAGTGAGGGTAAGCTTTGACTTTTTCCGCGAAATGTTTTTTTGCCCTTTCGGCCCAGCGGGTGGTCTTTTCAAGAGCGTCCATGGCTTCTGCCCTTGTGGCAGGGTTCTTTACGCAGACATCAAGGCAGGTCCAAATGTCGGAGCCGATGGCCTCCTGGTAGTCTATTACCCTCTCGGGAGTGAAGAAATGCGGACTGCCGTCGATATGGGAGGAAAAATGCACGCCGGAGTCGGTAATCTTCCGCAGCCGGCTCAGGCTGTAAACCTGGAAGCCGCCAGAGTCGGTAAGGATAGGCCCGGGGTGATTCATGAAGCCGTGCAGCCCTCCAAGCGCTTTCAGAGTTTCAAGCCCGGGCCGCAGGTAAAGATGATAGGTGTTGGAAAGTATGCATTCGGTCCCAATGGCTTTCAAGTCGTTCTGTGAAACCGCCTTCACGGTCCCTTGAGTGGCTACCGGCATGAAAACCGGAGTATGAATCAAGCCGCTAGCGGTTTTAATACAGGATGTCCGCGCCTGAGTATCTTTGTCGTTGTGCGAAACTTCAAAATGAGACATAAGTTTCCTTGTCAGTCTAATGTCGTATAGTCCCTGAAAAACATATCGCTTCAGTATTATTGCGTTTCCATTTTCAATATCTCTGCCATATACCCTCTACTCTACTGTATCATCATCGCGTCGCCGTATGAATAAAACCTGTATTTTTCCGTTACGGCTTTCTGGTAGGCGTTTAAAAGCAGCTCGCGCCCCGTAAAAGCAGCGGTCATATAAAGCGGCGCTGAATCAGGCACATGCAAATTTGTGATAAACGCACCGGCTATTTTAAATTTATAGCCGGGCCGGATAAAAAGCCCGGCGCGCCTTTCGCCGGAAGTAAGCCGGCCGTCAATGCCCGCGAAGGTCTCAAGCGTGCGCATAGAAGAAGTGCCCACCGCTATAATGCGTCCTCCGGATTCTTTGTGTGCGTTTATAACTGAAGCCGTTTGGGAGTCCAGAAAACAGGTCTCCTCAAGCATCTGATGGTCGGCCGGGTTTTTACAGCGCACCGGCCTGAATGTTCCCCAGCCTATGTGTAGAGTGACGAATGCCGTACGAACTCCCCTGGCTTCAAGCGCGGTAAAGACCTCGGACGTGAAGTGAAAACCGGCGGTAGGCGCCGCTATGGAGCCGGGCGCCGACGCAAATACCGTCTGGTAGCGCGTTTCGTCGCCGGAGGGGGGGCCGCCGCTGCGGAACTGTGCCCCGGCCTTGGGCCCGGCGCAGACTTCTTTTTCCCTTTTTCTGGCTTTTAGGATATATTGGGGAAGCGGCACTTCTCCGTGTTCCGCCAGATAGTCCTCATTGACCGGGGCGGAGAATTCAAAGGTCCAGCTGCCGTCCGAATTAAGTCCGGCGCAGACGGCGTTAAGGCCCGCGCCGCAGATAAGCCGCTGTCCCGGCTTTATTTTCCTCGCAAGCGCCGTCCAAACTGTCATGTCGGGACTGCGCGGTTCTATAAGCAATAAATCTGTTTTTCCTCCGGTGGTTTTTTCCGCCGGCAGCTTCGCTTTCCACACGCGGCTTCTGTTTAAGACCAGCAGGTCGGCCGGACCGAGGAGAGAGGGCAGGTCCCTGAAAATAAGGTGGCGCAGGCCGGCGGAAGCCCTGTCAACCAGCAAAAGACGCGAGGAATCCCTCGGCTCGGCAGGCTTCGGAGCTATAAGCGGCTCTATTTCAAGAGAAGAAAATTCGTTCAGCGCTGAGGATAAGCTGGCGGCGGGATCAGTTTTCATAATCGGTTATGGAAGCGCCCGGGTAATAATGTTTGAGGATTTTTTTATAGTTCTTTCCGCGCGCGGCCATTTCTTTCGCCCCTTCCTGGCACAGGCCGACGCCATGGCCCCAGCCGCGCCCGTAAAATTCATATCCGCTTTTGCCCTCTTTTATATGGGTGATGTAGGTGCTTTTGAAAGAATTGCTGCCGAATCTTTTTCTGAGCTCACCGGCGCTCAGCTGAAATTTTCCCTGGTCGGTATTAAAAAGCAGGGTGGCAGTTCTTCCGGAACGCTCTTTTTTGTATATGCGTATACTTTTTATTTTTAAAGCGGTTGACCCGCTGTTTTGTATAAAGGTAAGAAGGTCTTCGTATGCCACATGAAGGCTCCATTGATAGTGCGCGGCGTCGGAACAGTACGGGTCGCCCACCCCTTCCAGAGGTTTCACGACATCCTCGCCCCAGGACGCTTTAGCGCTGGAGGTGCGCCCGCCGCAGCACGCGTGAAAGAACGCGGTTATTAGTCTGCCTTTGTATTTCAGGACTTCTCCGCGTGTGGAGTTTACGGCTTCAAGTATCCTCGAGTTTATGCCCTTCGTTCCTTTATATACCTGCATTTCGGCTCCGTTGGAGATATCATAATCTTTGGCCGGATTAATGTTTTTAGCGGCGTAGCTGCGCGAGGCCACAGCCTGCGCTTTCAAAGCTTCAAGCGGCCAGCTAGGGCTCATCTCCACCGGCAGAACACCGTAAAGATAATCTTCAAGCGGGAGTTCTTCTATGATGTCAAGCCCGCCGCTGGGACCTGCCCGGATCAATATAGCCCCTTTATAAATATTCCCGCCAAGCCGCAGTTTTTCAGACCCATCCTCCGAAGACAGCTTTATGGGGGAAGAAAGAGTCTGATTTGCCACCAGAATGGACAGGGTTCCAAGGCTTTTTACTTCGTAGGAAGAGTTCGCGAGCAGAAGATATTTTCGCCCGGTTTTTACTTCGTTTACGTAGGTTTTAACCGAGGTCTTAAGTTTTATTGGCGGGGAATTGCGGGCTATGGCGACTCTTATACTGGGCCCGCTATGGTCCGGCGCCCCGTCCGAGGCCTTGGCTGATCCGCAAAAAGCGAAAGCGAGAGAGAGCACAAGTCGTAACATTTTATCCCGAAAATTGCGATTGGCCGTTTGTGGGCCATAGGCCTTTGAAACGGCACCTACACATGTAATGAAATTGTTTTTCATTGAGAAGCTTTCGGATAAAAATATCCATACAATTTTCGGGTTATAACAGTTCCTGCTGCCTGGATAACTTCAGCCCCAAATGCCTGGAGGCTTTGGCGGTAAGAACCCTGCCTCTGGTTGTCCTTTTCAAAAATCCGCTCTGCATAAGAAAAGGCTCTATTACATCCGTAAGGGTGTCCTGCTCTTCTGAAATGGAAACAGCCAGTGTCTCTATGCCCACCGGCCCGCCCTCAAATTTTTCCGCTATAGTGAGAAGCAGGCGGCGATCCAGGTTATCAAGCCCCTCCGAATCTATTTCCAGCGAAGACATGGCGGCTTCCGTGATCTCCGGGGTTATAACGCCCGTGCCCTTTACCTCGGCGAAATCACGCACCCTTTTAAGCAGGCGGTTGGCTATGCGCGGCGTGCCGCGCGAGCGGGCGGCTATAAGCTTCAGACCTTGCGGGGAGGCGGAAGTGTTCAGGATGGAGGCCGAACGCGCAAGGATGGCTTCAATTTCAGCCTCTCCATAAAACCCCAGATTAAATGAAAGCCCGAAACGATCCCTTAACGGGCCGGTAAGCAGCCCGCTTCTGGTAGTGGCGCCCACCAGAGTAAAGCGCGGCACCGCAAGTTTAAGAGTGGTCGCTCCGGGGCCTTTTCCGGTGCTTATAAAAAAAATGAAATCTTCCATTACGGGATATAGCGCCTCTTCTACGGCGGCATTAAGGCGGTGTATTTCGTCGATAAAAAGGATATCGCCTTCAGCTAGTTCCGTGGTAAGCATGGCGGCCAGATCACCGGGCTTTGAAAGCACGGGGCCGGAGGTTACTTTTATATTTACCCCCATTTCCCGCGCCAGTATATGCGAAAGCGTGGTCTTGCCAAGGCCGGGGGGGGAATAAAAAAGACAGTGGTCAAGCGCCTCTCCGCGGTTTTTTGCGGCCCTTATGGAAATGTCCAGATTTTCCTTCAGCCTTTTCTGGCCGATAAAATCCTTAAGTGTCAGAGGGCGCAGCGCAGAATCAAAACGCGCGGCGTCTCCCGGGACGGTTTTTGGAGAAAGGGGATTGTCTTCTTTTGGCATAATTTAGAGGCAGGGGCTAGTGGTTAGCGGCTAGCGGACAGGGGTAATAAAGGAACACCTTCCCTAGCCCCTCGTCCCTAGCCCCTCGTCCCTAGCCCCTATCCCCTGCCCTACTTCGGCGAAAGCAGTTTTAACGCTCTTTTTAAAATAGCTTCTATGTTCTCCGTCTCTTCAGGCGCGGAAGCGGCCGCTTCCTCAAGCGCGTCGCGCGCCTCTCCGGGCCGAAATCCCAGCGTGGAAAGGGCGCTTAGCACCTGCATATACGCTCCGTCGGCCGAATAGGTTCCGCCTTTTATCTTTTCCGTGCCTGAGATGGAAAGCCCCTGGATTTTGTCCTTAAGGGCAGCGGAAATCTTCTCGGCTGTCTTTGCGGTAAATCCGAAAATGGTAATGAGCAGTTTAATATCATTCTTAATTACCGCTTTTTTAAAATCCGGCAGCGACCTGAGAGCCTTATTCAGATATTCAAGCGCCTTTTTTGCCCCGGTGGAAGGGACCGCGTCGCGGAAAAGCTCAAAAAGGGCTTTTTCCTCTGCGCTCAAAAACCCGTAAAGGGCGGTGCCTCCGTACATGCTGATCGATTCCGCTATAAAAACTTCCGTCTGGGCCGCTTGTGCCAATGCCTCAAGGGAAGCCCCGCAGAAAAAAACTTCGTAGCCCACGCCGCCAGTTTCAAGAACGGCGCTTTGAGCGGTTTTTGAAAGCACACGGCCTTTCAGGTAGGCAATCATGTCAGGAATACCTCACGGACGCGATTTAAATCCTTCGTTCTATACCGGCAGGCAAAGGCTAGATAGAGGCGGAGCGAGAAGTGCGATTACTTTACCCGTGCCTTTGCCTCTATATGCCTGTTAATGCCCCGGGCTTTTTCAAAGGCCAAACGCATCGGGGCCAGACGCAGATGGCAAAGCGCGGCCGCCATCGCGTCGGCAACATCGTCCGGCTGCGGAATTTCTTTTAAGCCGAGAATGAGCTGCACTATTTTCTGCATCTGGGCCTTGTCGGCGCCGCCGTTGCCGCTTACGGTTTTTTTTATTTCGCGCGGATTGTACGCGCATATGGACAAAGATTTTTTTTCGCAGGCAAGTAGAATTACTCCTCTGGCATGAGTGGTATTCGCCTGGGTGTCCGCGCGTTTTGAAAAAAAGACTTCTTCTATAGCCGCGGCTTGAGGCCTGTTTGCGTCTATCACTAAAGCAAGCGCGTCATAAATAGCGCTCAGGCGCTTTTCAAGCGCAAGATCTTTTGGCGTATGAATAAGACCGCTCTCAAGCACTTGCGCCGCCGCGCCCGGGCCGCTTTGCTCAAGGACAGCCCAGCCCGTTCTATCAAGCCCCGGGTCAATACCTAAAATTTTCATTAAAAATTTTTGCTGCAAAAATTTTTACTATACTTCGCCCTTTAAGCCGTCTGATGAGCATAACTCCTGGTACGGCACGGCCATAGGCCAATGCGGGGGAACCTTGCGGCAAGAGGGATGATAAAATGTTGTTCCTCAACATTTTATTGCTCAAGTTTAGCCAGTATTGCGTCGGGTATGTTGAAGTTTGAATAAACCGTCTGAACATCGTCATGGTCTTCGAGCGCGTCCATAAGACGGACTACCTGGGCGGCTTTGTCTTCACCGACATTAATCTCGTTCTTCGGCAGCATGGTGATTTCGGCCGAAACTATATTTACCTTCTTTTCCTGCAGTTTGGCCTTTACATTTTCGAATTCGGAGGGGGAGGTGATTATTTCGAACTCATCCGAATCAGCGGGGGAACGGAAGTCGTCGGCGCCTATTTCAAGGGCCAGCGTCATCAACTCGTCTTCCTTGGCGTCTGTTTTATTTACGGCTATATAACCTTTCTGCTCGAACATCCAGGATACGCAGCCGGAGGACCCCATGTTGCCTCCGTGCACATCCAAAATCTTGCGAATTTCGCTGGCCGCGCGGTTCTTGTTGTCGGTGGTCGCGTTTATCAGGATAGCTATACCGTTAGGACCGTAGCCTTCGTATGTAATCTCTTCATAGATCACGCCCGGTTCCTTACCGGTGCCGCGGTTGATGGCTCTTTGCACATTGGTAGAGGGCATATTTGCCGCCTTGCCGTCTTCTATCGCCTTGCGCAAACGAGGATTTTCATCAACCTTGCCGCCGCCCATCCTGGCGGCGATGGTAATTTCTTTGATTATCTTTGTGAAGACTTTGCCCTTTTTGGCGTCGGTTATAGCTTTTTTGTGCTTTATGCCAGCCCAGTGGGAATGTCCGCCCATATAGAAACTCCTTGTGTAATCAGGTTTGAGCCGTGCCGCCGGAATCTATTTTTGGAAGCGCGAGAATAAATTCTATAATAAAGCGAGTCCTTTAACAAGGACCGTCCCGGCCGTCACCGATTAAAGGCTGGCGTTAATCGCCCCGCACGCTG
>DMES01000046.1:8155-8348 GCA_003450815.1 Elusimicrobiota bacterium | reverse complement strand
ACAGGTCAGTGCGGGCGGGGTGCTACAATAAGCCCGCGCGATTACCTTCGTAGTAAGCGCGGGTTCAATGTAGGAGGGGTTCAGCGAGCGGGCCGCCAAAGGCGGCGGAGCGAGCGACGAAGGGGAGCTAAGTTCCCCTCGTGGAGCACCGGCCGCACTGATTAAAGGCCGGCGTTAATCGCCCCGCACGCTG
>DMES01000046.1:0-7969 GCA_003450815.1 Elusimicrobiota bacterium | reverse complement strand
AGGTCAGTGCGGGCGGGGTGCGACAGATGCCTCCTTAGCTCAACCGGATAGAGCGACTGCCTTCGGAGCAGTAGGTTAGAGGTTCGAATCCTCTAGGGGGCACACAAGTTTTGTATGCCTATTCAAGTAGTCGGTAGTCAGAATTCAGAAATCAGAATTATGAAGAAGGCTGCATTCTAATTGGATGCGTATCTGCATTGCATTCTGAATTCTGACTACTGGATTCTGTCTACCGGCCAGCAGTGGTTTTGCTGCCTGTAACCTTTTCGTAACTAAACGCTAACAATAACGCAAAAGAAAAAAAGGATAATATAACTATGAAAGCAGAGTTGGCCATGCTTCTTTTGCTGTTTCCGGCTGTCGCTTTTGGAGCGCAGGTCTATTCCGATAAGGAATTGGGCACAAAAGCGCTTGAAGCTGTAATCACCAATATAAAAAATGAAGACTCGGATATACGGGCGATGGCGGCTGAAGTGCTGGGTAATGCCGGTAATAAAGCGGCTGTAAAAATGCTTACTGGGCTGCTTACCGATATAAACAAACACGTGCGCATCACCGCGGCTGAGGCTCTTTGGCGGCTTGGCAACCCGTCCGGGTTGAAAACTGTTTATGCGATTATTAATGACGTCCCCGCTAAAGAGCCGGTGAATCATTCCCCCTTGATAGAACTTAAAACCATTTCCCAGAACAAGATCAGGGAACACGCCATAGAAGCCATAGTGTACATGAAGGGCGCGAAAGCGGAGAAGCTGCTTTTTAGCCTGAAAAATGACGCCTTTGGAACTGTGCGCGACGTGGCGGCGAGAGAACTTTCCAGCCTTGGCTACAACGAAGAAATGACGCAGTTTCTTGACGCCCTTGACTCTGAAGACGAGGCCGTCCGCTATCAGAGCGCGGCCGTGTTCTCGAAAATATGCAACGCGGCCGCCTTGCCGAAACTTAAAGAGCTGCTTGGCAAGGAAGTGTCTATAAGAGTAAAAACCGCAGTGCTTGACGCCATTGCCTGTATTCCCGAAAGGAAGTCCGCTGCACAAGCTCTTCTGCTTCTTGCCGATGACAAAAACCCCACGGTTCAATACAAAGCGATTGTAGCGCTGGCCGGTATCAAGGACAAAAAAGTATCAGCTAAACTTGCGGAGATAAATTCCGGCACAGGAGATCTTAAACTGAAGCTGGCCATATTGCCGGCGCTCATCTCCCGGTCCGCTGATGCCGCCATAGGCGGTCAGCCGGCCGATGATGCGAGCGTAAGGCCGGAATTGGAAACGATTTCACGAGCTTTGAACGCCCTGAGCCCGGAAGTAAAAATCTCAGCCGTCAAGGCGCTTGAAAACTTTAATCCGCAGGAAGCCAGGCCTTTGCTCGGCGCCGCGCTTGCCGATGCTAATGCCACTGTAAAGCTTGAGGCGGCCCTGCAGATACTGCGGCGGTTTTCAAAGAAGTAGGACTTTGTCTTATGATGAAAAAAATGACTTTTTTTGTTCTCCTCCTTCCACTGATCCTGTGCGCCTCCGCGGCATCGGCTGCGGGGGGAAGGCGGGCGCAAAAATTCTCCCCGCTGTCAGATTCTATGCGCCAGTTAAAAAAAACGCCCTCCTTCGCCACCATGGAAGCCTTTAAAAAATTCTCTCTTACGCAAGGGCCCGGCTGGCGGGTGCGCTATAATCCGCGTACGGCCCTGCCCGAGGCGATAATCGGGGGCCGCACTCTCCGTTATAGCGGGTCGCCCGAAGAGGCGGCGGCATCCTTTCTTTCGGATAACGCCGCTTTGCTGGATGTGGATTTTGCCCAATTGCGGCTGGCCTATAAAAAAGATTTTCTGGGCGCGACTCACCTGAATTATCAGCAATTTTATAATGGCATTCCCGTAGAGTTTTCCTATGTACGGCTTCATGTGGACAAGGATGGGGCGGTCAGCGGCTATCAGTCTAAATATCAGCCGGATATAAATTTGTCACTGGTCCCTTTAGTCTCTCCCGCTTATGCCGCTTCAGCCGCTTTAGCAGATATGGGTTACCCTCTGAAAGTAAAAAAGACCTCGCTGGTAATTTTCCCGGACGAGGCGGAAGGGGTCTTGAAACTTGCCTGGAAAATACTTTCCAGGGGGAGGGGGGCATGGATCTATTATGTGGATGCCGCAAACGGCAAGGTGCTTTTTAAGTATGACGACCTGCGCTATGCCATGTGCCTCTCTCCCTATAACATAAGCACCGGCACAGTTACCGGTTCGGTTTACGATATCTCACCTATTGCAACCGGCAACAGCGATCTTAACAATCCCCCGATGGAATCCGTGTGGACGCCCACTTCCATTAAGCCAATCAGCGACCAGTATGTCTGGGTGGGAAGCTATTCCAGCTTTACGGTCACGGACACGGATGGGCAATATTGTTCAAACCTGAACGGGAAGGTGTTTGCATCCCTGAAAGGCCCTTATTTTTCAGTGACTAATTTCCGGGGCCCAAACGCCCACTTTGACAATGGCGGAGGCCGGTGGCGCGGCTATAGTACGCCGGTGCACAATCTTTCTCCCTATACCGTAACAATACCCTCCAGCGAATGGAGCGCCTCGGAAACATTTGCGAAAGTTATGCCGCATTTTGCCTCCTTCCAGGTGGGCGAGCTTGATCTTGGCGGAACTATACTTGACGGCAGCGAACTGAGCGTCAATAACCCGCTATTGACTGGAAATAATACAGTGGCCGACTACATCGGAAAAAGAACGAGCGGCTTTTATGGCGCTTCGGTAGAAAGCCCTTCCTATGAGCTTGAATTACACACCGACCCTTCCGGCGCTTCCCCGAATTTTATCGTTGATATATCAAGCTACCTGGTTCTCACCAACAACCCCGGCATGGCGAATAACAACACCGGCTCTATTTGCTGGTCTACAGGCTCAGTTGTACAATCCTCCACCAGTACTGCTGTGACGCTGCTTGACAGAAGCCTTGACGGATCGTATGGCGCGTTGAATTCGCTTGCCGAAGTAAACGCTTTTTACCACCTGACTAAAGCCCGCCGGTATTTTGCCCCGATCAACCTTAACCCTCTGAATCCCGACCCTAATAATCCGCCCGCGGCTTTAGGCCGGGTGCCGGTTATGGTGCACGCTCATGGGGAAGCCGACAATATAGATGTGGACGGCGGTATGCAGAACGCTTACTACGATTTTGACAATGACAATATACTTATCGGAGACGGGCCAATGGATGCCAATGGCAAATTCCGCTCATTCGCGCTGGATGGCACCATAGTAAGACACGAATATGTGCACAAAGTAGTAAATCAGATCTATCCCATAATAAATTTCGGCGAGTTCGGCGCTGTTTCCGAGGCTATGGCTGATTATTTTTCCATAGCCTCCCTGCAGGCTGAAGGCAATGCAGAAAACAATGACGCAAAAAAAACCCTGTCCACCCTGGGTAATTTTATCGGGGCGGGCGAAGGCACGGCCAGGGATATTTCCGGTCTTGCCGGCTCAAAAAAAATGCCCGATAATTGGGCTGGGGAAGTGCACGATGACAGCCTGATACTTTCCCAGGCGCTGTATTCATTGCGCGACGGGGGATCTCGCTCCCTGGGCACTTTTCCCGGCACCGGCATTTTCCCCGGTCAGCAGAGGGCGGATGTCTACATTTTTGAAGCGCTGTTTTACTTCCCCGACAATTTCGCCAATTTTCTTGACGCCATGGAAATGGTCTGTCGGCGGCTGGAATCCGCCAACTGCGACCATGGCCCCAACTATCTCAGTTCAATAAAACAAGCTTTCATCGACCATGGCATTTCCACCACTCCCGCCGGCGGAGACATTCACGAACCAAATAACGGGCCGGCATGGGCCACCGATATCAGCAGTCTTTCCGCTGTCTCCGGCACAATTTATCCGGTGGCCGATGTGGATTATTATTCAATCACATTAAAACAGGGAACCTTTACGGCAAGGCTTTCACTTCCGTCCATCGATCAAAATTACGGAATATATTCAGCTTTCGCCCTGTATCTCTTTGACGCCAACCGCAAATATTTGGCGGAAGCCGTGCCGGCAATCACCAACCCGTCCGCGCAGGGCGGATGCCCCATGGACGGCACTTGCAAGACGGAATCCCCGGTTGTGACTCTCCAATATAATATTTCTCCTCCTGACAGTTATCCGGGCCGTTATTACCTTATGGTCGCCGCGGTGCTGAATGACTTTTCCGGCAATTCCAATACGGTCTCGCTAAGTCCCTATGCCCTGAATATTGATTACACTCCGCAAGGGAGCGCTTACGCGCGCATAACAACCCCTGGTTTTGACAGCGACATCATAGATTTTGAGGCTCCGTACGCGAGCTTTAACGCGGGCATGAACCCGGCTTTACCCAACACTCCAGCCGCCGCTTCCGCCGAAATGGCTTTTGAATACGCCCAGCTCCGCGATCATAATTACAGGGCGCTTGAACTTACAAAAACCAGCGCCGCCGGTACTTACATGACCTTGTTAAACTCTGTTTCATACACTGATAGTCGTGATTACCTTGGCAGATATAAAATAACCGGCCAGGTCCGGCTGCAGAACGGTTTTGCGGACCGTTATCCCGGGGTTGGAACCGTATACCTTGAGATTTTCGGCCGCAACCGCCTGGGCAGTGTTGTTTCTCTTGGAGTATCAGACGCCATCAATCTGTCAACCAATAAATCCGACATGATCGCATATAATAATATTTTAAATACGTCCAACTTAAGGGCTTCAATAAAATATGGAGTGCAGTCTGCTGGGACCCTTTCCATAAAAGTTTATACGCAAAGTGGAACGTTTGTGAAGACCATCTTTGAAGGCGCCGTGCCTGCCGGCAAGGGCACGGTAGACTGGGATGGGACCAATGCCAACGGCTCCAAAGTGGCCTCCGGAATTTATTATGTAAAGGCAAACGGCCCCGGTCTCCGAAATGTGGAAAAAATAGCGGTGGTACGATAACGGCAGGTTATAGGGTAGAGGGTCTAGGGTAAAGGGAGGAGAGGAGAGCGGCAAAGACGCAAGACGGGGTAGTGCCGGCGAAAGACTTCGGAAGGCGGACTGCAGGAAGAATTTTATGAATACTTTAACGCATAACAGAAAACATGCTTTTGTCCTGGTATTTCTGTTTGCCCTTACCCTATGCCCTATCCCCTCTACCCTAACCCCTGTTTTTGCCAGTGGCTCCGGCGCTACGGCTATGCAGATCCTTAAAACCGATCTTAGTCCCAGGGCGATGGGGATGGGCGGCAGTTTCGTGGCGGTAGCGGATGACATTTACGCCATCAATTACAATCCCGCGGGCCTGGCCCAGCTTTATGTCCCTGAGGTTTCGGCGATGATGTTTTCCGGGTTTGGTGATTCACAACTTCAATCCCTGGCTATCGGCATGCCCATGCCTTTCCTTGGGTTGGCGCGCCTCGCAAAACCGGCTATGACTGTCTCCGCTGTTTTTTCCGACGCGGGCCGCTTAACCTGGCGCACTATTAACGGAGACGGCACTGTGTCAAGCAGTGACCTTGACGCCCAAGTAGACAAGGTTATCACGATTAGCTACGGAGAGAAAGTTTATTCCAACGAAGTGAACATTGAAGGCTACAATGCCAAGATAGAACAATACTTGGGCATGTCGGTTAAGTATATAAACTCCAAAATGCTGCAGAAATATTCCGCTTCCGCTTTCGCTTTTGACGGGGGCTGGCTGTTGATGGAACCTAAGCTCGGGCTGACTTTAGGGGCTGGGCTCGCGAATTATGGCGTCGGGATAAGATACTTAAGGGAGACAGAGAAACTGCCGACCATAGTGCGCCTGGGCGTAGCCTTACAACGCCCCACTTTAATGGACGAGTCGGCCCTTATTTCGGTAGAAGCGGATTTTCACACAAACGAGGCAAAAAAAAGTCTGCGTTTCGGTCTGGAGTATCACTTTGAAAAGGTTTTTAATGTGCGAGTTGGCTACAAGACCCTTGAGGACAACAAGGGCCTTACCGTCGGCCTTGGCGTTCGTTATAATGATATGACTCTTGATTTTGCCGTTGGACTTGGCAATGAGGTTTTCAACGCCTCCCAGTTGGCGCTTTCATACAAATTTAACGGCTATGTAAACACCGCGTACAAACGGAAAGTGAATTACAAAGAGTCAGAGCCTGAGCGAAAAACCGTGAGCCCCGCTCCTAAAGCCAAACCCCTGCCGAAAAAATCCCCGCCGGGGGAAAACCCGAAAAACTCCGATTTCTTCTGGATAGACTAACCAGAAAATTACCGCAATTTTCTGGTTTGAAAGTCTATAAAATGTTGTTCTACAACATTTTATAAAGCGGAAAATTGACAGAGAGGGCTATTGTTGATAGAATAAAAACATAAATTCCTCAGGAGGATATCGTGAAAAAACTACTGTTCCTGGCATGCGTATCGGTTATGGCCGTTGGATGTTCCTCTTCCCAGACGAAAGGCACCGTTTCCAGTTCAGGCGAAATTGAAAGAGAGTGGGTGGAAGAAGGCATCACTAAAAATTATGTTTTTGCCCGCGGCATCGGCGCGGCGGATCAGACACTTGAGAACAAAACCCAGAAAATGGCCACCTCAAGGAACGCCGCCATAGTAAACGGGCAGTATAACATGCTTTCCTTCGTAAAGGGCGTGAGTCTTGAAGGCGGCATTACCGTGGAAAAAGCTATTGAAACCGATTCAGTGCTCGCCACAAAGATTGACTCTGTTATAAAAGGCTCTCAGGTGGTGCGCAGCGAGTGGACCAGCGACGACGGCTGCGTTATCGTGCTCCGGCTTCCCAAGAAGGCCCTGAAAGACGCCGGCATGAAGATAGCTGAATAGATTCCCGGTAAAAAAGGCCGATAAATGAAAAGTTGCCAGCGCTTCGTTTTTGGAATACTCCTTCTAGCCGCCTTCGGCTGTTCCTCCGCTGTTAAAAGATCGGGGCTGAACCTCGCCTTTGAAACGGAGGTGGTTGAAGCCGAAGGCATGTCGCCGGTGGTTAACGGCGACGCCGAAGGCGCAAAAAAAACGGCGCTTCATGACGCTATGCGAAATGCCCTGGGGCTGGTAGTGGGCATATATGTCTCGCAGGACGCGCTTGTGTCAAAGTCAATACTGATAGACGAAAATATAACCTCGCAAACCGAGGGCTACATAGAAAAATATGAGGTTCTGAAAGAGTGGAGCGACGGCGGCTTTTACAAAACCAAAATCCGCGCCCATGTGCGAAAAGAAGATCTATCTGCGAAGCTCCGCAAACTAGAAACCGAACCGCAAAAACTCGGCAATCCAGTAATCGGCTTTGATATAAAAGAGGCCGTCGACGGCAAGGACCAGCCTTCCAATTACGCCGAACTTGAGTTAAAGAACCGCTTCGCCGAGGCTGGGTTTATGACAGGGGAGAAAAGCAAGGCGGATATCCTTATAAAGGGCTCAGCCCGCTCGGATTTCAATACACGTGAGGGGCTTGGCGGTTTTGTTTCCTATCGCGCATCACTTTCAGTGAACGCGGTGAAGTCAGGGTCCGATGAAACGATGACCACCGCCCAGGAAACGGCCGGAGGCATAGACCTGAACGACTCCGCCGCTTCGCGCGCCGCCATTATTAATGCGGCTAAAAAATCAGCCGGTGATTTCCTTGAAAGGGTGCTTAAAGCCCTCAGGGAAAAGTCAATGGTGCGGCTTAACCTCTCAAATGTGGCCTCCTTAAACGACCTGAGCGCGTTTATGAAAGATTTGCGCAATATCCCGGCGGTAAGAGACTGCTGGCTGCGAAACTATGCCGGCGGAGAGGCCTCCGTAGATGTGGGGATGCGAAAGGGCGGCGCGGCTGATCTTTCGCAATTGCTGATAAAAAATTTAAAGCGGCCGGTATCGGTGGGGAAAACATCAGCCTACGAACTTGATGCAGCGTTTAAATAGTTCCTGCTCTGAAGAGCAGGAACTGTGATTACACAGATTAAGTAGGGTCTGCTGAAAAAG
>DMES01000066.1:566-39473 GCA_003450815.1 Elusimicrobiota bacterium | reverse complement strand
CCTAGCACTGAAATATGATATGTTTAACGAAAAACGGCACGCTTTTTTGGTATATGCCTGCAAATTCCGTGCAGTTTTTAAACGCTATTACCACTTTTGTCGCCTATTTCACGACGAGACTTTAAATAAAAATGACTTTTTCAGTGCCCCCTAAAATACATTTCTCGCTTGCCTGGCTTCTGGTTTCTTTGTTCTGCCTTGAGCCGGCTTGTTTTGCCCTTAAAACCGAAAAACTTTTTCCGGTTTCCACTGCGGCTTCACGCCGGGCTGGAGGCGCGGTTGAAGTGGCGAGCGGGGTGGCTTTTGCCCGCTTCAGAACTGGAATAGGCGCTGACGCCAAAACTAAATTACTTGCCGGCGCCGGTCTTAAGCTTCTTAAGGAATTTGACTCTACCGGCTGGACGCTTGTCGGCCTGCCTGACGGGATGGCGGTGTCGCAGGGGCTTGCTCTGGCTCAGAATATCACCGGTATTGAGACCGTGGAACCGGACCGGGCTTACAGGGTAAAAAGATTTCCAAACGACCTGGACCTGGCCCAATACGCGCTTTTGAAAGTCCAGGCTCCTTTTGCCTGGGACTATGAAACAGGCTCGTCAAATACAGTTATCGTGGCTGTTCTTGATACAGGTATAGACGCAACTCATCCGGACCTTTCAGGCAAGCTTATAGGCCAGAGCCAGTTTTTTGATTTCAACCCCCCATACACCCAGAGCCCTGATACGCCTACCTATGCCTGCAACCACGCCACTCGCGTCTCGGGTGTGGCCGCCGCTTCCACCGACAACGGCCTCGGTATAGCCGGCATGTCCTGGGGTGCCAAACTCATTTCCCTGAAAGTCTTTAACGACAATGACTGTTCAGGCGATTGCCAGGACGGTACCTGCGGTACGGAAGATGTGGCTATCATAGCGGCGTTGGATTATGCCAGGATTAATTTGCCTTCCGCAGGCAAAGTAGTTGTTAATATGAGTTTGGGGTCGCCATTCGGTTGTTCAGTACTGCTTCAGTCCGCGATCAACTCCGCCTACGCCGCCGGGCTGCTGATCGTGGCTGCTTCGGGCAATGAGTTTTCTTCAGTGGATTCTCCCGCAAATTGCGACCATGTGATCCCCGTTGGGGCCACCGACGCCGGAGACAATCTGGCTTCTTTTTCAAATTATGGATCAGAGATGACCCAGGGCGGGCTTACGGCGCCAGGAGACAGCCTTCTAACCACGGATATAGCTGGCGCCTACACTAACGCTTCCGGCACTTCATTTTCGGCTCCCATGGTTTCGGGATTAGCGGCGCTTATCTGGTCCGCTAATCCGTCGCTGACCAATGACCAGGTTTGGGCAGTATTGAAAAATTCGTCCGACGACCTTGGCTTTCCTGGCGCCGATCAATATTTCGGTTTCGGGCGCATAAACGCGTTCAAAGCCGTGCAGTTGGCAGTGAATGGAACTTTTTCCGACTTGTCCGCGAAGCATAAGGCTTACGCTTACCCGAATCCGTTTCGGCCCAAAATAAATAATTACATCACCTTCACCATTCCAGCCGACATTTCCGGCGCCAACCTTGAAATTAAAATTTATACCCAGGAAGGAGAACTGGTTAAAAAACTTGCGGACTCATGGCAATGGTGGGATGGGAAAAATGAATCGGGTTTTTTCGCGGCAAGCGGAGTTTATATTTTTTATATAAAAACAGACAAAGGAAGCGCGAAAGGCAAGTTCGCGGTGATACGGTAGGGTAGAGGGGAGAGGGTTTAGGGTATAGGGTAAAGAGTTCTTTGTTTTTGCACCCTCTGCCCGACCCCTGTATCCTATAACCTGATTTATGATTATCTTCAACCTGACAAAGAACCTGCCCGTGGCTGCACAGGCCCTGAAAGCTGATACTTTTTCAAGCCGGCTTTTCGGTTTTATTCCGCGCCGTTCCATCGGAGAAGAAGAAGGATTGTGGCTTGCTCCGTGCGCCATGATACATACATGTTTTATGAGTTTTGCCATAGACGCCGTATTTCTGGATGAAAATCTGAAAACACTCAGGGTTGTTGAAAATCTTAAGCCCTGGCGCTTTTCCCCCTGGGTTTGCGGGGCAAAAAGCGTGCTGGAACTTCGCGCCGGCGCTTGCGCGGGCAGACTTGCCAAGGGCGACCAGCTGGCGTTCCGGTCATAGTCGGAAGATCACCGGTAAGAACCCCCGAAAATTGCGGCAATTTTCGGGATTGCAAAACCCGGCGAATATGTTTATAATTATAAATTGATATGGTCATAGCTAAAGGACTTCAGCGCAAACGGAATGTGAGGGAAATCCTCATAGAGGAGAAGCTTGTCCCCGAGGACAAGCTGAAGGTCGCTGAGGAAACCGCAAAAAAAGAAAACAAGCCTTTAATGCAGGTCCTGGTGGAATCGGGGCTTGTTCAGGAGCTCAAATTTCTTAAACTTCTCGCCGACGAATGGGGCTTCAAAGCCATAGACCTTTCTAAAATAACTCCGACCAAAGAGATAGTAGAGCTTGTTCCGGAAGCTGTGGCAAGAAAGCAGCTTTGCGTGCCTTTCGCGCAGCAGGAGAATCAGTTGTTCCTGGCGATGGCGGACCCGCGGGATTTTTTGGTGGTGGAGGATATCGGCTTGCGCACCGGGCTTGAAGTAAAAGCATATCTCGCTCTCCCCCAGGTAATTACCAAGTTGATTGAAAATATTTACGGTCGCGGGGACAGCGCCGCGGTAAATAAGCTGGTGGAATCCGTGGCCTCCGCCAAGGCGCCGGATGAAGAGGGCTTTTTGCTGGCAGCGGAGGACAAGAAAGATATCTCGGATGTGGACGCCAACGCCCCCGAGGTGGAAAAACTGGTGAACGCTATAATACTGGGCGCCCTTAACATAAAGGCCTCCGATATACACATAGAGCCTTTTGAGGATCCCACGGGCAAGAACAGCAAGGTGCTTATACGCTACCGTGTGGATGGTATGCTGCGCGCGGCTTCTTTTTCCGTGCCCTGGTCTTACCGCAACGCCATAACCGCCAAGATAAAAATTCTCACCAACTCAATGAATATAACCGAGCGCCGCATTCCGCAGAGCGGCCGCATACAGATAATAGCCAAGGGCAACCCCATTGAATTCCGCGTTGAAATGGTGCCCACGGTTTACGGCGAGTCGTGCGTAATGCGTATCCTTGACCGCGCCTCGGTGCGCGTTGATATAAAAATAATGGGCTTCCTGCCAGACACGGAGAAAAAACTTCTGGAACAGTTCCAGGGGATAGGCGGCAAAAAGAATTTCGGCCTGGTGCTGGTGTGCGGGCCCACCGGCTCGGGCAAGTCAACCACGCTTTACGGCTGCCTCAATTATGTGAACCGCCCCGACATTAAAATACTCACGGCTGAAAATCCCGTAGAATACAACATAGACGGCATAGTGCAGGTACCGGTAAATCCGGATATCAAGCTGGGTGGGGATAAGAAATTCGATTTCGCCTCCGCGCTCCGTTCTTTTATGCGCCTTGACCCGGATGTTATAATGGTGGGCGAAATCCGCGACGAGGAAACCGCCCACATAGCCCTTGAAGCCGCCATGACGGGGCATCTGGTTTTTTCAACCATACACACCAACGACGCTCCTTCGGCGCTGGAGCGCCTTACCCAGATGGGGCTGCCGCCGTTTGTTGTGGCGAACACCATGAAAGCGGTGCTTGCCCAGCGTCTGGCCCGGCGGTTATGTAAATGCAAGGAGGAAGTGGAAATCTCTCCGGAGGAACGCGCGGTTTTTGACGCGTATCACGTTACTATCCCGCCGGGAAAAAAGATCTTCAAGCCGAAAGGCTGTGATGAATGCAAGACCACCGGCTATAAAGGGCGAGTGGGTATGCATGAACTGCTTATACTAAATGAGGAAATCCGTCTGCAGATACTTAAGGATCCGTCCGCCATACCGGTTAAAAATATCGCCATGAAAGGCGGTATGCGCACCATCGCCATGGACGGGCTTGAAAAGGTGCTTCTTGGCCTTACCACGGTCAAAGAAGTCCTTGGCGGCGCTGCCGAAGCTAAATGATGAAAAGAATCTTTTTTTCCGTTTTTTCGCTGTGGCTGCTGATTCCGGCAACGGTCTCGGCCGCGAATTATACCAATTTCCTTTTCGCGGTGAAGTCGGACCTTAAGCCTTTTGCCAGAGATCTCGGTGGCCTGCTCGGGTCCGGTTCAAATCAGACCGCGCGCGCACTCGGATTTTCAGGCTTTGACATAAGCGTTAAAAGCGCCATGCAGTTCGCGCCCGAAAAAGGCAATACTATCCTGGAAAAAGATCATTCGTTCGGGCTTACCCTGGTGCAGGCCGATATAGGCATGCCATACCGCCTGGATGGTTTTATCCGCGCGGGCTCCTCCAGCAGGCTTACTGTCGCCGGGGGCGGGATCCGTTACGGGTTAAGGAAGGTGTCAGACGCGCCTAAATATATGCAGACGATGCTGGTTGTCATGGGTGACCTGGCCGTGCATAAGTTCTTTTACGCTTCCCATTTTAATTCAAGTCTGATGTTTTCCTTTAATGCTGCTCATGTGTCTCCTTATTTTGGAGTTGGGCTTGACTATACGCGCTTGACGCCGCAAAATACGAATGACACTTCGTTTATAGGCAAGAAAGTAACTGTTTTCGAACCCCGCTACACATTCGGTTTAAGAGTTAAACTTGATTTGATTTATATGGCGGGCGGAGTGACCTTCACACACGGAGTCACGCTGGCTAACGCCGGTGCGGGAGTGAGGTTCTAGGGCTGATTGCCATCTAAAAATTTTTGCAACAAAAATTTTTACCATACCCCACCCTTTAGGCCGTCTGAAGAGCATAGCTCTTGTTACGGCACGGCCATAGGCCAGGGTGGAGAAACCTTGCGGCAAGAGGTAGGATAAAATGTTGTTCCTCAACATTTTATTACCCTTTAAATTTATCGCCAAGTTCCCTGCGGAGTTCACGGTCTATATCGCGTTTCTTGATTTGCTCGTGGCGGTCGGCGGCGTTTTTACCCTTTGCAAGCCCCAAAAGTACTTTGGCCCAGCCTTTTTTGAAATAAATTTCAAGCGCTACCAGCGTATTACCCTTGATGGCGGTAGCATTCTCCAATTTTTTTATTTCACCGCG
The DNA here is from genome assembly GCA_003450815.1 of Elusimicrobiota bacterium. GTDB lineage: Bacteria > Elusimicrobiota > Elusimicrobia > Elusimicrobiales > UBA9959 > UBA9634. The sequence goes on along the minus strand of DMES01000066.1, from coordinate 34,350 downwards.
GTTTAACAGCAGCTTGCGGGTTCTTAACGGGTCAATTTCTTTCATGGTGTTATAGGCATAAGGCGCTATGTGCAGGCCGTAAAGCAATACCGATCCGTTCTCAATCCGGGCAAATCCCTGAGTAATGGTAGCCTGTTTAAGGCGCAGGGACTTAACCTCCGGCCCCTCTAGCGAGATGCCGGCCTCATAGGTTTCAAGTATAAAAAAATCGTGGCGGGCTTTACGATTTGTGGCCACAGATTCAACGGTTTCTTTCTTTTTCACTGTATTTATATTATCAAATATCATAAAATTTAAAAATAGAGTATTTTCCCGCCCCGAACGCTGTGCAGGCCGTCTGTAGGGCATAGCCCTTGTTACGGCACGCCCACAGGCCAGTGCGGGCGGGGTGTGACAGATTAGAAGATTCGTTTCCTTATTATTCAGGAGTTACAGCTCGGGAGGTTAAACGAGCGACTGAACGAAGTGAAGGTAGCGAGTGATCACAAGGGGGGCGGAGCCCTCCCTTGTGGGAGCACCGGCCGTCACATATTAAAGGCCGGCGTTAATCGCCCCGAACGCTTTGCAGTGCGGGCGGGGTGCGACAAGTGGAAAGGTGGCCGAGTGGTTGAAGGCGCAGACCTGGAAAGTCTGTATACCTCAAAAGGGTATCGAGGGTTCGAATCCCTCCCTTTCCGCCAGTTTAATAGCCCCGCCCTAAAAGAGCGGGGCTATTGAATTGGCAGCTGCAGGAATGTGATTTTTCTCCATTGACAATGGTGTTCCTATTCAGGTAAACTATCTGCGATAAGCGCTTCTTGGATATTATCATCTATATATCATCCCAGGAATTGCTTGTCACATGTGACGGCACGTGTATTATAACAGGAGGTAGTAAAATGAAAACTAATAAGAAAGGCTTCACCCTGATCGAGCTTATGATCGTGGTGGCCATCATCGGTATTCTGGCGGCTATCGCCATACCGAAGTTCGCCGACCTCATCAATAAGTCCAAGGAAGGGGCGACCAAGGGAGCGCTCTCGTCAGTAAGGGGCGCGCTGCAGGTGTATTACGGCGATAACGAAGGCTGGTTCCCGACTGACACGCTGGCTATTCTTACCGCTAACGGGAAATACATCAACAGCATACCGCTGGCTAAGATCCCCACACGGCATGTGGATTCTGCGGCTGTATATGCGTTTTCATCCACGACCGCTGCTCAAGGCGTAACGGCAGTCACGGCCGGGGATGAGGATAAAGGTGGTTGGGGTTACTTTAACAACTTCAACAACTCTTCGATGTGGGGCACTTTCATGGCGAACTGCACACATGCGGATCTGAAAGGCACAAGCTACTGGACCACGTTCTAATCAACGGTGTGGCCTCTAAAAGGCCCCCCCTCGCGGAGGGGGGGCCTTTTTTATTGGTGCGCGCGGCACGCGCGCACACTTGGGGATGGAAGTTTACTGCCGGGTTGATAACACCGGCTGGCCATTCTGAAATTGCTATGGATATTTTTTTATCCGGAAGGAGTGAAAATGATTCTCGCTGCCGCTTTTGTTTTCGGGCTTATTATCGGCAGTTTCCTTAATGTATGCATTTGCAGGCTGCCGCAAAATATTTCCATAATCAAGCCTTCCTCGCGCTGTCCTGAGTGTATGGCGCCCATAAAATTTTACGACAATATCCCCGTAATCAGTTTTCTCCTGCTGAGAGGCCGCTGCAGGAACTGCGCCGCGCGCATATCCTTAAAATATCCGACTGTGGAACTGTTTACGGCGTTCCTTACCACCTGTTTTGCCTATAAATGGTATATCAATCCGATTTGGCTTGCTGTCGCGTTATCGGCGGTTTACCTGCTGATAATAGCGGCCCTTATTGATTTCGAAACTATGCTGATAGCCGATATTTTCGCGTTCTCGCTTGCAGCGCTGGGCCTTGCTGGCAGTTTTATAAATCCGTATTTTTCAGGCACGGCTTTTGCCCGGCTACAAAGTTTTTTAATAGGGGCGGGGATTGGTGCTGGCGTTATCTGGCTTATGGCTTTTTTGGGGAAGAAGATTTATAAAAAAGACGCTGTGGGAGAAGGCGATATTTTTCTTATGGCCGGTATAGGGGCTCTGATCGGCTGGCAGGGAGTGCTCACAACGCTTATAATGGCTTCTTTTTTCGGCTCGGCTTACGGTCTTACTTTGATGTTGCTTAAAAAGGCGGAACGCTTGTCCAGCATCCCCTTCGGTCCTTTTTTGGCCATGGGAGCTGTTATCAATCTTTATTCACTGGTCAAACCGGAATTTTTTCTCTTTTTCTGAAGAAGATTACACGGATTTCGGAAATACGGTTACACAGATTGATCATCAAACTCATAATATGGGTTTAATCTATGTAATCTAAGTTGATAATCTGTGTAATCTTTTCCAGTAAAGTGTATGGGCGGGAAGGGAGTCGAACCCATAAGGCCTTTCGGCCACACGGTCCTGAGCCGTGCGCGTCTGCCAGTTCCGCCACCCGCCCATTTGTCGCACCCACACACATTCAGAATGTGTGTGGGTCAGTTAACTGAACCCTTTCTATAAGACACCCGCGCTCACTGGCCTATGGCCGTGCCGTATAAAGGGCTATGCCCATCAGACGGCCTAACGAATGTAATCGCGCGGGCTTATCAGTTACAAGACTCAAGTCACAGGTCACAAGCAAAAAAGCTTACAAGAATACATATCACAAGTTCCTTGTGTTTCCGTGTTCTTTCGCTCTTCTGTTTGCTGCTTACTTGTGACTTGCCACTTGTGACTTGTGACTAAAAAATTTGGTTGGGGTAGGGTTCGAACCTACGTAGGGCATAGCCCGACGGTTTTACAGACCGTTGCTTTTGACCGCTCAGCCACCCAACCATTAGGCAGGTAATCAGTTTAAAGAACTTATTTTACAGGTTACTGAATTACCACCGCTGCTCATAGTATAGCAAAATTTAAAAATCAAAAAAAATTCCATAGACAGCGACTATTACCGTCCATAAAAATAGTACAATTTAAGTTAGTTATTAATAAAACTTATAGTTTCTATCCTGGTGTTTTGTGGTGACAGTGGCTGCATAAGGAATTTATGACGCCCTCTCCCCAAAGAATGTTAAATAATGGAGGTTGTGTTGTAGATTGCACATGATGTGCCAACATGCGATCTACAATACAAGGAACCATGTGTCTTGCCGTTCCAGGTAAAATAATAGCGCTTGAAAAAGGCAATGCCGAAGTCGATTTTAGCGGCGTTAAGCGGAGCGTTTCCATGGATCTTGTTCCGTCCGCTAAAAAAGGCGATTATGTGCTGGTTCATGCAGGTTTCGCCATACAACTTTTAGACAGTGAAGACGCCCGAGAAACACTTAAACTTTTTCAAGAGATCTATGACCGCTCCCGCTAAACTGGAAAATGCTGAAAAATACCGCTTTAACTCGCCTCTTTGGCGGGACAAAAGCCTTGCCTCACACGCGTTTGCAGAGATGCGCGCCCTGACAGCGCAAGTTTCAGAACGGACCGGCAAAACGGTAAATATAATGGAAGTGTGCGGCACGCATACCATGGCTATAGCCTCAAGCGGTATGCGGAAGCTTTTTCCACCCGGGCTTAAAATGCTTTCCGGGCCCGGCTGTCCGGTTTGTGTCACATCGCAGGGGGATATAGATCGTATTCTATCCTTGGCCGCTCTGCCTGAAGTAACGCTTGCCACTTTCGGCGATATGCTTAAGGTTAAGGGGTCAGGGGGTTTTGACCTGAACCATTTGCGGGAGAAGGGCGCTGATATTCTGGTCGTTTATTCGCCGCTTGACGCACTTGCTTTCGCGCGGTCAAACCCCCTTAGACAGGTGGTATTTGCGGGTGTCGGTTTTGAAACCACGGCCCCCCTGATTGCCGCTTCGGTTTTGCGCGCGCGTAAAGAAAAAATCAAAAATTTTTCAGTCATAGCGCTTTTTAAGCTGGTTCCACCGGCTCTTAAATTGCTCTTGTCTGACCCGCAGAACAATATTTCCGGTTTCTTGTTGCCGGGCCATGTAAGCGCCATAATAGGGGTTGAACCTTACCGGTTTGTGGCGCGCGGCCATAAAGTGCCCTGCGTTATTACCGGCTTTGAGCCGCTTGATATACTTGCCGGCATCAACATGCTGCTGCGCCAGCTGGCCCGCGGACGCGCGGAGGTTGAAGATGAATATTATCGCGCCGTAAAAAAATCGGGCAATCCAACTGCGATAAAGCTGATGGCAAAAGTCTTTAGTCCGGCGGATGCTTCGTGGCGGGCTATAGGCAGGGTCAAGAAATCGGGTCTTGTTTTAAGCCCGGAATTCTCGGGTTTTGACGCGGTGCGCCGCTTTAAGATAGCTTACAGGGAGGCGCCCGAACCGCGCGGCTGCCTTTGCGGCGCGATTCTTATGGGCCGGTCAATTCCTCCTGATTGCAAACTTTTCGCTAAGGCCTGCAATCCCTCTTCGGCTGTGGGGCCATGCATGGTGTCATCCGAAGGGGCCTGTGCGGCCTGGTTTAAATACGGAGGATGACAAAAAGTCACAGGTCACATGTCTCAAGTCACAAGTATTAAGAATTACCGCTTTCATACCTTTCTACTTGTGACCTGGCCGTCTGATAGCCATAGGCCCTGATACGGCACTGCCATAGGCTTGTGACTTGTGTCTTGTGACTATTCCTTATGAATATAGAAACCTTGAAAGTATTCAGAGACTTATACGATACCGGCAGCTTTTCCAAAACCGCTGAAATGAACTACGTTTCACAGTCGGCTGTCAGCCAGCAGATAAAAAAACTTGAATTGGTTATGAAATGCCGGCTGTTTAACCGCGTGGCGAACAAACTTGTTTTAACCTCAGGCGGGGAGAAGTTTTACGATGTTTCAAAAAAAGTTGTAATGCTGTATGAAGCCTCCATGGCTGAAATAAAACAGCTGGCCGTAGTTAAAACCGCCGGTGAAATAAAGATCTCAACCATTTACAGCGCGGGCCCCTACCTTGTGCAGGATTATATTAAAAAATTTATGGCGGAAAATCCGGATACCAGAATAAGCCTTGAATACCGGCAGTTTTCCCAGGTTTACGGTGATGTTTCCTGCGGCCGCGCCGATTTCGGGTTTTTGGCCTGCCCGTACAAAAAAATAAGCGGGCTTTCCATGGTGCCGATAGCGCAGGACGACATGGTTGTTATAGCCGGTTTGGACAGCCCGCTTTGCGCTAAAAAAAATCTGTCTGTAAAAGATCTGGACGGGATGGATTTTATTTTCTTTGACAAAGCTTTTCCCTCCCGCCGCTATATCGACAGCTTTTTCAAAAAGCAGGGCGTAAAGGTAAATATCCGCATGGAGCTGGATAATGTGGACACTATAAAAACCGCGGTGTCATCCGGCGTCGGGATTTCCATATTGCCCGGGTCGACCGTCAGGAAGGGCGAGAACGGCGGTAAACTGCATGTGATGAGATTTTCAGACGCCAAAATTTCAAGGCCTTTGTATCTCATTTACGGTAAAAATAAAAAGCTCAGCCTGTCGGCCCGGCGTTTTATGGAAATGCTGGTCAAATATTCAGGGGCCGGGAAATGAGGAAGAACCTGCCTGAAAAAATAACTCTTGCGCATGGCAGCGGAGGGCGCCTTACCCGCGAACTGATTGAGCTGCTTTTTCTCAGGAATTTCTCAAACCCGGCGCTTGCTAGGCTTGAGGATTCGGCGGAGGTGGCTCTTGGCCGCGAGAGGGCCGCTTTTACCACGGACTCTTATGTGGTGAGCCCACTGGAGTTTCCCGGCGCAGATATCGGACGCATAGCGGTTTGCGGCACCGTAAACGATCTGGCCGTCAAAGGGGCGCGCCCGCTTGCCATTTCGGCCGGTTTCATAATTGAAGAAGGCTTTAACGCGCTCAGGCTTTCTAAAATAGTCCGTTCCATGAAAGCTGCCGCCGCAGAGGCCGGAACGCCGATAGTGACAGGCGATACCAAGGTTGTTGAAAAGGGGCATGCCGACGGGCTTTTTATAAACACCTCAGGCATCGGCCTTATCCCCAGAGGCGTAAATTTATCGTGCAAAAAAATAAAACCAGGTGACGCCGTTATTGTCAGCGGGACTTTGGGCGATCACGGCATTGCTGTTATGAACGCTAGAAATTCCCTGGGGTTTTCAAGCGCCATAAGAAGCGACGGGGCGCCGTTGAATGCCATGCTTGCCGGGGTTTTGCGGGCGGCGCCGGGCGGAGTGCGCCTGATGCGCGACCTGACCCGGGGCGGGCTTGCAACGGCGCTCTGCGAGATTTCAGATGCCTCCGGCCTAAGTGTGGAAATTGATGAAACAGTAGTGCCGGTTGCGACCGCCACCGGTAATGCCTGCCGGATGCTCGGGCTGGATCCGCTTTATGTGGCTAACGAGGGGAAGGCCGTCATTTTTGCGGCCGCTGCCGACGCAGCCGGAATACTTTCCAGTTTAAGAAAAAACAAATACGGTCGTAAAGCTGTAGTTGCGGGCCGGGTTGTTAGGGAAGCTAAACCACAGGTAAGGTTGAATACCGCCATAGGCGGTTCGCGGATAATTCTGCCGCTTGAGGGTGAGCAGTTGCCGCGGATTTGCTGACCCGAAAAATTCACAGGAACTGAATTTTTCGGGTCCAATCGTTGGGTTATGAAAAAACCATCGTTCTGGGTTTTAAGCATTCTGATTACATTGTTTTTCGCGGTTTTTCAGAGTATGACCGGGCCTACGTATCCGCTCAGGATAAAAGCGGATGTCGCAGGCAAAACGATGTCCTTCCGTCTGGCAAGAAGTTGTGAAACGGGTAAAGGTTGTCTTGTTTTAAAAGCAAAGGGCTCTGACGATATAAGGGGAAGCATATTCTGGCGCCGATATCGCACCGCTGATGTCTGGGAAAGTATGGGGTTTTCCTGTTATGGCGGTTCATGCGGCGCAAAGATCCCTTCGCAGCCTGCCGCCGGCAAAGTGGAATATTATGCGGAGATAAACACCCCCTCAGGCCCCGTCCGCCTGGGACGGGCTAATGCCGTGGCTAGATTTAAAGGGGCGGTGCCCGGCTATATCCTGATACCTCATATAATATTAATGTTCCTTTTTATGTTGTTTTCCGTGCGTATTTTTATTTCGGCGGTTTCAGGCTTGGCGCCTATAAGGCATTCCGTTCCCGCAAATGTCGCGTTTTTGCTTTTGGGCGGTTTTCTTTTCGGGCCGCTCACCCAGTATTACGCTTTTGGCCGGGCCTGGACGGGCTTTCCCTTCGGTTATGACCTGACCGACAACAAGACGCTGCTGATGCTGGTTTTCTGGCTGATAGCCCTGCTGGCCACCCTCAAGGCCCGCTCGGCCCGTTTCTGGCTTGTAGCGGCTTTCGCCGTTACGGCGGCTGTATATTTCGTGCCGCACAGCATGTTCGGGAGCGAGCTGGATTATGATACAGGCGGCGTAGTAACAGGTGGGCTCCGGTAGAGGTATAGCAATTTTGAGGCATAGAGGCGTACGCAGTCCGGCTATACATCTACGCATCCAGGCCTCCATAATTTCTATCTTATGTCTCCTATTGTAAGGAAAAAAATAATTGTCCGGGGCGTGGTGCAGGGGGTGGGCTTCCGCCCGTATATCTACAAGCTTGCCGCCGCGCATTCTGTATACGGCTGGGTAAAAAATGACTCCGCCGGAGTTACCATAGAGGCGGAAGGCCCCGGCTCCGTCATCGGCGCTTTCATCCGTGATATAGAACTTAAAAAGCCGGCTGTTTCAAGAGTGGATTCCGTTTCGGTTTCAGTGTTGCCGCCGTTAGGTGAAAAAGTTTTCCTTATCTCCAGGAGCGGCGGCAGTGCCCCGGCGGCGGCCATAATTCCGGCGGATATTTCCATTTGTCCGGACTGTCTCCGGGAACTGCTTGACCCCGGAAACAGACGCTTCCTTTATCCTTTTATCAACTGCACCAACTGCGGCCCGCGCTTTACCATAGTGAAAAGACTGCCGTATGACCGCCCCTTCACGACCATGAGCCCTTTTAAGATGTGTCCGGCATGTAAAGCCGAATATGAAGATCCTTTGGACCGGCGTTTTCACGCACAGCCTAACGCCTGCCCTGTTTGCGGCCCTTCCCTTCATGTGCGGGCGCGGGGAAAAATCCTACATGGCCCGGCCGCTTTGGAATTTGCCGCCGATTTGATACTAAAAGGGGGAATAGCCGCTCTGCAGAGCCTTGGGGGATTTCACCTGGCCTGCCGGGCCGACAACGCCGCCGCCATAGCCCGCCTGCGCAGACTTAAAAACAGGCCGCACAAGCCCTTCGCCGTTATGTTAAGCGGTATAAAGGAAGCCGGGGTTTTCTGCCGGATTTCGAAGCCGGAGAAGGAGGAGCTCTCCTCGCGCCGCGCTCCGGTATTAATGCTGGTCAAAAAAAACAAGGAGTTGGAGTCCGCCGCGCCCGGGCTTGCGCGCGTTGGTGTTATGCTCGCATATACTCCGCTTCATGCGGCTCTTTTTGAATTGCTGCGCCGGAGGGGCTGCGGCGCACCGCTTGTTATGACATCCGGCAACCGCAGGGATGAACCTATAGCCAAATCACCGGAGGAAGCCGGGCGCGCGCTTGCGGGGTTTGCAGACGCTTTTGTTTTTCACGACCGCCCAATTCATAGCCGCGCCGACGATTCCGTGGCTTTTATTTCAAAAGGGGAAACCAGGCTGGTTCGCCGCGCGCGCGGCTTTGTGCCGGAAGCGGTAAAACTAAAAGGAAATTTCAGCGTTTCCGCGCTGGGCTGCGGGGCGGACCTTAAAAACACTTTCTGCCTTACCCGCAGTGGCGAGGCATTCCTTTCCCAGCATATAGGAGATTTAGGCGAAAAATTGAATCAGGATTTTTACCAGGAAACATTGGCCAAAATGAAGACCTTGCTTGACCTTAAGCCCGGGGTGATAGCTTACGACCTTCATCCCGCCTATGTCTCCCGCGCCATGGCGCTTGGTTTTAAAGGCCGGAAAGTGCCGGTTCAACATCATGCGGCGCATATACTCAGCGTGGCAGCCGAGCGGGGTATTGAGACGCCTTTCATAGGCGCGGCATTTGACGGCACCGGCTACGGCGTGGACGGCAGGATCTGGGGCGGAGAATTTCTGGTGTTTGAGGGTAAAACCTGGCGGCGGGCCGGGCACCTGAAATATTTCCGTCTGCCCGGAGGGGAAGCCGCCGTTCATGAAATATGGCGCGGCGCCTTTTCGCTTTTAAGTACGGCGCTTGGACCAGAGTTTGTGCGGATGGCTCCGAATATTTTTAAAAACGCGTCGGATAAAAATCTTGCTACCCTGCAGCGAATGATGACGCTTGGCCTGAATTCCCCTGAGACCTCAAGCATAGGCCGTCTTTTTGATGCCTTCGGCTGCCTTGCGGGCCTGCGCGAAAGCGTAACTTACGAGGGGCAGGCGCCCATGGAACTGGAAAGCTTTTTCAAAAAACCGCGCAAAGATTTCTACCCGTTTTCCCTTGCCAGGGAAAACGGCCTGCTTATTATGGACCCATCAAAAGCTGTGCTTGGCGCGTTGGCGGACTTCGGCAAGGCAAGGCTGGTTTCAGAGCGCTTTCATTGCGGGCTGGCCGCCGCCGCTGTTAAGATGCTTAAAACTATCTGTTCCGAAACCCGCATCAGCGCCGTTTGCCTTTCCGGCGGGGTTTTCCAGAACCGTACATTGCTGGAACTTGTGGTTGAGGGTCTTGAACAGGAGGGGCTGAAAGTTTTCTCAAATAGCCTGGTCCCCGCTAATGACGGTGGCATTTCACTGGGTCAGGCCTGGTACGCGCTTAAGGGTTTCGGGCTGAAGGCTGAAGGCTGATAACTTAATCGCTATTTGCTGTTCGCTTTTTACTGTGCTACAATTTCGGGAAACCCTACAAATCGCACAATAGTTTTTAGGGTTCGGGGTATTGCTTGAGAGTAATTCCTGCGGAAAAACAAATTTCAACTGCAATTTTGGATTAAACATAGAGGAAAGTCAGGTGACTTGCCGTTCTCTGGAACTGAACTAGTAAGAGGGGGTGTTTATGAAAATCTGTCCGGTATGTAAAAAAGAAAGCGCCAGCGATACCGAATGTTTGCATTGCGGAATTTATTTTGCCAAATGGGAAGCCATTCATGGCGGCACCCAAGCCGACTCCGTCCAGACCGGAGAACAGCTATCCGCTCCCGCAGCAGCCACTCTTAATCCCGAAGGGACGGAAAAGCGGTCCAGTATGCCTTTGGCTGTTATCGCGGCGTTGGCGCTAGCGGGTACTGTCTGGTTTTCCCAGCGTGGGTCCTCCGAGAAGGAGATCCGGCAGACATTTGCTGTTTTTCATGAGGCCATATCAGCCGGTAATATCTCCCGGATCAAAGATATGGTTTCCGGCCAGTATGCCGGCGAGTTTGCGGAAGCGGGTGCGGAGATGAAACTGAAAATGGTCCAGGCATTTCAACCGGCGGATATAAAGATCATGGATATTCAGGTGAAAGGGAGCGATGCTATTGTGACTATGCAGGGAGCCAAAGACGGGGAGTATGTTACAGGAACGACTATGATGGTAAAGGAAAAAGGGGAGTGGAGAGTTTCCCGCGAGCAGTGGGAATTTAATATGACTGCCGCGGCGCAACCGGTGACGCCTGAGATATCCGCTCCGGATCCGGCGGCTGCTTTTCCCGCCCAGGCGGCCATGGAAACCGAAGCGGTTCCAGCCCTGGGAGAGCACTTAATGCCTTCCAAACCGAACTCCGCATCCGCCTATCCTAACGGAATGCACTCGCCCACCGATAAGGAATTTGTGGCGAGTTTTAAAACGATGCCGATCCCCGAACTCCTGACGGCGCTGAAGACCGAACAGTTCTCAATATATGAAATCTTTGATGCTTTGCTTGCCCGGGGCGAGCGAACTCAAACTGTGAACACGCTGAATGAAATGCTGAGAGACAAGCGCGATAATAAATCCGCTTCTGCGACAGCCAAAAAGTTCCTGAAAAAAGCCGGCGCCCCCGTCACATTTGACTGGTATATGGATTCGTGGGGACAGCCTCCCGAGGATAAGTATTCGCTGATGGAATGGGAAATAGAAATGCGCGGGAATTCCATAGTGACGTCCGGTAAAGTCTACATCGGGCGTGAGATAGCGGACGGGTTTACCCGGCCGCAGAAAAACGATTTCCGTGCGCCCACCTATGCCAGATACGAGTTTACAGTGACAGGTCCAGGCCTTGCAAAACCGGTCGTCAAAGTTTTTGATGCCTTGCCGCGCGCCGGAACACAACCGTGGAATGGAATCATGCTGGCGTCAGGGCTTACTGCCGGAGAATATAAAGTGGCTATTTATATTAACGCGCAAACCGTTCAGGCAAACGGGACTCCGCTTTCACTTAACCATAATCCGCCCCCTCTCCATGTTGAGAAAGATTGAGCGATCCCGGCCGCATATCTTGAATTGCCTGGCAGGAGACCGGAAAGTTCCTCCAGTTTCAAATATTTGACTGTTTCCAGGCTTCTGTGTTACAATCTAAAGAAAGATGACACAAACACGCAACAAACTTTCAAGATTCGGCGTATCTCTGGATGGAGAACTCCTTCGGAAGTTTGACACCTTTATAGGAGCGGAGGGGTATTGCAACCGTTCCAAGGCCATTGCTGACCTTATCCGCAAAGAATTCGTGTCTGATGTGTTTGCAAAAGGCGGCGCGGTAGCCGGGGCAATAACCATAGTTTATGACCACCACAAGCGAGAGGTGGTAAATAAGCTGCTGGATATCCAGCATGACCACGGTACCATCATCATTTCAGCCCAGCATGTGCATCTTGATCACGACAACTGTCTGGAGATAATAGCCGTGAAAGGTCTTGGCGCAAAGGTTAAGGAGCTGGCGGATTCTCTTAAGGCGGTGAAGGGCGTAAAGCACTCCACGCTTAGCGTTACAACCTCAGGCAAATAATTTTTTGCCCTATAGTAGCACGAATAAAATAAAGGTAGCAATTAGAGGAAATTTATGCACATGGCTGACGCCTTGTTATCCCCGGCGGTCGGGGGTGCGATGTGGGTGGTTTCAGGCGGACTTGTAGCTTACAGCGCAAAAAAAGTCCGTGAAGAAGCCGATGACAGGAAGATCCCGCTGATGGGTGTGCTGGGCGCGTTCATCTTCGCGGCACAGATGATAAACTTTACCATACCGGGCACCGGTTCAAGCGGGCATATGGGCGGCGGAATGATACTTGCCATACTTCTCGGTCCTTACGCTTCCTTCCTTGTGCTCGCCTCGGTTCTGACCGTTCAAGCCTTGTTCTTCGCTGACGGCGGGCTGTTGGCGTTGGGCTGCAATATTATCAATATGGGCTTTTTTACCAGCTTTGTCGCTTACCCGCTCATTTATAAAAAAATAATGGGTTGTGGGCATGATAAAAAGAGGTTGTTGCTTGCGGCTACTGTAGCTGGGGTGGTGGGTCTTCAGTTCGGGGCTTTCGGTGTTGTGCTGGAAACAGTATCTTCAGGCATTTCAGAGTTGCCGTTTAAAGCTTTCGTTCTGCTTATGCTCCCGATACACCTGGCGATAGGACTAGTGGAGGGACTGGTTACTTCCGGGGTGGTATCCTTCGTGATGGCCGCACGTCCGGAAATACTAACTGCCGCCGCCGAGAGAACACCGCTGGGCGTAAGTGTGAAAAGCGCCGTGCTCGGTATCGCAGCAGCGGCTGTGCTCATTGGCGTTGCGTTGAGCTGGTTCGCTTCGGCTAATCCTGACGGCCTTGAGTGGGCAATGCTGAGAACCTACGGCAAAGAGGAGCTTGAAACCAAGGGGAAAGTACACGATTTACTGGCATCCTTGCAGAAAAAAACCGCTTTCCTGCCGGACTATGATTTTAAGAAAGTCGGAACGGACCCGGAAGCGGGAACAAATACCGGCGAAGTCAAAGTCGAAGCCGCGCCTGTGCGAAAAGCCGCCTGGCCTGCGGTCGACGTCGGAACATCAGTGGCGGGGCTTGTCGGAGGCTCTTTAACGCTTGTTATGGCTTTGCTGGCAGGGTTCGGGCTAAAGCGCCGCAAAGTCGCGTCCTGAACCCGGATTCTGTCCGGGATATAATAATTGCGGGTGGTTAACCGCCGGTAATTATTTTTGTTATGAATAAACTTGGTGAAAATCTTGTGGATATTGGTTACATGGATACGCTGGCCGCAGGCGACAGCCCTCTTCACCGGCTGGACCCGCGCGCCAAGATCTTCACCACCTTCCTGTTTCTGGTTGCGGTGGTTTCTTTTAATAAATACGAGGTTTCCGCACTGGTTCCTTTTTTTCTTTATCCGGTATTTTTAATATTTGCCGGTGAGTTGCCGGCTGGATATCTTGCCGGGAAGATATTGGTTGTTGCGCCATTCGCTATTCTGGTCGGTATTTTTAACCCGGTTCTGGACCGGCAGATTTTATTCCATATAGGATCGCTGGGAATTTCTGGCGGCTGGATTTCCTTCCTTTCCATCCTAATGCGCTTTGTGCTCACTGTGTCTGCTGCCTTGGCTCTTCTTTCAATTACAGGAATCAATAGTATCTGCGAGGCATTGGCGAGGTCTGGCGTTCCCAGGCCATTTGTAGTGCAGCTATTATTCCTTAACCGTTATATATTCTCTCTGACAGGTGAATCGGAACGCATGTCGCGTGCCCGGTCGCTGCGGTCCTGCAGTCATAAAGCAATGAATTTTGGGATATTTACTCAAATAGCGGGGCACCTGTTGCTGAGGACATTCGACCGCGCTGAGCGCGTGTATCAGGCCATGCTATGCCGGGGTTTTGACGGGCATATCCGGGTGGTACGGTACTCCAGAATTGGCCGAAGAGAAATAGCTTTTATGCTTGTCTGGGCGGTTTTGTTTGTTGTTTTCAGGTTTGTAAACATATCCCTTATTTTAGGTCAAACGGTCACAGGATTATTAAAATGAGCCATCACATTGTTGAAGCGGAGAAACTTCACTATTCCTATCCGGACGGTACTGTTGCGCTTGCGGACATTTCTTTTCGCATCACTCACGGGGAGTCTGTCGCGCTGGTTGGTGAGAATGGGGCCGGGAAGTCTACGCTGTTACAGCATTTTACCGGCTGCCTTTTACCTTCTGAAGGCATTCTTAAAGTGGGCGGGCTTACAGTGGATAAAGAAAACCTTGCCGCTGTGCGTCGGGCGGTAGGGATGGTGTTCCAGAATCCGGATGATCAGCTTTTTATGCCTACCGTCTTTGAGGACGTGGCCTTCGGGTTGTTGAACCTTGGCATACACGAGGCGGAACTGGAGGGTAAGGTTATGGGCGCGCTCGAAACCGTAGGCGCGGCCCATTTGAAAGGACGACCGCCTTACCGGCTTTCACAAGGGGAGAAACGGGCTGCCGCCATAGCCGGCGTCCTGGCCATGTCGCCTGATATCCTGGTGATGGATGAACCGACTTCCAGTCTGGACCCTATGTCCCGCCGGCGGCTGATAAATCTACTAAAGACCTTCCAGCACACCAAAATTATCGCCACGCATGACCTGGATTTCGCCATGGAGCTTTGTGAACGAACCATTGTCATCCACAAAGGTTGTGTAACCGCGGATGGTCCGACCGGGGAAATATTCAGTGACGATGAACTTTTGAAGCGCAGCAGTCTGGAAAAACCGCATCTTTTCTATAATTCATGACGGAAAAGCCATAAAACAGATATGATACAATGTGTAAATTCGACGGATTATTTTTGACCGCAAAACATTCAGATATTGTCTGGAGGCAGATGTGGACTGTAAATATGAATTTAATGTGATAGAAAAAAAATGGCAGGCCGTCTGGGAAGAAAAACAGGCCTATGTCACGAAAGAAGATCCGCAAAAGCCTAAGTACTACGCGCTGGAGATGTTCCCGTATCCCTCCGGCGCAGGGCTGCATGTGGGGCACCTGAAAAATTATATACCGATGGACGCCTTCTGCCGCTACAAGCGCATGAAGGGCTTTAATATCCTGCACCCCATGGGCTGGGACGCCTTCGGCCAGCCGGCGGAGAACGAGGCTATCAAGCGCGGGCGCAACCCGCGCGAAATGGTGCCGGAATACGCGGCCAATTACAAGCGCACGCTTCAATCGGTGGGCGCCAGTTATGACTGGACCCGGGAGATAAATTCCAGCCTGCCGGATTATTATAAATGGACGCAGTGGTTCTTCCTGCTTTTGTATAAACGCGGCCTGGCTTACAGGTCCACCGCTCCCATAAACTGGTGTCCCGAATGCAAGACCGGCCTTGCCAATGAAGAGGTTAAGGAAGGCCGGTGCTGGCGCTGCGATGCGCAGGTTGACAAAAGGCTGATGCCGCAGTGGTTCTTTAAGATAACGGCCTACGCCGAACGCCTGCTGACCGACCTGGACCAGATAGCCTGGTCTGACGGGCTTAAGGAAATGCAGCGCGACTGGATAGGCAGAAGCGAGGGCGCCGAGTTAAATTTCAAGCTTAAGGATTCACCTGAATCCATAAAGGTTTTTACTACGCGGGCGGACACAATTTTCGGCGCAACTTTCATGGTTTTAGCTCCCGAGCACCCGATGCTGGAAAAGATAACAGCTCCGGGGAAAAAAACGGAAGTGGGTAATTATGTTAAATCCGCGCAGCGCATAACGGAAATGGAGCGCATGAACTCCGAGCGGACAAAGACGGGCGTTTTTACCGGGGCTTACGTTATTAATCCGGCTAATAACAAGCTGATGCCCATATGGGTTGCGGATTATGTGCTTATGGATTATGGCAGCGGGGCCATTATGGCAGTTCCCGCCCATGACCAGCGGGATTTTGATTTCGCTAAAAAATTTGGCCTGGAAATAACGCTTGTTTACCGGAAAACGGAGAGCCCGGAATCCGATTCGCAAATGTCCCACGCGGAACCTGATGGCGGTACCGTGGTAAATTCCGGCCAGTTCAACGGCTTGGCGGATTCCCGCGAGACCAGAGAAAAGTTCGCCAAATGGACTGAGGATTCAGGTTTTGGAAAAAGAACCGTCCACTATCGTCTGCGCGATTGGCTTATAAGCAGACAGCGTTATTGGGGCGCCCCCATTCCGATAATTCACTGCGCAAAATGTGGCGAAGTGCCGGTGCCGGAAGACCAGTTGCCGGTGCTGCTGCCGGAGGTGAGCAATTATCAGCCGTCGGGAACCGGCGAGTCGCCGCTTGCGGACATACCTGAATTCACCAATGTTCCCTGCCCTAAGTGCAAAGGCCCCGCAAGGCGAGAGACCGACACTATGGGGGGCTATGCCTGCTCGTCCTGGTATTTTCTGCGCTTCGCCGATCCGCACAACGACAAGGCTTTCGCCTCCCGTGAAAAGGTGGACAGCTGGCTTCCCGTTGACCTTTACAGCGGCGGTGTGGAGCATGCCCGTTCGCATCTTTTGTATTCCAGGTTTTGGTGTAAGGTTATGTACGATGCGGGGCTTGTAGGTTTTACTGAACCTTTTCAGATATTGCGCAACCAGGGCTCTATGCTGGCCTATACTCCCGGCCGCCGGCCGCGGCGCTCCGAAACCGAAGGCGAAGGAGACGGCCTGGTGGACTGGATACTTCTGAAGCCGGAGGAAAAGAACACCGTGCCGGAAGACCAGATAGTCTGGCGCTGGGCGCGTATGTCCAAGTCCAAAGGCAACACTGTTTCCCCGGATGAGGTCATAGCAAAATACGGCGCGGACAGTCTGCGCGTTTATGAAATGTTTGTCGTCCCTTTTGAGGAGGATGTGCAGTGGACCGAGGATGGAATAAAAGGCTCTCACCGGTTTATCAGTCGGTTCTGGCGTTGGATGGCCGCTTTCTCCGCCGGGTACATGCCGGATTGGAGAACTGTGCTTGGGACAACCAAGCCGGGAACTGAGGGAGAAAAGGTCCGACGGAAGCTCCATCAGACCGTTCAGAAGGTGGGCGCGGACGCGGAAAATTTTCGTTTTAATACCGCCATCTCGGCGTTTATGGAGTTGACGAACGACCTTTACGCTTACGCCCAGCCCGGTACTCCAGCACCGGATCCCGCCGTGGTTTCCGAAGTTATTGAGACCGCGGTCCTGCTCATTGCTCCATTCGCTCCTCATATAGCCGAGGAGCTTTGGAGTATAATTGGCGGCAAGGGGCTGGTTTGCGAGGCTTCTTGGCCCGTTTTCGATCCGAAAATAGCGGCTAAGCCTGAGATCACCATGGTAGTACAGATCAATGGCAAACTCCGTTCCCGGATAAGCGTTCTTCCTGAAATAGACGAAAAGCAGATGGAAAAGGCCGCGCTTTCAGATGAGACTATCGCTTCCGCTATGCGTGGGAAACGTGTTCACAAGATCATTGTGGTAAAAAAAAGGCTTGTGAATATCGTTCTGTCTGCGGATTGATACTTGGTTAAGGTGACACACAATTTAATTCCCGCTTAATTAAAAGTGTCCCCTTAATCTTCCGAAGATTTGTATCGGTGAGCTGCAGATGCTGCCCCAAAGCTATTCCACAAAATCCAGGTCTCTGCCGTGCGTGTCTTTGAGGCCAAGCAGACTAGTCAATGCCAGAGCAAAGCAAACCAGCCCTACTATCCAGGCGCCGGGAAGCATTCCCAAAGAGGTTTTAAGAAGCAGAAAACTGTTGGTTATCAGAACCACTGAACCGCGGACGAAATTGGGCACAGTGGTCGCCACCGTAGCGCGCAAATTAGTGCCGAATTGCTCAGCTGCTACCGTAACGAATACAGCCCAATAACCGGAGGCCAACCCCAGCCAGGTCATGACAGCATATATCATCAGGGGAGTAAATCCTCTTCCCAGGAGAATGATCACCATCCCTAAAAAAGCCATTCCCATGAAAAGACCAATGACCTTTGTGCGGGTTCCCCAGATCTGGCTCAAGAATCCTGATAAGAGACTTCCTACGGTGATGCCGCTGTAACAGCAGGCCACTGCTATAGCCGGGTCAACCTTGCCTGAGACTTCCAGGACCGGGGCGAATTCCGGGATAAAGATCACAAGGATGCCCACAATGAACCACATGGGCAGTCCTATCAGAATGCACCTGGCATACCGCATCAGCCGTTCTTTGTGAGTGAACAGACTTAAGAAATCCCCTTTTTTAACACCCTCATGAGAAAGATTGGTGAACAAAAGGCTTTCCCGGATCCCGGCGCGCAAAAAGAAAAGAGCCACTCCTAAAAAACCGCCTAAGAGATATGCCTGTCTCCAGGGAATATATTTTCCCACTAAAGCGGCTGTTACTGTACCGAAAACTCCAACGGCAGCCACGAGAGCCGTGCCGTAACCGCGCAGATCTTTGGGCAGGATTTCGCTGACAAGCGTTATGGCAGCGCCCAGTTCTCCTGCCAGGCCCAGGCCTGCCAAAAATCTCCACAACGCATACGCCGGAATAGATTGCACATAAGCATTTGCTATATTGGCAAAGGAATAAAGCGCTATGCTTCCGAACAGGGTAGATAGCCGGCCTTTTTTGTCCCCCAGTATCCCCCACAGAATACCGCCCAAAAGCATGCCTGCCATCTGCCAATTGAGCAGATAAGCTCCCACTCTGACCTGATCCTGAGCCGCTACGCCAAGAGCTGATAAAGAAGGCTGGCGCACAATGGGGAAAAGAAGCAGATCGAACATGTCAACGAAATACCCTAAAGAGGCGACGAGGACCGTTAGATTAAAAATGCCCCTGACTTTTGTATGCTTTGGCATATGTACAAATATTATACAAAAGACATTTGTTCGGCAACTTATCCCGGAATTATCCCAAAAGCTCACGTAAGGCGGCGGGTTCGTATAGGCTTTTTTCATCATTCTGGTGAAGCCCCTGGGGTTAAAGTGACACACAATTTAATTCCCGTTTAATTAAGAGTGTGTCACCTTAACTAAAAAAACAAGCCCCGAAGCGGGGCTGTTTTTTGAAGAAATTGGCGCGGTCAACGGGGGCCAAAACATAACTTTTTCAGGAAGCCCTTCATTGGAGAAACCCGATTTATCCCTGCCTTTTCCTTGACCTTGGACCTCTTCCGGATTATCGGTAATGAGGGGGAAAAGTTACTCTCTGCGGTGCCCCAACCCTGCTAAACCCGTAAAAGTTCGAATCCTGTTGACTTAGGGGTCAATGGGATTCGAAATTGTCGTCTTAGTCTGGTCCAATTGTTAGCGACATCATTGGGAAATCGCTCAAACCCTTCGCCCGTTTTGGTATTATAGAGCGTATAGGGGGACGGCATGACTAAGCTATTGTTTACAGCACGAATATCGGCGCTTATCCCAGCAGTTGCCGGGGTTATAATCTTTGCGTTTTTTTGTTTTATTCCGGCACGGTGGTTAATGTCTGCGGGTATGATAAATATTTTGGTCGGCTGCATACTCGTTGCTATAGGCTTGATTTCTCTAACAGTGTATGCGATCAAGGGCTATCGTGCGGGGATTCTGCCCACTATATGGAAGAAAGTTGTGTCTGGATATTTGCTGTTATTGGCCAATTTTCCTTTAGCTTTTGTATTCATCATGGTGTCGGGAGCCATTGCGGGAAGGTCAACGATAGCAATACATAACCAGTCGTCATCCCCGATTAAGGTTGTCTTGCATGGACCGCTTCATGAACCAAACCAAGATTTTGTGATCGGAGTTGTTCCTCCCAAAACGGAAAAGTCTAAAACTGTACGAATTCCAGGAGAGGGCGCAGTAACATATTCTATTGCGACAGCAACAAAAACCGAGACGGGGATCGTATTCGGTTATATAACCAGCGGCATATCCCAATCTGCAAAAATTTCAGTTGACGAAAAATTGAATGTTTCGGTTGATGAAAAGATTAACTAGTTTGCGCGATTTCTCACAATGACCTTTACCCTTGGGTCAATGGGAGTTGTTATGAACAAAATAAGTGCCGGTATCTTTGTGGCGGTGTTCTTATGTGTTGCGAATGTCCATTCGAGTTGTATGGACTGCACGCAGGCGTTTGGCGTAAGCGTCGGATTGCAGTCCGGACAAACTGAGCAAGGGTATATCACTTGGAATACGGAGATCAGTTCTGTTGACGCATGGATTGAAACTATTAATTCTGCCATAACCGGCAAGGCCTCTTTTCCAGAGCCGATAGCGCAGAAACATTGTTTACAATTATATAAAACGCTTCAGGAAGTGCAGTTCCCTAATAAAATCACTGTCGCGATTAAGGAGGATATTCTGGAAATTCCGGTTCCGGACCTTAAGACAGTCAAGAGGGTCAACTTGTCACAAGATGGAACCGACACGACTGGATTAAATGCGTTGCCAAAAGCAGACGTTGACATATTAAAGAAACCCCCGGCCCACGTCATTTCAAATGAAACTGAACTCGGGTCCTCAATATATTATGTTGTTGCATCGAGCGAGACTTCCCCTATCACAGTTGTAAGGCATTTATTCCGGAAATATTCAGAAAAACTTTTGCTTGATGGGGAGGTCGTTGCGGTTGATCGGTATGATTTTGGCGGATTCAATATTTCATGTGTCGGGAAATTAGCAAAATACGCCAAGAATTGCGCAAAATTTAAGGCCGATTGGGAAAAGTATCAAGAAGCACATTCACAGGTTGTAGTATGTGAGCGTGAACAAGACATGCTGATGAATACATTGCGGAAAACCACGGATTATCATTCGGCCTTTGTGAATCCAGGTGTGCGGGAAAAAGATCGAGAATGTAATGCTTTGCATACACGTGTGCTGCAAAAATATGGGTTTGAAGACTTATCAGATTCGGAGTGGAATAACCTTGGAGTAATAGTACTTCATCCTGGGGGGGATTGATTAAAATATGATTGGACCTATTTATCTTGTTTTACGGGGCTTGGAGGACTCGCCTCGCAATACCCTTTCTCGCAGGATTTTTATTGTTTCCATCTTCTACTGCTCAATCGCACTTGGGATGCAGGCGGCTTTTAGCAAAGGGAACGATTTCTGGTCCGATTGCTGGATGCACGCATATGTCTTATGGCTTTCAACTTGGGCATATTTTGTAACACTACTGGTTTTAAATCGGCGAATGTTTTTGAATAGAACACGTCCACTCCGATACATCCTCAATTTCTTCCTGTCGATATTCTGCGCGTATGCTTTTATTCTTGCTGCAGCACTGGTTTCTAATGCACTATTTCACAAAGAAATCAGCCTCGCGATATATTTTGTTCCGATTCTCCTGTGGCCGGCAGTTCCCTTTGGAATAATCTATCTGTTTATGTCCAGATCATTCTGGAGTTATTCCACACGATAATTTGGGTTTAGCTATTCTCGGATACCAATAAAACATATAAACAAAAGTTCGTTTTTGGGGGGTGTTGATTGCCAGAACAAGGGGGGCCAAAAACGAACTCTTTCCGAGACTGCCGGGAAGTCCTGGCAGTTTTTGCTTTTATGGGGTGGTTAGGGGGAAGGACCTGGTAGCTGGGGAAAATTTAGCCGCCGGCGGAAAACACTCTTTTGGGTGTTCTAAATGCCTAAAAAAGTTCGAATCCCCTTGATTAAAAGGCGTAAAAAGACATAGAAAAACCCCTGCATCTTTACCCATTTCTCATTGGAGAAACAGGTAAAACACTGCAGGGGTTAACTTCAAGAAAGTGGAAGCGCCCCCAAGGGGATTCGAACCCCTGATCTCTGCCCTGAAAGAGCAGAGCTATTGCGGATATTGCCTCATCCTAAACATCGAAAAACGCTTAATGTATAAGGCTTTATTGGTGTTGGAAGGTGTAGCTCTGTTAAATGGCTTGGATAAAAGTGTGCACTTTGATGTGCACTTTTGGACCGATTGGCTTTACACATCACAATCCGAACCCGGTGCGGGAAGACAAATAAAAGAGCTCAAGTGCAACCAGGAGCTCATATGAGCTTACTTCTATACATCCTTGAGATTTTGTTCGCCGAGAACCGCTATAAGTCATGAACAACTTGCTATGTGGGCCTGTCCGATGAAAGTGATTAGGGCTAATTAACCTTGTCTAAAGGGAGTTCAGAATTTCTGATTAAAAAGAAGGCAAGTATCCAAGAATTCTGTTGTTGCAAGAATTCTGTTGGACAGTAACAGTTATATACGATAGAATAATCACAAGGGTCCGGATCTGGTTGTCATGGCTCCGGAGGTTTGAGATGGTCGGGCCGCCATCTCCGGTAGTTTAACCGGATGGCGGATTTTTATTTATAAAGTGTCCGCTAACCGGTATTCGGGCTCGTTGCCCTAAATACGGAGGCGGCATGACAAAAAACACTGACAACAATCCTATTGCCAATAAACCCCAGATTGTAGAATCCGGATACTGGGTTTTTTTTATGGTCTGGGTCAAAACTTTTGCAGTCACTGCAATAATAGTTTTAATCTTCAAATACTTGTTGAAATACATTTAAGGCAACATATATGCACTACTGGGCTATCCCCAGCCTAGCGCTGATAATGGCGCTAGTGCTCCTGTTGCCATTCTCCGTTAAGCGGGTAGAAGAAGAACTGGAAATATTTCTGCTCGTCATGGGCTGTGCCGCAATGACTGTTTCAGGGTTGTGGAGCTGGCATATAGTAAAGGAGTCGCTGGTTGAGCCGGTAAAGATTTCCATAGCTGTGCTAGCGGCCGGTTTCCTGTTCAGGGCAGGGCGTAGCCGTGTAGAGGGACTGATAGAACGGCTTGAACGTCGTATAGGTATCAACCATTCTCTTTTCGCGCTTATAGTGGTTCTGGGTTTCCTGTCCAGCTTGCTTACCGCAATAATAGCGGCACTCATACTTTGCGAGATCATTCATCACCTGCGTCTGGATCGTCCTTCGCGCATACGCGCCGCCGTTTACGCCTGCTATGCTATAGGCCTTGGAGCCGCATTAACACCCATAGGAGAGCCCCTTTCCACCATCGTCACGTCCAAGCTGCAGGGGCCGCCGCACAATGCCGGATTCTTTTGGCTGGCCAACCTGTTGTTCCTATGGATTACACCTGCGATAATTGCCGTGGCTGTACTAGCGGCCTACTGGCGTCCCTTGGGTCGGGTAACAGCGGCTAATACAGTTTCGGACACACCACCCGAAACAAATAAGGTATTGTTTATGCGGGCGGGCAAGGTTTACGTGTTCGTGGCCGCGCTGGTATACCTTGGTGAAGGTTTAGGCCCTATCGCCGGAAAACTGATTCCTGCGTTGAAAGGATGGCAACTTTATTGGCTGGGCCTTAGCTCTGCGGCGCTCGACAACGCTACGCTGGCCGCCGCAGGGATTGTGCCTTCCATGGGCAGGGCACAGATACTTTCGTTCGCGTTAAGCCTGCTGATCTCGGGGGGGATCCTTATACCGGGGAATATCCCCAACATTATTAGCGCCGCCAAGCTCGACATAAAAAGCCGGGAGTGGGCCAAAGCGGCTATTTACTGAGGGTCACTAAGGAGTTTTTATGCGTATAACATTCAAACTAATTATTTCACTCATAATCGTGGTGGTGTTTGTTGCTGTCGTTTCAGCGTGGTTCAATGTCCGGCATGAGAAAGTAAAGCTCTATGAGGAAGTCCTATCCCGCTCCGCTCTGCTGGCTGAAAGCTTTAAGGAAAGTGTACGGAACAACCTTGCCGCTAAAAACTATGCCAGTGTGCAGCGACTTGCCGATAAATTCCAATCCCAGAAACAGTTGGAGGGTGTGGCCGTCTATGACTCCGGCGGCATCCGCATTATAAGTTCATCCGCGTTAACCCCGGTGCTGGCCGTGCATAAGGAAGCCATAGACGCGCTGCTGAAAGAAGGGCAGGGCAACCCCGTTACTTATGCCATGGCGGAGAAAAAGATGTTTCTGTATCCGCTTTCCGTAACCCTTGATGGTGGGGATACGGCGCGCATAATCATTTTTACCAACGTTTCCTACATAGATTACGACCTCTTTAAGATCTGGAAGCGCACACTAATAAGGCTGCTCGTGCAAATGATCCTTATATCGCTGGTCACCCTGCTGACGATAAGGTGGAATCTGGTAGATCCGGTTATCCAGATGGCGGAATGGATGAAAAATCTACGCATGGGCGACGCTCATGGGCACGCCCCTCCTATAAAAGGGGATATTTTCGCGCCGATAGCCCAGGAGGCCTCAACTCTTGCAACGAATCTGCAAGCGGCGAGGCGGGCAGCTCAGAACGAGGCTCGTTTGCGTCAGGAGGGGGAATCACTATGGACTCCTGAGCGGCTGAAAGAACTGATTAAAATGAAAATGGACGGGCGTCCGCTTTTCGTGGTATCCAACCGTGAGCCGTACATGCATATAAAAGAGGGCAAGGATATTAAAACGATAACCCCAGCAGGTGGTCTTGTGACCGCGCTGGACCCTATACTGAAAGCCGCAGGCGGTACCTGGGTGGCTCATGGCAGCGGTGAGGCTGATTTCGAGGTCACTGACGAACATAACCGTATCAAGGTTCCTCAGGAAGAGCCGGCCTATACCCTGCGCCGGGTGCCGCTTACTAAAGAGGAAGAAGACGGCTATTATTATGGTTTCGCCAACGAGGGTATCTGGCCGCTTTGTCATATAGCCCATATCCGGCCCATTTTCAGGAAAGAAGATTGGAAGTATTATTACGACGTGAATAAAAAGTTTGCGGAAACAGTGTTGGAGGAAATAGCTGAAGTGAAAGACCCTTGTGTGCTGATACAGGACTATCACTTCACCCTCCTGCCCGGAATGATAAAAGCGGTAAGACCCGACGCGAGAGTGGCGGTCTTTTTGCATATTCCATGGCCTAATCCTGAAACCTTCGGCATCTGTCCCTGGCAGAGGGAGTTGGTTATGGGCTTGCTTGGAGCCGACCTGATAGGTTTCCAGACACAGTTTTACTGCAATAATTTCCTCGATACCGTTGATCGCACATTGGAATCCAGAATTGATTGGGAGCATTTCTCAGTACAAAAAGAAGGCCATGTAACAATGGTTAAGCCTTTTCCGATAAGCGTTGACTTTCAGCGACCGGATAGAGACGCTAAAGCTTTAGGTCAAAAGCCTGATATGAAGGCGGTATTAAAGGAAATGGGGCTCAAGGCAGAGTATCTGGGTGTGGGGGTAGATCGCATAGACTACACCAAAGGTATGCTTGAAAGGGTGAAAGCTGTGGACCGCTTCCTTGAAAAATATCCGGAGTATGTGAAAAAATTCACGTTCATACAGCTGGGCGCGCCCAGCCGCACCCATATCCCTCAATATCATCGGTTCCTGGCGGAACTGCATGCTGAAGTGGACAGGGTGAATTGGAAGTTTAAAGCCAAGGATTGGAAAGCGATAGTATTCCTGGAAAAACACCATGAGCACAAAGAAATAACCAAGTTTTACAAGATAGCCGATGTGTGCATGGTTACTTCCCTGCACGACGGCATGAACCTGGTGGCCAAGGAATTTGTAGCCGCCAGCGACGACCATCGCGGGGTACTGATACTCAGCCGATTCGCCGGAGCCTCGCGGGAACTCAAAGATGCGCTGATCGTAAACCCCTACGATATTGAGCAGATGGCCGACGCTATCTACTATTCGCTTACTATGCCAAAAGTGGAGGTGGAGGCACGTATGACCCGCATGCGGCAGGACCTGCACGAGAACAATATTTATAAATGGGCGGCGAACCTGACCGACGAGCTGATGAAGCTGAGGATGGACGATTTTAAACTTACGAGCGTATGAAATGAAATATTTCTGGAAAAACTCCACTGCTGTTTCAGAACGCCTTGCGTCTGTCTGGAAACTGTTGGTAACGCTGGATTTTGACGGCACACTGGCTGCATTGGCGGAGACTCCGGGGCAGGCCTGCCTGAAACCGGAGTTTAAAGCTGCCTTGAAGGCATTGGCGGCATCGCGCGGGGTTTTTGTATTCATACTCAGCGGACGTGCATTGGAAAGTGTGCGCAGGTTGGTTGGCTTGCGGAACCTTTATTACGGCGGGAACCATGGCATAGAGATAAAAGGCCCCGGTTTCGTCTGGCACGATACCAGGGCGGCTAAAGCACGGGACTTGGTAGCTGGGATAGCCGCTGATATTCAGGAAAGATTTCCACCAGGCACGGGCGTGCTTGTAGAGAATAAAGTATTTTCAGCCAGTGTGCATTACCGGAACCTTAAGATGGCATACATGCGCGGGTTCTTTAGCCGGATGAAAGCCCTTATGTCCGAGCGAAATGGCAACCTCCGTTGGAGACAAGGCCATAAAGTTTTCGAGTTGCTGCCACGCTACGCCGCTCACAAAGGTAGCGCCATATCAAGGCTTATGGCTCGTCTTGGCGTGGACGACGCAGTTGCGGTGGGCGACGATCTTACGGACGAAGATATGTTTATGGCGCTGAAGGGGTATGGGATAACCGTAAGAGTGAGTCGCAAGGCCGGGTCAACAGCCGGATATTTCCTGGCAGACCAGTTGGAAGTACTTCGCCTGTTGCGTTTTATTTCAGCCGCAAGGCGAGGGGGGAGATAAAATGGGTATAAAGGCAAAGGAGCCTTTCAAATTCTGCACGCGCCTCACGCTCACCGAAGTTACCGGGCGCAAGGCTTATAACATAGAGGGACTTCTCGCGGGAATAAAGGAGGCGGACGACGCAATTATCTACCACCACACCCATCGATTTATAAAGCAATCTCACCAC
Source organism: Elusimicrobiota bacterium (assembly GCA_003450815.1). Lineage (GTDB taxonomy): Bacteria > Elusimicrobiota > Elusimicrobia > Elusimicrobiales > UBA9959 > UBA9634. Next base: position 7,745 of record DMES01000066.1, on the reverse strand, counting down.
CTGGTGCCAGAGGGTGCCAATGACTTCGCCTACTGGGTAACCCGCACGGTACAGGCGGACCGCCTGGGTGAGCAACTGACTTCCATCGATATCGTGCAGTTTAATTCCCTGGCGGACATCAAGGCCGCTTTTGTAAAAATGCTGGAACGGCACATCGCGGAAAACCCTGAGCAGATGCGTACTGTGGCTCCGGGCCGGGAATTCCATTTTATGCGCGCTGTAAGGTTCTCGCTGCCCACGGAGTGCGCCGCCATAGATTATGCGAGTTTTATTGAGTGCTTGCGCAATGTCAGCGTCTCCAGCCTTTACCTGCACGTATTCGAGGCCCGGCTGCGGCCGCCCTACGGCGTAGACGACTTCTCGCACTGGTTCAAGACCAACTTCAACGACGATGTAGTAGGGAGAGAGATCTCCCGTCTCGACCCGTATTCCTACACGCTCGAAAGCCTTCGGCAAAGGATAATCAGGATAATCAAGCAGCGCCTGCCGGAGGTGTCCCGTGGCTAAAATAGACGAATACGCGCCCGCTGCCGGCCTCAACGCCATAGAAGAGCTTAAGACAATAGCCTCCCGGCTTAAGGGAAAGACAATACTCAACGTCAATTCCACCGCCGTAGGCGGAGGCGTAGCAGAAATACTTAGCCGGATGCTTCCCATGATGATCGAACTGGGGATAAAGCCGCGCTGGGAACTTATTAAAGGCGGGGAAGATTTTTACGCAGTAACCAAAAAGTTCCATAACGCCCTGCACGGCACGCGCCAGGAATTAACCACAGCCGACTTCCAACTGTACCGAGATACGCTCAAGACCAACATGGATACCTTGGACCTGGACGCAAATATTGCACTGATACATGATCCGCAGCCCGCCGGTCTTATAGACAGGAAACCGGCTGGAGCCAAGTGGATCTGGCGCTGCCACATAGACCTTTCCAACCGCCAGACAGACGTCTGGGACTTTCTGCACGGGTATGTTTCGCGCTTCGATGCCGCTGTGATTTCCGCACCATCCTTCTCGCAGGAACTGCCCATAAAGCAGTTCCAGGTCCCGCCGTCCATAGACCCGCTGGCCGATAAGAACAAAGAGCTCACTTCTGAAGAAGTCGCATCGATAATGGAGCGGCTGAATATCCCTTTAGACAAACCGCTGATAACCCAGGTATCGCGCTTCGACCGGCTGAAAGACCCGCTGGGCGTCATCGAGGCTTTCAAAAAGATACAACCTTACGTCACGGCGCGCCTGCTACTGGTAGGCGGCAGCGCCGATGATGATCCCGAAGGCTCACAAGTGCTGGCGGAGGTCCGCGCGGCAGCTGAGGGAACCCCGGACATAATAGTGCTCTGCCTGCCCCCGACCAGTAATATTGAAATAAACGCCATACAACGCGCCTCCGCGATAATAATACAGAAGTCGCTTAAGGAAGGCTTCGGGTTAACGGTTTCTGAAGCCTTATGGAAAGGAAAACCTGTAATAGCCGGAGCTGTGGGGGGGATTCCGTTACAGATAACGCACAAATACTCGGGTATACTCACCCGCACCATAGAAGGCACGGCCTATTGGATGAAACGCTTGCTGCACGAACCAGCCTACGCCAAAAAACTGGGCGAAAATGGCCGTGAGCATGTGCGCGATAATTTTCTGCTAACGCGTCACCTGCGCGACTATCTGTTGCTGGCGCTATACCTGGAAAGTGGTAGGCAGGACTTCATCCACCTGTGAATCGTGTATTCAAATATCAGCTTTAATATAGTCAAACTGGTCTCTGCCCCGGTTAGGCAGCGTTCTCTATTGGGGAATAGTGGATTACTGGGGTAAAAGTGTGCACTTGAGTGTGCACTTTGGGGTAAAAACGGGCTTTTTTGGGGAATTCTTGTAATTGGGGTCTGATAGACAAAAAACCGATTTCTCGTCGAGAAATCGCAAAAATGTGGCGCCCCCAAGGGGATTCGAACCCCTGATCTCTGCCTTGAAAGGGCAGCGTCCTAACCGCTAGACGATGGGGGCGCAGAAAATAAACCGGGCTTGAACTGCTTGGAAAGCGTGATTTATTTTGTAGAATGTGAGTCTATCAATTACGACGGATGATTGTCAAATTTTATGGCTTTGGAAGAACAAAAAAACGATATTTCCGCGGACAACGCGCAATTGCTGAAGGAACTGGAACTTCTAAGGGGCCGTCAAAAACTGTTTAAAATAGTGGCCGGCGTCTTTTTTGCCATATTTATTGCGGGTGTTATTTTCGCGGTGTACCGTTATCGGAAAATATCAGCCGCCAGTCAGGCCTTTGAATCGATAGAACAGGCTTTCCCCTCCCAGGAACTTGTTAAAATGATGTATGAAAATAAGCCCGGAGCTTCTGCTCCGGGAGTATCTTTCTCAAGCGGACCCGTTTCTTCTTCACTAACAACGTTTACCAACGCGTCTTCTCCCGATGCCGGCGGTATGGCGGGGCCGGTGGACCCCGGGACGACATATAAAGCGCTGGCTAAATATATGGATCGCCCTATAGTCAAAGAATTCATCGGTGAACTTAAGAAAGACCCTTCTTTCAGGGAGGCGCTTGCGAATTCTGGCGGCAACAACCCCATGAAAGTGATGGCCGATATCCGTAAGATCAAAGGCATGGATAAAATAACGGAAAAATTCGCTTTCAGGCCTGATTTTATGAAGCTTATGATGGAGGTTATGTCGGATCCTGAGCTTAAACCGCTTCTGGGCCGCATACCTCAGGCGGGCCGGGTAATTCCTATGGGGGCTTTTGGGGCCAAGGCTGCTCAGGCAGGGGATGGCTCGACACCGGCGGAGGGTACGCCCCATATGCCGGAAGACACCGGTGTTAAATTTGACCCTACTGCAATAAGTGGAGGAGAGCAAAGCGCACCAGCTTCGGTAAAACGGAAAGCTCCTCCGCCTATCGGGAATTAACCTCCACTTTATTGTTTCAGTTTGATATAATTATATTATGCGGATTCATCGTTTTTTACGTCTTTTCAAGGGTATAGGTAAGCCGATCAGCATTTTCCTTGTTCCTCACAGCGGCCTGCCTTCGCTTCGCTTTAACCTGTCTGTTTTTTTCTTTATACTTTTCGGCGGGATATGGACGCTTGCCACTATTTGGGCCGGCTACGCGGTAGGCAGGCATTTTGATTACTATGTCACTAAGATGGATAATAAAATACTCAGGACCAAGATGGCTTCGGTCTCAGATCAGGTGGAACAGGGCATGGCCTATCTGGAAATGACCAGAAAAACCGACGATCAGCTGCGTAAAATACTTGGTATGCGTCATGAACTTCAGGGAGAAGTTGATTCACTAGGTGGCGCAGGAGCCGCCGATTTGGCGGATTTCAGGAAGATGCTTTTTCGCAAGGCTGATGAAATAAAGGAAAAAACACTCAGCGGTTCCTTGACTAAGATGCAGGAGGAATCCCGCAAGCGGCTTTCAAGTTACTCTGAAATTACCTGGTACATGGCAAACCGCCATAACTCCTTACGCGCTACGCCTTCAATGTGGCCAGCCCAGGGGCGTATCACCTCCTCTTTCGGTTACCGTATGGCCCCTTTAAGCGCCGTGAGCGGGTACCACTCAGGCATTGATATAGCCAATGAAGTGGGCACGCCTATCCACTCCACGGCTGACGGAGTGGTGCGCCATTCCGGCTGGGCCCAGGGCTATGGTATGTGTGTGGTTGTGGACCACGGGTTCGGCTATTCCACCCTTTACGGGCATATGAGTGAGACTTTGGTTAAGGAAGGCGCAAACCTGAAACGCGGACAATTGGTGGGCCGCATAGGTTCCACCGGCACTTCAACAGGCAATCATCTGCATTACGAGGTTTGGGTGGCCGGCATTCCCAAAGATCCCATGCGTTTTTTTGAAGTAGGTGTGAAAGACAGCAGTTTTAGCGGTATTTTTGACGGTATTTTCAGGAGTTTGTAAGAGGAATATATGGGCCTTTTTAATAATGCGGCGATATCGTTTGAATCCAGGAATGGAGATACTCTCATAGGGAATGACGCGTATTTTCAGGGGACGCTGACGGCCAAAGGCTCGCTTAAAATTGACGGACGCGTTGACGGCTCTATAGTGGACGCGAAGATGGTGACGATAGGTAAAGCCGGCAAGATAAAAGGCGATATCTCCTGTGAGAGCTGTTGTGTTTGCGGGGAGGTTAAAGGGAATATCACGGCCCTTAACCATATTGAGGCCATCATCGGTTCCCGCATAGACGGAGATTTGCGTTCCCCGAAGATAATGCTTGAAGAAGGCGCAACTTTCAACGGTAATTGCCGCATGGAAACCGGCAAAGAGTCTAAAAAGGAAAGTCCTCAAAAAGTCGAGTCAAGGTAGCGCATAGGAGAAGGGGAGCGGTGCAGAAGCATGGAACTCCCTGATACCCCTAATCCCGTATACCCTATACCCTTTCTGAAATAAGGAGCATGAAAAATGATAGCTTTTTTCACAAAATATAAGAGAATATTTTTCATCATAACCGCAGTAGTGTTTGTGGGTTCCATTTTTTTTATTAGCGGTCAGATTTTTAGTTCCTCCGCGTCGAGCGCCGTGGCCGATGTGGGCGGAAAAAAAATTCCCTACCGGCAATTTAGTATGCAGGTTAACAGAATGGTGTCCAACCTAAGGGAATCCGGCACAGATACCAATGACGCGCTGGTCAAGAGCGTAAAGCAGGAAGTTTTCCGCGACATGGTTATAGAAGAGCTTTTCTCTTCCCAGGCGGGAAAAATGGATATGCAGGTGCCCGACTTTGAAGTGGCGGTTGAAATACAAAACACTCCGCAGTTCAGGGAAGGACAGTCTTTCAGCCCCAGGCTCTATTATCAGACGATTTTTAAAGAGTTCCAGATGTCGCCCCCGGAGTATGAAGCCTGGAGGAAAAGGGCCAGGCTTGCCTCTAAGTTCAAACAGTTGATATATACAACCGTGAAAGTTACCCCTAAAGAAATAACGGCTTACTACCTTTTAAAAAACAAGGACTTGAAAAAATTTGAGAAAGAGAAGGCCAAGTATGCCGATGAGCTTTCAAAAGACAAGTTCGCTAACCTTGCCAACTACCTGCTGCGCCAGCTGACTTCGCAGATAGAAATAAAGAACTACCTGGAACTGCGGGAGCAGGGCCGGTAAAAATAGGGTATAGGGGCTAGGGTTCAGGGTTTAGGGTAATGAGTTCCTTAATGCTCTATCCTCTCCCCACACCCTCTACCCTATTGTATCGTGATCAAAATTCAGAACCTCGTTAAAACTTTCGGCGTCTGTAAAGCCGTGGACGACCTGAGCCTTGATGTGGCGGCGGGAGAAATTTTCGGTTTTTTGGGCCCGAATGGCGCAGGCAAAACCACCACTGTAAAAATTCTTTCAGGCATTATGGCCCCCACCTCCGGCAGGGTGCTTGTGGCGGGTTTTGATGTGACTCGTGAACCGCTGAGCGCAAAGCGTCTTATCGCCTATATTCCGGACGAGCCGTTTGTTTACCCCAAACTTACAGGTTTTGAGTTTTTGCGGTTTTTAGGGGATCTCTATGATGTGCCGTACAGCGAGCAGATACGGCGCATCCCCGAACTGCTTGAGACCTTTGAGCTTTCCCTCCAGGGCGGAGAATTGCTGGAGAGTTATTCCCACGGCATGAAACAAAAATTGCTTATTGCGGGAATGCTTCTTCGCAAGCCTAAAGTCGTGCTTTTTGACGAGCCCACTGTCGGGCTTGACCCGAAAAGCATTCGCCGCTTTAAAACACTGCTTTCCGAGATGGCCGGGAACGGGGCCGCGATCTTCATGTGTACGCATATCCTTGAAATGGCGGAGAAACTATGCACCTCGGTGGGGATTATCCATAATGGCCGGCTGATCGCCAAAGATACCGTAGCCGCCGTAAAACAGCTTGTGACCGGGCCCGCTCAGAAATCACTTGAAGATGTTTTTTTGGAACTGACAAAGTGACAAGTCAGGCTGAAGGCTGAGGGCTGAAGGTAGAAGTTATAGATGGCCTTTAGCCTTCAGCCTTCAGCCTTCATTATGCTCCTGCTTTTTAAGCGAAAATTTATTTGCGCCGTGAATACTCTGAAAAGCCTGCGCGGCTGGAAACTGGTGAAAAACCTGCTTTTCATCGGCGTGGGCCTGCTCATGCTCTCCATTCTGTACGCGGGGTTCTGGCGGTTGCTTACATACCTTGAAGCGGTGCAGTTGATCGGCCCTATCCTTTCCTGGAAGCTTACTTCCATGGTATTGCTTATGACTTTTTCCATGATCATAGTTTCTTCCATACTTATTTCAATGACCACGCTCTATTATTCTTCCGATCTGAAATTCCTTTTTTCCTGCCCGCTGCCGGAACGCTCTCTTTTTCTTGACAAGGCCGTTGAGACGGTGTTTTACTCCTCCTGGACGCTGCTTCTTGCTATAGTGCCCTATATACTGGCATTGGGAAGGGTGAAGGGCCTTGGCGTCGGTTTTTATATTTCCTATGCGTCACTGATGGTCCCTTTCGTGCTGCTTTCGGGAGCTTTCGGCATTATTTTCAGTATGCTTGTGATGTATGCCTTCCCCTCCTCGCGCACGCGTGACATTACCTGGCTGCTTGGAAGCTGTTCCCTGGCCTTTGTTTATGTAATGCTGCGCTTTTCAAAACCGGAACAATTGCTTCGTCCGGACTCGCTCGCCGTGGTGGCGCAATATATTGAATACCTTCAGTCACCTACGGCCAAGTACCTGCCTTCCTGGTGGGTGACAAAAGCAATGATTGCGTATTCAAGCGGGCATTGGGGGGATTTTTGGCTTTACGCCGCCGCTTTGATGGCCGCAGGGCTTGCCATTTACGGAGGGATGTATTTCCTTGCGGGGTTCATTTATGCCCGCGGTTTTAGCGGCGCCCAGGGGTCGCCCAGGTTCAGGGGAAAAAACAGAATGCTCTGGGAGCAGCGTCTGGCGCTTAAATATTCCCGGTTAAAAACCGCGCTCACGCTTTATTGGAAGGACCGTCTTCTTCTGCTTCGCGATGCCCGCTATTGGTCGCAGATAATACTTATAGCCGCGCTTATTGTGGTTTACCTGTTCAGCGTCAATCAGCTCCCGCTGGATACCCCGGATATTAAAAGCTTCGTATCATTTCTGAATATAGGCGTGGCGGGTTTTGTGGTGTCGGCCATAGGGCTGCGCTTTACCA
>DMES01000066.1:0-316 GCA_003450815.1 Elusimicrobiota bacterium | reverse complement strand
TAAGCTTTTCAAACCATCTATTAAATGCCGACAGGTTTATATCTGCGCTTTCCGTTTTCACCATAATCACTGCGACGCTTACGCTGTCGGTTATGGGAATAGGCCTTGGCGCGTTATTTCCTGATTTTAAAGTGGAAAATATACACCAGCTAGAGTCCTCTTACGGCGGTTTTATTTACATGGCTGCCTCCATGGCCTATCTGGGGCTGGTGATCGCAATTGAGGCCTGGCCCGTGCAGATGTATTTTGCCGGGCGCTTCGGGCGGCAGCATCCCTGGGATTTAAGACTGGTCGGTCTGTGCGCGTGTATGTTCGT
>DMES01000064.1:2296-10653 GCA_003450815.1 Elusimicrobiota bacterium | reverse complement strand
ATTTTAAACTGGACAGTACAATCTGTTAAATTGGAACCGTCACCGTAATACTTCGCAGCGCTAACACTGTTGGTTACAGTCAAGCTACTCACATTATTAATAGGGAAACTAGCCATATTCAGCCCGATGGTGGCTGTGTGGTTGCCCAGGTTGTCGCCCGTACCGGTCAAACTGGAACCGTCACCATAATACTTCACAGCGGAAATATTATTGCCTGCGCTTATGTTATAGCCTGCAATGTTGTTGCCTGCAATAATATTACTGGTTACTGTGATGCTACTCGCATTATTAATGGGGAAGTTGGCCATGTTAAGGCTGGTGGTGGCAATATGGTTACCCAGACTATCCCCGGGCATGCCGAATAAACGGGACCCGTCATTGCTTGCCAGGAAAGTTAAATTGGCGCTGGCCTCCTGCTTGCCGTCTATCTCTGTTTTAAGCGTTGTCGTGTCGGCGGCTACCTTTGCGGCAACGGCATAGCCTGCCGCTCCATGATTACCCCAGCTGTAAGCTGCATTCCAGTTGCCGGCATTGGCCAAAGGCGCAGTGGACGCTATAACATTGTTAAGAACTGTTGGGCTGGCGTAACCTGCAGCCGCATGATTGCCCCAACCGTATGCAGTATCCCAGTTAGCCGCGTTAGCCAAAGGCGCAGTGGACTTTATCACACCATTAAGAGCTGCCGCGCTGCCATAACCGGCTACCGCGTGATCGCCCCAGCCGTATGCTGTGTTCCAATTGCCGGCATTGGCTAAAGGCGCGGTGGATGCTATCACATTACTTATAACTGTTGGGCTGGCGTAACCTGCAGCCGCATGATTGCCCCAACCGTATGCAGTATCCCATTTAGCCGAGTTAGCCAAAGGCGCAGTGGACGCTATCACACCGTTAAGAACTGCCGCACTGGCATAACCGGCTACCGCATGATCGCCCCAACCGTATGCTGTGTTCCAGTTGCCGACATTGGCTAAAGACGCAGTGGACGCTATCACGTTGTTAAGCGCTGTCATGTTTGCATAACCGGCTACCGCGTGATCGCCCCAGCCGTATGCTGTGTTCCAATTGCCGACATTGGCTAAAGACGCAGTGGACGCTATCACATTGTTAAGAGCTGCCGCGCTGGCATAACCGGCTACCGCGTGATCGCCCCAACCGTATGCTGTGTTCCAGTTGCCGGCATTGGCCAAAGGCGCCGTGGACGCTATCACACCGTTAAGAGCTGCCACGCTGAGATAGCCGGCAACCGCGTGATTGCCCCAGCCGTATGCAGTGTTCCAATTGCCGGCATTGGCTAAAGGCGCGGTGGATACTATCACATTGTTGAGCGCTGTTGAATTGACATAACCGACAGTCGCGTGATTGCCCCAACTATATGCGGTGTTCCAATTGCCAGCATTAGCCAACGGCGCAGTGGACGCTATTATATTGGATAAATCCGAACCCAGCCCGCTTACCGCGCCCTGCGGAATGCTCGCGGCATTGAAAACAGGATTGGCGGTAAATATCTTTATGCCGGTAATCGTTTGGGCTGTGAAGGTATCAACAAAGGCATCATATGTCTTACCCGCTAACTGGCCGGCGTTCATTGCATAGAGAACGGAGTTGAAAGTCTGGCGGGGGCTTAGGATTTCGGAATCCACCTGGATCTCAAGATATACCGATGATGACCGCACCACCGAGTACGGGATAGGGGTCACAGAGCCCAGAACAGCCTCCACTGCACCGTTTACTACTGCAAGACCACTCTGCGTCTCTGTCCAAAGGTTGACCCCGTCTGCAGGCGCATCAAATAAAGTAAATGTAATTTCGTAGGAACCGTTCTGGGGATTATTTGACAGGTCAGTAAGCCTTCCCTGGAAGTTGACCTTTTGTGGAGGGGACACCTGGGCGAAGCTTAACCCATAACCCATCAAAATGAGGCAGAATAAAGCGGATTTTAAATTTCTGAATAGCCGATTCATAAAGATCTCCTTAAAATACAGTTACCAGTTGCCAGACTGCCAGTTACCAGTCTCCAGTTTCAGACTGGTGGCTTGGCTTGCTGGTCACTGGCGGCCCTTCCCGACTGGTGACTGGGCTGCTGGCCACTGGCAACCTATCTCTAATATTCATAGCTGAAACCAATCCTGTAATTCGTCGTACTGAAATTGTATTTGTAAAGCTTCTCAAAATTCTGGTTTGAAGTCTGCCTGCCGTAACCGAACTGTGAAGTCCAAACGAAATGAGGGGCGATGTGATAGCTTACATCAAAGCCCAAAACCGCCTCATTCTGGTAGATCTTGTCGCTCAGATAAAGCCCGGATGCGTCCTGGGCCGGCCGACCGCTGTATTCAACCCTGCCCAGCGTGGCCGAGAGGCTGATCGCCAGCGGCCGTTCTTCGTTTCCGCCGGATTGTCCTGCGGGCCGTTTTTTATTGAGGCTCAGATCAACCCCCGCCCTTATAGAAGTGGAGTCGTAGTAGTTTTTAAGGTACATGAACCGCTGGGCATCATAACTGTTCTGATTGGAGGTATTGAACCCCGCCGCCAGTCTAACCCCGGCCACAGCCTTCCAATTCCCCGAAATTTCGCGTGGAATTCTCCAGGCCAGTGAGAGCTGGCTGGAAATATCATTGCGGGTGGAATTTATGAAATCCCCTGTCTGGGTAACCACATACTGGTCAGGAAAAAGGCGCAAGGTTGTAACCAGGTTCCCTTCGGCATAACTCCGCCAGGGCCCCTGCAAGGTTCCACCGAATGTAAGCGAGTGATTGCTTGAATCCAAAACAGATCTCCCGGCAAGCTCACGGGCCATGGAATTACCCTGCGAATCCTTGATTATGGATTCAAGAGAGGAAAAATTCACAAATCCTATGTTGTAGAAGTCATAGCCTATTGTGAAGGAAAAGGGATCCCTATAGGCATATTCCCCCTCAAATGAGAAACTAGGACAGCGGTAGTCAAAAAGGCCATGTCCCCAGGATTCGTCCCGGGTTTCTTTGAGGAACTCCCACTTATATCCCAGTCCGGGCTTAAGTTTCCATTTGGGGGAAAGCTGGTAGATTGATCTGACGGCTAAAGAGTGAGCCATCCTTTCCTGAAAGAGTGTGCCTCCGCCCACAAGGTCGGTCACCTGTTTTGTCCCCTGATACTGCGACGATATTACCGGAACGATAGCCCATTTAGGCCCCAGTTTTTCATGTTTTATCACCATGGAAGCCAGCACATTCAGATTGCCTGAAAGATTACCCTGCTCCTTCTGAAAGAAATGCTGGCCCCCGTTGAACCGGACCGCCAGATAAGGCAGAAACTCCGCCTGCGCCTGCGCAGTTTCATATTCCGTCAGACCCGCGAAAGGCGTCTCTTCAGGGCTCACGGTTTCAGCGGTGGCTGTAGACAGGGCCGGCGCGGGAGCTTCGGTAAGCGACGCAGCTTGGGTGACTGTTGACACAAGGGTGGACGCGAGAGCTTCGGTAACCGACACAGGCTGGGTGACCGTTGACACAAGGGTGGAAGCGTCATCTTCTGCGGAGCTGTCTTTCAGGTCCAGGTCCGGCGTTTCGGTGGCTTCGAACCTGGCATACTGCGTTGCTGTCTTCTTATCCACCGTTTCATCAAAGGTCCAGCCCTTGGGCTCCAGCTCCTGGCCCTTTACCCTGAATACCTTTAAGGCCGACTCACCGGGGCTGATCCGTTTCACATTAACAAAATCCGCGTGGCCCACCTCCGCCCTGGAATAGAAGGTCATGCCCTCGGAGCCCTCCACCTCTGTTCCCGCGGAATTGGACAGATTCACATTGCCCCGCCCGACCACAAACTTATAGTATTTATTACGATTCACAGACGTGATCCGGGCCTTGGAACGACCCGTTGACAAAAGCGTTCCTCCGGCATCCACCAGCACACCTGTGGGACCAACGCGCAGCGTGCCATTGGCAAGTTCAAGGGTTCCGCCTGAACCTACATATATCCGGTTGCCCACGTTCAGTGCCCCCTCCTGCAGGTCCAGCATGCCTCCCTCGATATTCACATTCCTGATAACCTTAAGCTTAGAGGTCTGCAGCCTGACATTTCCTTTATAGTTGGTCGTTAAGGCTAGATAATATAGTTTTACATCAAGGTCCCAGGAGCAGTCTTTGGATGAACGAACACCGAAAACAACATAGTCATTTTTACCGGGCGCCTTGCCTGGGAGCCAATTCATGCTATCCGAAGCCTTGTCGGTTTTACCTTCGCCCGTCCACCTGACCTTTTCATCTAAAGCCGACGCCGCTGTAGCGAATAACGCGAATTGGACAGCGAATAAGACAAATGGCATTATCGCCATGATCGCTTTTTTATCGCCGTAATCTTTTTTCATCGCCGTAATCTCTTTACTGAACCAGCCCCGATTGGATAAGAATTTTAGGCTCCACCACCAGATCTATCTTGCGGCCGCCAAAAAAGCTTGAAGTTATAACCTGCTGGAAGTTCCACTTCAGCAGGGACTCCTTGTACTGCGGTCCGCTGGTTATGCCCGCAAAATCCGAGATGTCCGCCGGCTTGCCGTCATCGTCAATAATATAGTTGTCGTACTGCGTGAAATCATCCCCGGTTCCGTATGTTTCGCGTATCCGGTTGTGAAGAAATGTCCCGTCCGGGAAGCTCGGCTCAATATTGTAGTTGGCATTGCCGCCAAAAATGGTGGTTGTGATATCGGAGCTAAGATAGCTCTGCACACCCGGCGTGTTGGGCGCCCAGGCATAGGTTTGGGTCCCGTTGTATTGTATTGAGTAGTAGTCAAAGAGAGTCTTATAAAATGATCCGGCCACTGGGGCATACAGGTCAGTGGCGGAATCAAAATAGGAGGCGACATCGTCGGACGGGTCAAGATTGCCGTTGACGTCCACAGGATGGCCCCCGGTGGCATTTTCCTCCACTGAATCTATGGTATTGGACCTTCCGGTCTGGTACGCGGTCAGATACCACGAAGGGGATTGCGGCGCGCCGCCCATCTGTCTAAGAGCAAGGCTTAAGTCCGTGGGCAGAGTTGTGTTAAAGGTACCCTTATAGAAGAAATAATCCAGCCTGCTTTCCCGCTTATCCAGAACCACCAGTTTAAACTGGTCGGCCGCGGGCCGCATCACATACTCCTCAAGCTGCACGCGGTTCCCGAAAACATCAATGAGCGATTTCCCCTGCTGGTACTCTGCCAGCTTTATCTCCTCGGCCGCGGCGCCCAGCACCGCCTCTTTAGACATTGCAAGCCCAACTTCTTTCGTCAGAGTTTCCCTGCCGGCCTGACGTTCGTTTTCAAGCGCCTTTGAGATCTGCTGCGGCACGCCAAGCCCCTCAGGGGTAACGGAAAGCCTGCGGCCTTCCTGAAGCATCAGCTCATTACCCATGTTGTCCTTAACCGCAAGCGTCCCGCGGAACAGATCCACCTGTGTGCGGGAGGTCTGCGGGTCCACCTCCAGCGAGAACTCAGTGCCGCGCACGGCGCAGACCGCGGTGGGAGTCTTCACTTCAAATTTATTGGTTAATTTCTTCACCCAGGCACGAAACTTGCCGAAATGGAGTTGCATCGAAGTCTGTTCATGGTTCTCGCCTGAGAGCCTGAAAGCCGATACGGGTGCCAGCCTTATCCTGGAACCGGTATCCAGCGCTATTTCAACCGTGGAAGCGCGTTTGGTCCGCACTTCGTCTCCCCCAGCCAGCTGCTGCCCGGCCGCGCCCTCAAGGCGCTTCCATTCCTGAGAGGAGGCTTTTTTGTACTCCACCTCTCCCCTGTATGAATAAATATAAGCGCAATAAGCGTTCTGCGCCAGCATGAACGCCGCGATAACTGGAAAGATATATCTTATGATAAACATTCCCTGATTTAAATCCCCTCACAACGGCTTTTCCCTGATAGGAAGAGTTTATTTAATACCCCGCAATTTGTCAATCTTGTGGAGCTGACCGGAACTGACGTCTGGCTGCGACCGATGGGAGGGTAAGTGAGATGTATCGTAAAAAGGGCGGGCAAATATACTTATCAATATTAATAAAGCGCCGGGGGATCGGCCATAGAAACATAAAAACTGAAGGGGTGGCGGCGGGATTTATTTGCGGGGGTTTTCCGGAGGCCAACTTGACATGCAAGTCGGCTGATGATAAGGGCGGCCACACAGGCCGTCTGATGGCCATAGGCCCTGATACGGCACTGCCACAGGCTAGTGGACGACCCGGCCCCCGCAAATAAATCCCGCCGACAGGCCCCAGACGTGCTATTCTATACCCAAAGCCAAAATCCCGGCGTTACTACTTGCGGGAGAGGTCGGAAATTTCCATGAATTCTTTCACGCCTTTGTTTTCCGACTGGCGGAATTTGGCTGGCTCGGATACTTCCACGAACTCCCCCCCGTAAAGCATAGCCACCCGGCTTGAAATCTCAAGAGCGAGCTTTAAATCGTGGGTGACAACCACCGAAGTGATATTAAGCTTGGCGCGCATATCCAGAATAAGGTCCTTCACCATACCCGTGGTCACAGGGTCAAGCCCCGTGGTTGGCTCGTCATAAAGTATGTACTTCGGCTCAGCCGCTATGGAACGGGCAAGCGACACCCGCTTTTTCATACCCACCGACAATTCCGAAGGTTTCAAATGCTCCACATCCTTTAAGCCCACCAGCGACAGCTTTTCCTTGACTATTTTCGCATACCCGCTTTTGGGGATGTCGGTAAGATATTTAAGGCCGAACGACACGTTTTCAAACACCGTAAGCGAGTCAAAAAGCGCGCCTTCCTGAAAAAGGTAGCCGAAATTGCGACGCACACGCGCAAGCATAAACTCGTCGGCGGTCTGGCCTATGTCGTGCCCGTCCACTACAATACGCCCGCTCTCCGGTTTAAGCAGCCGGATAATGCATTTTATAAATGTGCTTTTGCCTATGCCGGAGGGACCGATAACGCTGAAAAGTTCCCCCTCTTTTATGTCCACGGAAATATTTTTCAATATCTGCTTATCCGGAAAAGACTTATTAAGATTGCGTATCTCAATCATCCCAACACCTCTAAAGAAATCATGGGAGCTGGTTGAAGGTGCAGAATTAAGAAACTCATTACCCTATACCCTAAACCCTCTACCCTATACCCTACTGGAATCATATTCCCACCGCCACCAGCGCCGCGCTTATAAAATAGTCCAGCACCATTACCAGCACCATGCTGGCTACCACCGCTTCCGTGGTGGCCTTGCCCACTCCCTCGGCCCCGCCTTTTGTGTTCAGGCCCTTGTAGCAGGAGACCGTGGCTATCATGAAGGCGAAAGAAAAGGTCTTCAGAAAACCGTGCATAAAATCCGTTATGGTAAGATAGGTAAAAATATCATCCATGTAAACCGACGGCGAAACCCCCAGCTTAATCATTCCTACAAGGCAGCCGCCCAGCACACCCAGGAAATCCGCAAATACGGTCAGCAACGGCAACATTATCATGAAAGCGATATAACGCGGCACCAACAGATAGCGAGTAGGGTTGGTGCCTAAAGTGTAAAGCGCATCAATCTGCTCGGTAACCTTCATGGTGCCTATTTCCGCCGTGACCACCGCGCCTGCGCGGCCAGCCACCACTATGGAGGTCATAACCGGCCCCAGTTCCTTCAGCATGGAAAACGCGACCATGGTACCTATAAACATCGGCTCATTAAAAAGGTTTTTCATGGAATGCCCCATCTGCAAGGCCAGCACCATACCAGTAAAAAAGCTGGTCAGCACAGTAACCGTTATGGAATCCACGCCTATCTTCACCGCCTGCTTAACGACCTCGCCAACCTCAAACCTGGACCGAAAAAGCCAGAATACCACTGACTTAAACATAAGGGCCGCAGACCCCATGGTTTCAGCCAGGCTCATAAATTCCCTGCCCACATATTCAGTAAACCGGTGTTTCATATAAGAGACAACTGCTTTGCCCGTAGGCTAGTATGCAATAATCTGGGGACATAATACTAATTCAAGCCACAGATCCAGGTATTCTGTTCCCAATTTCCCCATAGCCGGATAGTCATTTAGTCATCAGCGTCACGCTTTCCCCTATAATCATTATAGATTTAAAAACCGGGGTTTTGGAACAACCATTATGAACAAGTAGTTTGTTCGCGTTTTTTTATCGATTTTTCTTTGTCAGTTTTCTTTATTGGTCTTGTATATGGACTCTCCTGAAAAATGTCAAGAACCGCTTTAGTGTCCGGCTACTGCTGCGTGGAGTTTCCCACCGTAGTTTTGCTTATACCTGGTCAATTTATATACCAAAATCGAAGGGTAGCCTAATTTAGGGCTTTGTCGTTGGGGAACTGTGTTTTTATGGGTTTTATTGGGCGGCAAAAGCAGACCAAAACATTTTCATTTGAAAATGTTT
>DMES01000064.1:1361-2203 GCA_003450815.1 Elusimicrobiota bacterium | reverse complement strand
AACATTTTCATTTGAAAATGTTTATTTTCAAATGAAAATATCAGACGAAACAACCACATCAGAGAGATTTGACTTTATAATATCCCCGAAAACGTTCAACAGCCCGTGAATCATTAAATTGACTGAATCAGTGTTTGTACATATATAGCAGCGCGACATTATAGATGCAATGCGCCGCTATCGGCGCGGTTATATTTCCGGTACGCCGCATTAACCATCCCAGCAGCAGGCCTAGCGGCAAAGTTAATATAACCGCCAAAGGATTCAGATGCACCAGCGAAAACACGAAGGCGCTCCAGAATAAAGCCCAGCCGAATGACACTCGCTTTGCCAGATAATGCAGGACAAAACCGCGGAACAGCAGTTCCTCGGCCGCCGCCATCAGCAAAAGAACATATATCAAAAGCGACTGCCTTGCAGCCACGGGAATATTCTTAATACCCAGGATCTGAACCTGGATATCATTTGAGAACGCAAGCCGGTCAAACCCAGGTGAAATATATAACAGAAGTTTGCAATAAGGTTTTATGCACAACAACAAAAGGCCGGCAACGGCCACCGAATAAAGAATTAATCCGCCCCACTGCTCCTTGCGGGGAAGCCTTATCCCTGCGTCCGCGTAGGACATTGAACATCTCTTTAGATAGTTATCGGTTATGCCTACGGCCAAAACCAGCATAACTACCGGCATAAGAAGAGCCCTTGCCCAGAGCGGATATTGCGAAGCCGACCAGACAACCGCAGTGATAATTTCTATGCATATCGTCAAAAAGAACACTCCAAAAATATTTCCTATGCCCATATAAACACCTCGTTTTGAAATTACGGCGGGCACAGCCTAG
>DMES01000064.1:0-1260 GCA_003450815.1 Elusimicrobiota bacterium | reverse complement strand
TTTTGAAATTCCGGCGGGCACAGCCTGTTTTGTACCCGCCAAAACCGCTTTCTGCTTTTATCTTCATTAATAAGGCCAACCCGTTAAAGGAGCTTACTCCTGGTCAAGAACATAATCGGACTGCCCGTCATGAGAGTGCCACCACTGGGAAACCCCGGAAACACTATCTCCAACGGCATTCCAGCAATTAGGATTTGACATGCACCCGATTGCAATTCCAGCGCCGGCGAGAATAACGCTGACAGGCTCCCTTGTGTCCCCGCAAAGTGCAACCGCATTCTGCAAGGCCAACACTTTGTTTATGAACTCCTTATCGGTAACAACCACCAGCATTTTCTTGTTAAAGACATAGACGCCTTCACTATCATATATGATTTTGTTTTTAGAGTCAGATATAATCCCTATTATCTCCGGAGTAACAGCCTGCCGCTCATGGAAGTATGCCAGCACCATTTTCCTTAAGTCAGCCTGCAATACATAGTATATTCCAAGCTGCTTCTTCCCGGAGCCCCCTACTTCCAGGTAGTCATGCCTGACAGGCAAGCTATCTACGCCCGATTTTGCGCCTGGGGCTAAAGATAAAACACATCCTATCCACCAAGGGCCGGTCACCACTGATGCGCAGTAATCAGTTCCGCCAGCCTGGATATTCTGCAAAACCGCGGTCCAATCAACATTATCAATGTCTGTCATCTGGCCGGCGGTTAGTTCATTTTCCGGAACAGGCGAAGGCTGAATGTTGTTAAGCGAAGTGTTTTGATTTGAATAAGCCGCCTGCATCGCTTCAGCGACATTAAACCCTTTAGCGGTTCGCCCGTCAAAGTCCACTTTTACATTCCCGGCATGAGCAAACCCAAGCCCAAAACCGACCGCTGCCACGGCCATCATTAACTTTTTCATGTTTGTTCTCCGTTTCCTCTTTTTAAATTACCGGTGGTGTCCCCCCGCCGGTTTTGCTTACACCCATCACGGAGCAATTTTTATGCCAAGAGTATTGGTGGGCCGGATTTCAAGCTTTCTCGTTAGGAAACTGCTTTTTTGTGGGTTCTATATGGCAGGTAAAAGCGGCTAAGGAATATTTTCATTTGAAAACAGTGATTTTCAAATGAAAATAGATAAGGTGACACACAACTTAATTCTCTATCAACTTACGTCAAGATTCAAGCCCCAACTAGTATTCGAAAACAGTATTAAGTTGTGTGTCACCTTATCTTCTTATCTCAAACAATAGGTCGCTGTCCCGAATGGCACTAACTTAAG
>DMES01000063.1 GCA_003450815.1 Elusimicrobiota bacterium | reverse complement strand
TATTTTTGCGCCCTATTGGGGTTATGGGACGGAGGGCCCAGGCGGGGGCGGGTCCAAAGAGTTTCAGGCGCTGGGCCCTTGGCCTGATGTGGTCAGATGCGGTTTTTAATATGCTTTAGGGGTAGCAAGGGGTAAATCTACAGTTTCAGGAGCTAAAATGAAACCTAAACTAATAGCCTTCTCCGCCTTACTGAGCTTCGCCGCCGTTGCCAGTGCCGAAGACCGCGCCCCGCAGCTGCCGCCCATAGACGCGGGAACCATCTGGAGCCAGATCAACAATAACCAGCACCCCTTCCCCCAGCCCGCTCCTACAACCAAGAGCGCCGGGACTGACTCTATGGTAGTGCGCGGCGTAATCATGTCGCGCATAGCGTCCAATACCCTCACCACCATCGCGCTTTCGCTCAAGGGCCTGGAACAGCAGCACAACCCCAACGCCGCTCCCGCGGAATACACCCGCGGCGTGGACGAAACCGCGGCTCTGATAGAAGAATCCGTCTACAACCTGGAAACGCTGCTTAAAGCCCGTGACGGCGTAGGCCTGCACACCGAAGTAGCGCACATGACGCCCCTGGTAAAAAAACTAGGCGCGCTGGCCGCCTCCATAGAGGGCAGCTCCAATTACGGTTACTGGGCCGGAAAAGATGTAAAGAAGATAGGCGAGGACCTAAACATCTACCTGCTCACAATCCGCACCAACGCGATGTTCCTGTAACAACGCAGTCAGCAAAACAACAGCCGGCTCCCGCTGGTGGGGCCCAGGCGCCTGCGCTATTTTCTGAACCACAATCCTGTGAGAATGGGGTCGGGTCTTGAATTGACTTTTGTAGGGGCGGTCAAGAATCAAGACCTGACCCTGCATACTTTCACGGATTCTTATCGGAGTTTACCAATAGAATCGGTTCTATCCGTAATCAGTGTAATCCTACTTAATCTGTGGAATCATGGGTCTGCTGGACTTTTTCAGCAGACCCTAGATAAGACATTGACATGTTATACCTTATAGGGTATACTATTTAGGAATAAGCGGATATTCATGATATATTCGCCAGAAATGCAGTGCAATCTGAATCAAATGGGCGATGTTATACCCGATAAGGCATATTATGCAAAAAATAATAGAATTTATTAAGAGCAAGCGAAAAGACCTGGGATTAACTCAAGAAGATTTAGCGAAAAGAGCTGGAGTTGGTCTTCGGTTTATACGTGACATGGAACAGGGAAAAGAGACACTAAGAACCGATACGCTAAATAAAGTTCTTAGGCTGTTTGGAAAAACACTGGGGCCGGTGGACCTGTAATGGAAACCAAAAGAGCATTAATTTATTATAACGGGAAAAAAGCAGGAGTGCTTGAAAAAAACACTAGCGGATATATTTTTGAATACGATAAAGAATATGTTGCGACCCCTGAGGCAAAACCCATTAGCCTGGTTATGCCGCTTAATACAGGTAAATTTGAGGCAGTAAAACTATTCCCTTTCTTTGAGGGGCTATTGCCGGAAGGCTGGTTGTTGGATATAACCAGTAAAGCGTTGAAAATAGATAAAGATAACAAGTTCGAACTGTTGCTCCATGTAGGTAAAGATACGATAGGCGCAATTTCAATAATTTCTGAAGGAGATATTTTACAATGAACTGCCTTTCCTGCCATAAGGAAACTAAGCCTGACGATGGATACCATAGCAAATGCCTGAAAGGCCTTTTTGGTGTTAATTATACTCCTGTGATACCATTTGGCATTGCCGATTTGCCGTCAATAGTTAGCCGGACAGCTGGAAAGATGTCAATTTCCGGGGTGCAAATCAAAGCCTCCGTGAAACTTAACCCGTCGAATAAGCAGTTGGAAATATTTGGGGAAGGTGGAACACACATTCTTAAGCCGGAGCCTTCGGAGTATCCTGAACTTCCCCAGAATGAAAATTTGATCATGAATATGGCTTATGAACTTAAAATGAGAGTTCCGCCTCATGGGTTGTTTAAAATGGCGGACGGAAAATACTGCTATATAATAAAACGCTTTGACAGGATTCTTAACGGGGAAAAAATACACAAAGAGGATATGGCTCAGCTGTTACAACTTCCCACAGAAGCAAAATATAATAGTTCCCTTGAGGCAGTAGGAAACATTGTTAAAGCGTATGCCGCAAACCCTTATTTGGAATTGTTTAATTTTTTTCAAAGGGCCGTATTTAATTTCGTTATTGGAAATGGAGACATGCATCTCAAAAACTGGTCATTACTCACCCCGGAAACGGGGGGGAATAGTTTAACTCCATGCTATGATTTTGTAGACTCGAAAATGTATCTTCCGAATGAAGAAGATTCCGCGCTGCCCATGATGGGGAAAAAGAACAAGTTGTGTCGTGAGGATTTTGAGAAGTTCGCGCAATACCTGGAGTTAGACCGGAAAGCTGCCGAGAATGCAATAAATTCAATAGTGGAATCGGATTCTAAATTTATTTCCATGACTCACGACTCCTTTCTGAGTAAACAGCGTCAGGATCAGTTATCGGAAATAATTATGGAAAGAGTCCAGCGGTTAAAGACATAGTAGCTGTTAATGTCGAGCCAGACGGTCGTTAATTTTTGCGGCCATTGGGCGCAAGGTGTCCTTAAAGTCCTAATTCCAGATAGGCCTTATAACATCGGTTATGGGGCCTTTTATCCCATCAATATTGCGGACAAATTTTCTATCCTTGTACTGTAAAGCGGAAAATTTATCCAGGAGAGATCGATGAAAAAAAATAAAATACTCCAGCTGTTCGCGGTAGCGGCCTTATGCTCGGTGCAGGCGGGCGCGCAAACCATGGATTTTGACAGTCTCCCCTCAGTCGCAGAGATAGCTGCTATAGCGGGCCGGACTACAGTCCCTGCTCCGCGTCGGCCGGCACCGAGAGTTCGTGCTCCTAAGGAATGGACCATAATGGTGTTCATGAACGGAAAGAACAATCTTTCGGGCTACACCGTCAAGGACTTGAACGAAATGGAGCAGGTTGGTTCTTCTGACAAAATTAACATAGTGGTAGAGGCAGGCAGAACGGCTCCTTCCACCGCGCACTATCCTACCCCCGGCTACCCCGGCGATTACCCGTGGGGCGGCGGCGGCGTGGTTCCGCATCCCGGCTGGCCGAATCCTTACTGGGACCAGCCCTCCTATATGGTAAGGGGTACAACCGGCACGCCGGCCTCCTCCTCCTGGACCGGTATAAGAAGGTATTATGTGATGAAAGATGCGGATACCTCAACCATCGGCTCACAACTGATCGAAGAATTTCCCAAGGCCGATATGGGCGACTGGAATCACCTGGTTGAATTCGCTTTATGGGCTAAGGCAAAGTATCCCGCAAAAAAATACATGCTTATAGTATGGAACCATGGCGACGGTTGGGTTATCAAAGGGCCTCAGTCTTCTTTCGATAGAGGCATTTCTTACGACGACGAAACCGGCAACGGCATAAACACCGTGCAGCTCGGCCAGGCTTTGGCTAAAATGGGCGGCGTTAATATCTACGCCTCGGACGCCTGTCTTATGCAGATGGCTGAAGTAATTTACGAGTTAAAGAATTATGCGCCGGTTATAGTGGGTTCGGAAGAAACAGAGCCGGGCGACGGCTGGGATTACAGCGCTTTTCTTTCAAGGATCAATCCGTCAAATCTGGCTCCTGAGGCGGTGGCAAAAGCCGCTGTTGAAGGCTACTCGGCCTCCTACGCCGCCAAGGGCAAAGGCGTAACCATGTCAGCGGTGCGCTCCAGCGAAGCCGAGCCTCTGCGTATACTTACCGATCAGTGGGTAGGCTTGGCCATGGCACAGGACAAGGCAAAGCTGAAGGAAGCTCTGAACGAAGCAAAAAGCTTTACGAGCGCTGATTCCAGAGATTTTCTGCATTTCCTCAGCCTTGCGGGCGTCAAGCTGCCGGCTCTCAAGGCGAAAGGCGCTGAAATATCGACCCTGGTTTCCACCAGGATGCTTATACGGAATGCTCCATTCGGAGACGCCTATAAGAACGCCGGGGGGCTCGCCATCTATCTGCCCTCCTATGGTTACGACGCCAAATATTCCAAGCTGGCACTTTCCAAATCCGGCAAGTGGGACGAATTCATGCAGTGGCTGAACGCAAAATAGCAGGCAGCGTATAGCGTATAAAGAAAAGCAGCCCTTCCATAAGGAAGGGCTGCTTTTTTAGCGGGCCGACCAGCAAGCGCTGTCAGTGCTGGCCGCCGACCTGGATTCTCGCTGGAAATAATCTATTTTGCTAAAGCGGATGCCGCGGCTATGCTGCTGAATACTGGCTTTACATTGCCGGTGGTATCCAGGAAATCTGAGACAATGTAGCTCGCTAGTTTTGGGAAATCGAAAGGATTGATTTTAGGGGCTACGGCTCCGCTCTCCCGGTCGGAGGTGGAAAGATCGCTCATAAAATACGCGTTGACCTGGTCTTTATTGCGGCCCGCGTTAGTCACAAAATATGTCAGTCCGTATTTCATCCAGTCACCGCCGGTGAAATAAACCTCTACCCGGCGCTCATTCCCTTTAGGATCTATAAAGCGGAACACCTTTAATATGCGTGAATTTTCCTCACTGTTGAACATCTTGTATATCCAGGGATAAGCGGAAACCACTTCGCCCTGCTGGGTGCATTTTTCGGTTATATCGGTAAGCTGAATAACGCCGGCGGCGGCCCTAGACACATAAGGCGCTGGCAGCGTGACGGCTTGATATTGCGATATGGCACTGTTCATCGCCGGCGCCAACTGCGCGTCGGTGTTGGAGATGACTGTTTCTAGCGCGGGATTGCCGATATAAAGCTGCGCGAAAGCGGAGCCGGAAAGAGCGATTAAGGCGATAGATAGTACTGACCTGGCGATTTTTTTCATAGCAAGAAGCCTCCGAAATATAATTCTTATTATATTCCCGATACTTTGTGCTAAGTTCCGTGTATAAGGGGGGGAAACTTAACGCGCCTTCCGGATACGGTCTGGGAAGGACATCACTGCCGGAGGTAGTCTTAGGTCTTTAAGGATACCAGCGCAGCTTGTAAGATACGGAAAACACAGTATTACCTGACACTGCTGATAATCCATTATAGCAAAGTACAGTGAATTCTGTAAATCTAATCTCCGCTGATGGTGTATTCCTGCGTTCCGCTAAGATCGGAGCGGTAAACGGTCGCGCCGACGGCTTGCAGATTGGATAGCGTTGTTTGCGCTGGAAAGGCAAAAATATTGCCCGCTCCGACTTCAATATACGCGGTTTTGGGTTTTACCGTATTCAGGAAAGCTGCGGAGCTAGCCGTGTTGCTGCCGTGATGTCCGATTTTAAGGACATCCGCTTGCAACTGGCTGCCGTAAGCGGATACCAGTGTCGTTTCCATGTCTGATTCTATATCACCAGTGTAGAGGATGGAGGTGTTATGGTAGGAGACCTTCAGTACGATAGAGCAGTTATTAAGCACGGTTCCAGAATTGCTCTCCCCGGGAGTTGAGCAGCTGTTCAATACTTTTACCTGGACTTCGCCGGGGTCCCAGTCCAGGTTGTCTCCCGCCGCCGGATAAACGACATTAACTCCAATGGCGGTTATTTTAGCGCGCAAAGCTTTTATGCCGGAAGCGCCGGTGTTGTCTTCGCGCGTATCATAAAAATTGCCTACCTGCAGGTGGCTGAAAACATATTCAAGCCCGCTGTAATGGTCCAGATGCGGATGGGTCAGCACCACATAATCTATCTTTGTGATGTTGCGCTGGCTGAGGAACTGCACAAGCGGGGCTGTTGGATTGGGGCCGCCGTCTATAAGCACGTTTTTGCCGTTGGGCAGTTCTATATATTCGCAATCGCCCTGGCCTACGCTTACGAAATACGCTTTTAGCGCCGGCGCGGATTTAAAAGGAATTAGAGCAGAAACCGGGGCGGAGGGGGCAGTGACGGCCGTGATTTCTATGGGCGCAAGTTTTGTGAGTGAGTCTAACAAGCCGGCGGCAAAAAGATTGGTGCCTGATGGGGAAAAGAGAAGTCCTGAGGAAAGGATAGCTGTGGTGAAGAGCGTCTTTATATTACCAATTACCATGATGTTTTTTTCTTCTCATTCAGCACATTCCCATTACGCAGTGATAGTTTAGTGATAGTTTAGCTTATTTTAATACTATTTCAAGGGCCTAATATCCTACAGGAAAAGGTGCCAGGCACCTTTGCTCTAGGGCGTTGCCTAAAAATAAAATTTTCTGAGCGGATGGGCGGTACAGCCGTTCTTTTGTCTGCCTATTGTGGTTTAAATTGCATGCAATCCTGATGTCTGGCGCGCTGCATTATCGGTGCGCGCACTTGACAAGTCAACAGGCGTCTGTTATAACTTATGTAGAGTTTTAGGGTAGGCCAAGACTTTTCCGGGTAATCGGATATAAATTATGAAATCCTGCAATAAGAAAATTAGCGGGTTCTTAATCGCTTTCTTTTTCATTTCGCTCATGGGCGGCTATAGCGCGAGCGCGGAGGGGATTTCCTTCGACAACGCTTCAGGCAATGCGGGCCTTTCAGATTCGCTGAATGCTCAACCTGTGGCGGGCAGGGCGCCGGTGCCTTCCAGCGCCACCTCATCCAACGAACTGAACAATTTCTGGGATAATCTTCATAAGGATGGCGGGCTGGTGGAGAAGCTCTGCAAGGCGGCGCAGATTAAGCTTAATCAGAACGCCACTGTCTCCGATGTGGTCGGTATAGGGGGCGGCATTAAGCGGTATTTCAGGGCCTATCCTGATCAGCGGCGGCTGGCCCTTATAGATGAGATAGATCTTAAGCTCAGCGCAGCCATAGGCACTGAAGTCCTGACAATACCCAATGTCGGTAGTTTAAGTGTGGGGATAAGCGGCGGGGTGGAAGGTAAATCGGTGGTTGTAAGGCCGCTTGCGGAGGAGAAGTACTGCAAGGAGCTGGGCAGCCTGGTAAAGCTTTATGAAATGAAGACCGTGCTCCCCGTAACCGCCAAGCGCATAAGCAAGATGGAGAAAGGCGAAATATGGAAGCTGCCGGTGGTTGTGCGTTATAATGTCAGCGCAAGCATAGGCGCTGTGGTGAGCCAGGTGGTAACTATCTCCATAGGCGCCGGCAGGGGCAAATCTTGCAAACCCTCGGTGAGCCTGTATAGGATAGACGAGAACAATTTAAGGCTGCGCCTTAGGCTGGATCACGTGACTGTGACCAGTGTGGGCATTTCAGCCAGCACAATTGAACTTCCCATATCAGACATCGGCCTGCTGAGCGGTACGGATATTATTTCCACTACCATTAATTCAACTGCCAACCGCATTATAGCGAGCGAAATAAACAAGATGATAGCTTTTAAGCTTGCTTATGGTTATGCGCATTTCAGCGGCCGGAAGCTGCTGCTTGAATTCTACATCAACCCGAATAATAAGGAGCAGTTAGACAGGCTTGTGCAGTTTGTGCAGGGCGATTTCAACAGCATCCGCAAGTTCATTGAGATGGGGGTGAAGTTCAATACTTTCACGGAAGATGCTTCCGCGAAGGAAGGTCTGGGTGAGATAGAGCAGTTGGCGGCGCAGTCAGGTTCGCAGATGAACGCCAATTCAACTTTCGCCGGCGCTGATCACTATGGCGGACACAGCCACAGCTTTAATATAACCGTACCTATCATTCATTCTCATCAGAATACATGGGCTTCCACTTATCACCGGTATCAGGCGCTCAACAACGAAGGCAGCACTATCCATGTGCAGCAGGAGACTCGTGTGTCTAAAGGAGACAGCCTGAATATACCGTTTGCCGGAACGCTGGTAAAGAACAGTTCTCAGAAAGACATCTATGTGGTAAACAAAGAAGCGGCAAGCGGCGAGATCTCACGGCCCGTTATGCTTTACCAGCAGTATGAAGGCTTCCTGCGCAACGGCGATAGTTCTGCACGCGCCATGATAGACAATGCTAATGGGGTGGTTAAGTACGCTGGTATGCAGGGTAACGGTGTCAATATGGATAATACCTTGCCTTCTGCCGACCTTTTTCCGCCGCTGCCTCCGGCTCCTCATGACCCCTACTCGGACAACTCAATGCCACAGCAAAACCCCTCCAAGACCTATAGAGCGGCTGTAATGTCCTTCAAGCTGGTTTTCTCGGAAAAAGCCGTACAGGACATCATTTTCTCGCCCGCCCAGATGATAATGAAATCTTTTATGAATGTAATGCGCGAGAGCGAGGGGTATATTATAGACAAAGTGATGGACCTGTTCACTATAGATAAGAAAGGCAGAGTGGATTATGATGAGCATGCCGTGAGCAAGCGTCTTGGCGTGAGCGCCTTTGATTACAATAACGGCGATCAGGGTACAAATCCTCTTAACATAGTCAGGACTCTCGCTTCCGCTGCCACCAGCTTTATAGAGAAGCTAGTAAGTGTCAGAAAAGAATCCGGCTGGAAGGCGCAGTCCGAACGGCTGGCTAAAGTGGCGGCAACCGGCGATATGAAATATGAGGATTTTCTAAAAGTGGTCATACAGATGGTGGATGTAAAGCACATCTCTTCCGAGATCTATGTCCACACCGACAAGCGAGTGAAAGGCGAGGCGGACATCACCCAGAATTATAATATGTTTAACAACCGCGAGAACGGCTTCGACAGCACCATTGCGGACGTCACCCATATGCGGGAGAGATTCGCTGACCCCACAGATCTGACGGACTAAAGGGATAGAGAATAGCGAGATAGAGTATAAGGAACTCGTAAAAAAAAGAGCGCCCTTCGGGAAACCGGTGGGCGCCTTTTTTTAGCGCGCGCCCAGCACGCGCGCATATCCCACTACCATCCACTACTGAGTCCCAGAAACAATAAACCTACCGAAAAGTTGCACTTCAAACTAGAATGCGCCCCCCTTTCTTTTTGGACCAATGGGCCTATTACGGACTAGGTCATAAAATAGGACAAAAAGGACTGAAGTGCTTTTGTAGATACTGTCGGGATGCGGTATAAATATAGTACGGGCGCAATTTTAGTTCCCGTGAACTTCACAGGCATCAGGATTAAGGATAAACAATGAAGAAACAGGCTAATTTACTGATCGTTGCGACAATAGTTCTCGCCGCGTCCGGCATTCTGTCCGCGGCCGATTTTGAAAAAGATCTAAGAAATATTGAAAATGGGCTTATCGCCTACAAAATAGGCGCGGGACCTGAACTTCCGGTTGTTTCCAAACCCGTCGTTGTGCGGCCGAAACGGCCCGCCTCCGCAATACAGCCGGCGGATTTATCCTCCGGCAGAAAAGCCAGGCAAGCTGGTGGTGCAGTGGTGACGCCCGTCCCCCATGCGGAGGAGCCTGTGTCAGGCACAAAGTGGTGGAGCGTGACAATTTTTGGCTCCGCCCACCGTGCGTCCGCCAAAGCAGCGCTTAAATTCATGAACAAATCCGTTTTTCCGGATATCGCGGCCGCAAAGGATATTCTTATTGATGGCAGCAACGATGAAAGCGGCCACTTGAGCAGTGACAAGAACGGTGGTCCGGTAAAGGAGATATGGTTAGGAAACACTCCTTTCAGTAATGGAGGAGTAATTTGGAACTATGAGCACTTTAAGTTTAATGAAGCTTATGCCCGGCTTGGTACCGTTTGCCATCTCACGCAGGATCAGGCTGTTCCGGTGCATGTGGCCAATATCAAGCACGGTATAAACGACAGTTATGAGGGTTTTCACGGTAACGATGTAAAAATCGCTGTCAGGCGTTACAAATTGGACCTGGAGCCCTATGCCTATTATCAGGCGGTTCAGGATGAAACCCGCAGCAAACTTCCCGGCTGGACAGACCCTGAAACGGGGCTCCCTTACTGGGAGACGGCTCCGGATGCTCCGCCTTTTGGCCAGGACGTGACTTACGGTCCCTGGGGGCATTATGGCGGCCATAAAAACAGGGACATGTTTTCGTTTTCTCCGCCGCAGGATAATAATTCAGAAGGTGCAAGTAATAATACTGCCAGGATTAGCGCGCACCCGGAGATACGCGAGCAGCAGCTTGCGGTTTCCGGAGTAGCCACCGTGAGTGTGCTTGAGTCCGCTTCAAAACATTTACCGCCGCTGGTGCAGAACCTCTCGGTAAGCACTGTTGCAGTTCGTAATGGCGACTTGGGTAAGATGGAATATCAGCTAAGATTCAATATTTACGAGAACCGCTCTCCTGATATTACTTATGTTGTTGCCGTGTACAGGGATGGTGCGTCTGTCGGAACAGCCTTAAAGGGTGGCGCCACTCTTTTCCTGCCTAATAATGGCGGTCTTGTGTTCAACGGGACCGTTACCGCTTTATGGGCTGGAGCGGCGGATTCCACCCCTCTGCCGGCCGGACTTTATACGCTGGATGTGCGCGTAACGGACGCGGATGGGAATATTACCCCGGATGAAGTTAATACTGACGACATCCCCGAAAACGACACAAAAACGGTGGTATATATAAATTAAGCAGGTACTCAGCCGAAGTATGCTGGATATTCGTAGTAGCGGCGGCAGAAAAAGCGACCGCCAGGACTATAGTCAAGGAGAAATAAATGAACAAGCCAAGTATACTGGTTGTTTTGATAGCGGTAATAGCGGGAACAGGCGGCAGTGTGGCGGCGGGTGGGTTCAACACATTATTACCTTCAAAAGCGGAACTCTCTGTAGTTAGCGGTATTCCTGTGGCGACGCCGGCAGCAGATCCGGCTCCGGTAAAGGTTGCAAGCCGAATAAAGACCGCAGTGCTTAAGACAGCGGGCTATATGGAGCAGGAGTTCAACGGTAAAATACTTACGAATAGTGAATTAACCGACCTTACAGCGCAAATGAATTACCTTGCCGCCCTCCCGGATAAGGATATCCCGACAGAGCTTCTGGGCTATCTCGAAGGTATAAGCATCAGCATCCAGGACCTGCTTCCTAAAGGCCCGGTTGGCCGAGACATAAAGCCAGCCCTCAAAGCTGCGCGAGCGCTGCAGTTAAAAGTGTCAGCCATTGGGTGACCTGAAAAATTGTTGCGCATGGAGGGGAGGGTTTTATAGACAGGGTTTTGCGGTAATTTATAGTCGAAGCCAATTAGTGGATTAAACATCCATATGGTTAAAAACACCTGCTTCATCGGGTGTCGGGAATGCAGGAAGTTTGCTTACTGGTTTAGTTCCAAGCCGTTAGTGACATCAAGGCGGCGGTGGTATAATGAACTGACTGACTATTGCTTTATTATGTAGATACACTTATATAAAAAGCCAGCCCCCATTGGGGCCATAGACCAAAGGACCTAGAAGGGCCTACCCAAAGGCCTAGTAGTATCCAATTCTAAGGCCTATTCCTGTATGGGACTAAAAATGTCCCATTGTTGGGCTTTTCGCCTCTGACAAAAATCCCTCCCGCGCCTTATACTATTGGTATGAAACTTCTAAAAACTCTGTCCAAAATCAGTTTAGCCGCAATAGCACTCCCGCTCTTCTCCTCCCTTGGAGTAAGAGCCGCCGACCTTGCGTTTGATAGCGGTTCCACCGGTTCCGGTTTAGCCGGTTCGGTGCAGGAACTGAAAGCGCAGTCCGCCAACTCTGATATAGTTCGAGCGCCGGTGCCTTCCACCATTACCACATCCAACGAAATGACCAACTTCTGGGACAATCTTCATCAGGATGGCGGGACAATAGAGAAGCTCTGTAAGTCGGCGCAGATTAAGCTTAATCAGAACGCCACTGTCGCTGATGTGGTTGGCATAGGGGGCGGCATTAAACGGTATTTGAAGGCGTATCCTGACCAGCGGCGTCTGGCTCTGGTAGACGAGATAGAAGTGAAACTCAGCGCCTCCTTCAACACGGAAGTTCTGGCAATCCCTAATATCGGTACTTTAAATATAGGTATAGGCGGCGGGGTGGAAGGCAAATCAGTGGTGGTAAGGCCGCTTGCCGAGGAGAAGTACTGTAAGGAGCTGGGTAGTCTGGTAAAGCTTTATGAAATGAAGACCGTGCTCCCCATAAACGCCAAGCGCATAAGCAAGATGGAGAAAGGCGAGATCTGGAAGCTGCCGATGGTGGTGCGCTACAATGTCGGAGTCGGTATAGGCGCCAATGTGAACCAGTTGGTAACTATCTCCATAGGCGCCGGCAGACTCAAAGAGCGCAAACCCTCGGTGAGCCTGTACAGGATAGATGACAACAACTTAAGGCTGCGTCTGAGGCTGGATACTGTTAGGGTAATGAGCGTGGGAGTTTCAGCCAAGACAGTTGAGATACCCATCTCCGACATCGGTCTGATGGGCGGTACGGACCTTATTTCTACGACTATTAATTCAACCGCTAACCGGATCATAGCTAGCGAAATAAACAAGATGATAGCTTTCAAGCTGGCCTATGGGTATGCGCGGACCCACGGCCAGAAGATGTTGCTTGAGTTTATTATCAATCCTAACGATAAGGAGCAGTTGGAAAGGCTTGCCCAGTTCGTGCAGGGCGATTTAGACAGCATCCGCGAGTTAATTAAGATCGGGGTTAATTTCAAGTCTTTCTCTGAGGAGGCTTCAGGGAAGGAAGGGGTGGGTGAAATAGAGCGGCTGGCCGCTCAGACCGGTGCGCAGCTTAGCGCCAATGCAACATTCGCAGGCACCGACCACTATGACGGTCATACCCACAACTTTAATATAACCGTCCCCATTATTCATGCTCACCAGAAAGCCTGGTCTTCCACTTATCACAGGTATCAGGCGCTTAACAATGACGGCAGTACCATACATGTGCAGCAGGAGACCCGTGTGTCTAAAGGGGACTCCCTGAACCTCCCGTTAGCCGGAACGCTGGTAAAGTCTAATTCGCAGAAGGATGTTTATGTGGTAAACAAAGAAGCGGCAAGCGGCGAGGTTTCGCGGCCCGTAATGCTTTATCAGCAGTATGAAGGCTTCATCCGCAACGGCGATTCCTCCGCCCGCGCAATGATAGACAATGCCAATGGTGTGCTTAAGTATGCCGGTATGCAGGGTAATGGCATCAATATGGACAATACTCTGCCTTCGGCCGGAATCTTCCCGCCGCTGCCGCCGGAGCCCAAGGATCCTGACGCGGACCCCTCAATATCCCAGCAAGACCCCTCCAAGACCTATAAAGCGGCCCTGATGTCCTTCAAGCTGGTGTTCGCGGAAAAAGCCGTGCAGGATATCATTTTCGCGCCGGCCCAGATAATAATGAAGTCTTTCATGAATGTTATGCGTGAAAGCGAGGGCGCCATCATAGACAAGGTTATGGACCTGTTCACGATAGACAAGAAAGGCCGAGTGGCTTATGACGAGCGCGCCGTGAGCAAGCGCCTTGGCGTGAGCGCTTCTGATAATAACGGTGATCAGGGAACTAATCCGCTGGACATCGTAAGAACTTTGGCTTCCGCTGCCACCGGCTTCATAGAGAAGATCGTCAGCGTCAGGAATGAGTCCGGTTGGAAAGCGCAGTCCGAACGGCTGGCAAAAGTGGCGGCAACCGGCGATATGAGATATGAGGACTTCCTGAAAGTTGTTATCCAGATGGTGGATGTAAAGAACATCTCTTCCGAGATTTATGTCCACACCGACAAGCGCGTGAAAGGTGAAGCGGATGTTACCCAGAACTACAATATGTTCAACAACCGCGACAACGGCTTTGATCGGACCATCGCGGATGTTACCCAGATGCGGGAGCGGTTCGCCGAACCCACGGCTCTGACGGACTAGGGTAATAGTGAATAGAGTATAAGGAACTCTTACAAAGTAAAGTGCCCTCCGGCCTTCCGGAGGGCACTTTACTTTACAGCCGCGCGTTCACACATGGCCTATAAAAGTACGGACTACCGTATTTTTGAATCCACGCCGAAGATATGCGCGATAAGGGCCGCGCGGGCCCACATGCCGTTGCGCTCCTGGCGCCAGTACATAGCCCGCGGATCTTCATCTACCGCCGGCTCAATTTCGTGGCGGCGCGGCAGGGGGTGCATTATCACGCAGTTTTTCTTGAGTATTTTCAGATGTTCTTTTTTGAAGTAGAAAGGGGAGTAATCCACTTTTTTCGATTCGCCCGTCTTGTCGTGCTCGTCCTGTATGCGTGTCATGTAAATGGCGTCGGCATCCCCCATGACCGACCCGAAATCCTCGGTTTCAATAAAGGAGATGGAGTGCTTATTCAGGAATTCCAGGATGTCGGGTTCCATCTTGAATTCTTTGGGTGAAACAAAAGCCAGGCTGATGTTTTTGTAGTTCTTCATCAGGTAGCTGAGACTGCGCACCGTGCGCCCGCGCTTCAGGTCTCCCACCATTACTATTTTCCTGCCGTCCACACTTCCGTTGAAACTGCGGTAAAGCGTGTACATATCAAGCAGGGCCTGGGTGGGATGCTGGTCTTTTCCGGAGCCGCCGTTGATTATGGGAACCGGCCTTCCGGTGCGGTTCATAAGCCATGCCGTTTTTTCAACAAAGCCCGGGGCCGGGTGGCGCATGATAATCAGGTCTACATAGCTTGAGAAGGTGCGCACAGTATCTTCCGGCGTTTCACCTTTCACCTCGGACGAAGTGGAGGTATCCCGTATTTCCGAAGTCTTTATCCCGAGTATGTGGCAGGCGTTAAGGAACGACAGAAAAGTGCGCGTGGAGGGCTGGACAAAGTAGAGCATTCCGCGCTTGTGGGAAAGCAGGCTGGAAACAAAATCAGCCCCTTCCTTTTTCTGGGTAATTTCGCGCAGGTCGCCGGCTGTCTTAAAAAGGCGTTCCAGGAGTTCGCGATTTAACTGCTGCGCGAAAAGGCAGTCGTAAAGGCGGCCATCCCTTGAAAAAAAAGGTGTTTTAGAGGAAATTTCCGCGGAGTAAAATTTGTCCCAGTCAGCCCCGATACTGGTCATTTCTCTGGTTCTTTCCATTGGCATAGCCTATACGGTCTCGCCCAGCAATTTTTGGATATGCTTCAGCACGCGGCTCCACTCGAAAGGTTTATTTATGTAGGCGTCGGCTCCCGCTGTAAAGGCGTTTTCCATATCACCGACCATTTTTTTGCCGGTGAGCATGATAATGCGCGCGTGCTTGGTGGTGCTTTTACTTTTTATCAGCTGGCAGAGAGTAATGCCGTCCATACTGGGGAGGCCGATGTCTTGTATAACCAAGTCGGGGGTTTCCTTTTTAGCGAGCGCCCAGCCAGTCTCACCGTCATAGGCAACAAAAGTCGTGTAACCCAGGCCTTCAATATTATCCAGTAATAGTTCGGCTATAAGTGCGTCATCTTCCACAATCAGTATTTTTTTTGGCATATTCCCCATCCCCGCGTTTTAGATATTATGGTTTTGGCTCGTCAACCAGTGGTTCGACATCTGAAAGCTGCAAAAAACATATCACTACTGCTATTATAATATAAAACACGGGGCGTTTTTATATTTTTTGCGGGTTGTGGCGAAGGTGGATGTTTTATAGAATTGAGTGCCGGTCGTATGTGAGTTTGTCGCCGGATGGAAAATTCTTGACAGGGAGTGATGAATGCGCGAAATAATTTTAGATGAAATAAAAGGCCATCCGCTCTCGCTTTTCAGCGACTTTAGGCGGCTGTTCGCCGGGAGGGTCGTTTCGGCTGTGGGTGACAAGTTTTTCGCCATCTCCATCGCCTGGTGGGTGCTTAGCCTGGCCGGGGAAAACTCGAAGTTGCACCTGGGTCTTGTGATGGCTGTGAATGTAATACCGGTCGTTGTTTTTGGGCCGCTGCTGGGGACCATGGCCGACCGCTACGACAAAAGGAAAGTCATGCTTTGGGCCGACGCCGCCCGCGCGGCGCTGGTTTTTTTGCTGGCCTGGTTTTTGTTCTCCGGCAAACTGACGCTCGCCTGGCTTTATGCGCTTTGTTTTGCCGTTTCCGCTTTCGGGCCGCTTTTTGAATCGGCGGTGGCGGGGTCTCTTGTAAGGCTTACATCGCTTGAAAAACTTTCACAGGCCGTGGCAGCAGATTCCTCGGTATTGCAGATTTCAAATGTGATAGGCTCCGCTTTGGGCAGCGTTTTAATGGCTGTCATCGGAGTGGCGGGGGCTTTTGTCTTTAACGCCGTTTCCTACATGGTGTCTTTCGCGGCGGTTTTTTCTATAAAGAAGAGTCTGGCTCCGGAAAGCGGGACGGAGTTGTCTTTCTGGTCGCAATTTAAGGACGGAATTTCCTATATTTTCCATAACAAACCGGTGCTTGCGCTGATAACGGCTTTTGCCGCCTTTAATTTTTTTGTGGGGCCGATACTTATAATTATCCCTATGCTGGTCAAATTTACGCTTAAGGCCGGTGTTGCCTGGCTGGCCGTTTTTGAAACTTTTTTCGCCTTGGGCTCCACCCTGGTCTCGGTTCTGCTCAGCTTTAAGAAAAGCTACCGCAATATATACGGCTGGTTTTTTGTTTCGCTTCTTTTGATGGGGTTTTCCTTTCTTGGACTTTACTTTACGGAAAACAGGTATGTGATGTGCGCGCTTCTTTTAGCCGCCGGCTCGGCGCTAGGGCTTGGCAACGCCGTGGCCCTGACGCTTTTCCAGCATACGGTGCCGGAAGATATGAAAGGGCGGTTTTTTGCCGTGCTAACCACACTTTGCTATGCTGTGCTGCCGGTAACATTCCTGCTTAACGGCGTGCTCGCCGACAAGTTTTCGCCGGGGTTATCAATACTTGTCAATTCTTCGGCCGTGCTCGCGCTGTCTTTGATAGTTCTGGCTCTCCCTAAGATAGAGGTAAAATTTGGAAACTGAAAACCATGCTTTAAACCGCGCGTTATTCTGGGTGGGAATTGTTTTCTGCCTGTCGGTGCTTGCCGCGCCCGTAATAAATACGGATCTGTTCTGGCGCTTGTCGGCCGGCCGGCATTTTTGGGCGAATTTTTCCGTTCCGCGCGCGGATTGGCTGTCGTGGACTATGGGCGGGCATTCCTGGTCCGATTTGGAATGGCTGGCGCAGGCTGTTTACTATCCGCTTTACCGGCTTGGGGGGCTTTTGCCGCTTTTTATGCTGCGGTTTGTGCTTCTGTGTTTTGCGCTCTATCCGGCGTTTAAAATCCTGGAATTGTGCGGCCTTGAAAAAACGGCTTTTGCCGCTTTGCCCGTTTTCGCCCTGGGGCTTTATCCGAACAGCGACTTGCGGCCGGAAAATTTCTCGGTGTTGTTTTTCACGGTTGAGTTTTACCTGCTTGAAAAATTGCGGACAGGCTGGGCGCCTGTCTATAGCTGGAAACTGTTTGCCGCAGTTTCTGCCGCCTTTTCTTTATGGGCTAATCTGCACTGTGGTTTTGCCCTGGGGCTTGTGCTTGCGGGCTTTTACTGCGCTGATTTTGTCGTTTCCGGTTTCTTCAAAAGACAGCCGCAAATATCAGCCAAAGGCGGCGCGCTTTTTTTGATTATACTCGCGGCGGCGTCCGGCGCGATTGCCAACCCCTATGGGTATAAAGTTTACGGGGCGCTTATTGAATATTACAGGGCTCTGCCGGAACTTTCCGGAGTTCTTATTGAGTGGCGACCGCCCTCTCCGCTTGATCCGCTGCAACTGCCGTATCTTTTACTTCTTTTCTCAGCTTTCGGCATGCTGATCTATGATTATCTTAAAAACAAACGGCTGGTTTACGCGCATGCTTTCGCGCTGGCGTATTTCGGGCTTTCCTCTTCGGCTCACGCGCGGTTTACGGTTTTTCTATCAATCGCGGCTTTTGTCAGCCTGTCCTCCGGCGTAGGGGCCATGGTCCGGACGGTTCCTTTTGAGAAAATAAAACAAAGTGCTCTTTTTACAGCCGGTTTTTGTTTGTTTTACGGATTCTTTTGCGTCTGGCCGAGGAATTTGTCAAAAGCTCCTCCGCCGGGCCGGGAGGCAGACGGGCTGGTGTCGTATCTTTCGGCCAACAGGTATTTCCTCTCTGCCAAAAAACTTTACAATCCCTGGGCGCTTGGCGGCGTTTTAGGGTGGCGGCTTGCGCCCGATTACAAGGTGTTTTGGGATGGCCGATATATTTTTAGCCTTTATATTAAGGATATGCGCCTTGCACTTGAGTCTCCGGAGGCCTGGGCTTTTTTTGCCGCAAAATATAATTTTGAGCTGGCCATTCTTGGACGGGACGACAGGAGAGCGCTTGTGAGGACGGTTATGGGCGGCAAACCGGTGCTTCTGCAGAGGCCTGAATATCTATTGTTCATGCCCAAAACCGATTGGGCGCTGGTGTACTGGGATGCTCGTCTGCTTGTGTTCGTAAGAAAGGACAAAACTTCAGCGGAATGGCTTAAAAGTGAAGAACTTAAATTTGTAAGGGCGGGCGACTTTTCAGCTCTTCAGAACGCGCTTTGTATGGGAGAGGCGCGGCCTGAAGAGATAAAAGAAGAGCTTAAGATATTTGCCGCCAAGCCCGGCCTTTCGAAGCCTCCGGAAGAATTTATTGAGTTCCGTGACTGGCTTGGCGAGTATCCCGGTAACTGCGGCGTGCCAGTAAATTCCCGCCGTACCCGCAGGCATTCCTGAAAAGCCGGAGAAAAAGCTATAATTGTAAAGGGAATTTTGTACGAATTAAAACTGCCCCGCCACCTGTTTGAGAATCCAAGGTTCGCATTGGGAGATAAGCGGGTGGCGGGGCTAATCAGGAGCAAATACTATGCCTAGCCTTATCAAGACCGAAAAAAATAAAACTCAGGAGGGCGTTCGCGCTATGAATGAAGATTTTAAGGTAAAAGATATCTCGCTGGCCGAATGGGGCCGCAAGGAAATAGAGATAGCCGAAAAGGAAATGCCTGGGTTAATGGCCATACGCAAAAAATTCTCGGCTAAAAAACCGCTTAAAGGCGCGCGGATAATGGGTTCGCTCCATATGACCACCCAGACCGCCGTGTTAATAGAAACTCTCGCCGCTTTAGGCGCCGAAGTGCGCTGGTGCTCATGTAATATTTTCTCTACCCAGGACCAGGCCGCGGCGGCTGTCGCCAAAACCGGCATACCGGTTTTTGCCTGGAAGGGCGAAACGCTGGCCGAATACTGGTGGTGCACCGGCCGCGCGCTTGAATTTTCCGGCGGCAAAGGGCCCACCCTTGTGGTGGATGACGGCGGGGACGCCACAATGATGCTGCACAGGGGCGTTGCGGCCGAGAAGAATTCAAAAATTCTTGACGCTAAGGCCGGGGGAGAAGATGAGCGTGAGCTCAACATTTTCCTGAAAGCGGAGCTTAATATAAACCCGAAACGCTGGCACGCGGCGGTGAAAGAATGGAAGGGCGTTTCAGAAGAGACTACTACCGGCGTGCACCGCCTCTATCAGATGCACGAAGCCGGTGAATTGATGGTGCCCGCCATAAATGTAAATGACTCAGTGACTAAATCAAAGTTTGACAACCTCTACGGCTGCAGAGAGTCGCTGGTGGACGGTATTAAGAGGGCGACTGGTGTAATGGTGGCCGGCAAGGTTTGTGTTGTGTGCGGCTACGGTGATGTGGGAAAAGGCTCGTCCAGGTCGCTGCGCGGCTTCGGCGCCCGTGTAATTGTCACGGAAATAGACCCCATCTGCGCTCTTCAGGCCGCTATGGAAGGCTTTGAGGTCGCCACGGTGGAAGACACGCTGGGCGTAGGCGATATCTATGTGACCACCACAGGCAACAAGGACATTATCCGCGTTGAGCACATGCTGAAAATGAAGGATCAGGCCATAGTCTGCAATATCGGGCACTTTGACAACGAAATACAGGTTAACGAGCTTGGAAAGACCAAAGGTGTGGCTATCACCAATATCAAGCCGCAGGTGGATAAATATTCCCTGCCTGGAGGCAAGTCCATTTTTATACTTGCCGGAGGCCGCCTGGTCAACCTTGGCTGCGCCAACGGGCATCCCTCGTTTGTCATGAGCAACTCGTTCTCAAACCAGACTCTGGCCCAGCTGGAACTTTGGACCAAAAAGATGGCCGTTGGTGTGTACAGGCTGCCGAAGCACCTTGACGAGGAAGTAGCCAGGCTCCACCTTGAAAAAATTGGAGTAAAGCTGACAAAACTAACCCAGGACCAGGCCGATTATATCGGAGTAAAACCGGAAGGCCCTTACAAATCGGACCACTATCGGTATTAAGCGATAATTAAACTGTAATCCCCGGCGGTTGTGTGGCTGCCGGGGATTTATATCTCAGACGCGCCATTCCACAGCGAGTTTTATCGGTTTATCTTCATTCGTTGACTGCGATCTGAAACCCCCGTATTAATAATTCGCACACTGAGCCCAAAATGCTTACAGAGGCCCCCTTGACAAATCCAGGGGTGGGGGGGTATACTATGGGTATCGAACCAAGTATGAAGGAGGAGTTATGACCAGTTGGAGGAAATATGTGCTCGCTGCCGTGATAGTAACGGTGGCGGGGGTTGCGTACATTAAGAGTTCGCACAGGAATATTCCGTCGAACCTCAGGGACGCGGTGGCTGATAACACAAACTTCCATGATCTTGATACCGCTATTCCCGTCATTGAGAAGGACAATGGGACTATTCCGGTTCCAAAAGCCGCTATTCATGTTAAAACCGGCAAAGGCTATGTCGCAGGGAACGCTCCGTCTGCTGGGGCACCTACCAAACCGGTAGAGTGGGTCACCATTAATGGCGGGAAGTTTACGATGGGGACCGACAGCGGCGAAAAAGGTTTTGAAGATGCAAAACCGATACATGAGGTGGTCATTAAAACCTTTGATATGTCCAAAACAGCGGTGACGGTGGAACAATACGCGGAATGTGTGCTCAAAGGCTGGTGCACGGAGCCGGACACTGGCCGCTACTGCAACTGGGGTGTGGTGGGTCGGCAGCTTCACCCGATCAACTGCGTGGATTGGGACCAGGCGAGTAAGTACGCCAAATTCAAAGGCGGAAGACTGCCCAGCGAGTCCGAGTGGGAATATGCGGCTACGAGTGGTGGCAGGAACCAGAAATATCCTTGGGGTAATGATGAGCCGACCTGCGACAAGGCCGTGATGTATGGTAACGGCGGTTTCGGTTGTGGTGAAAACAGCACGATGCCGGTGTGCTCAAAGACTGCCGGTAATACCGCACAGGGTTTGTGTGATATGGTGGGGAATGTCTGGCAGTGGGTGCAGGACAAGTATAAGGGTTCATATAAAGATGCGCCAGCTGATGGCTGGGCGTTTGAGGGTGCGGGCTTCAGCCGGGTGATACGTGGCTGCTCCTTCTTCAACGGTGACGCCAGTTTCCTGCGGGCCGATTACCGCAGCGGCTATGGTGGACCCGGCCGCCGCCGCGGCGCCGGCATCGGGTTCCGCCTTGTGAGGTAAGTGTTGTTGACACTTTGAACTCTTGACCCTTGGGTTCGAAGTTGTTGCAGGCCGTTTGAGAGGCATAGCCCCTGATACGGCACAGCCATAGGCTTGTAAATCCCACGGCGTTTGAGAAGGAAACACTATGGACGCAGGACTTGTACACAGGCGTAAGAACTTCCGAAAATTGCGGCAATTTTCGGAGCAATTTTCGGATTATACAGGGTTGGGCACGTCTATAAATTCTATTTTTACCCTGAATTTCTTTTTTAATAATTCCGCCAGCGCTTTCACGCCTGGCTTTTCGGTGTTGTAGTGGCCGGCTGAAATGAAGTTTATGGCGTTTTCCCGCGCTGTTTCCTGCACGGATTCGGAAACTTCCCCTGTGATATAAAGGTCAAGCCCGGCTTCTATTGCCTGGGGGAACATGGAATCCGCTCCGCCGCTTACCACCCCCAGCGTTTTTATTTTTTTTGGGCCGAAGCGGAAGCCGAGAATGTCGGAACCCAGTCCGCCGGTGAGGATATTTATTACTGTGTCCAGGCTTTTGCCGCCCGGGAAAGTTCCTTTAAAGCCGATGCTCTCTCCGTCGTATAAGCCGAAAGGCTTGAGTTTCTCCGCTCCAAGCATTTTAAGGATGCGTGCGTTATTGCCGCAAACGGGGTGTTTGTCCAGCGGCAGATGCCACGCGGCGAGCGACATCCCGCTTTTAAAAAGCAGTTCGAGTTTTTGTTTGAAAGGGCCCCTAAACGGCTGGACTTTGCCCCAAAGCAGGCCGTGGTGGACTATAAGCATGTCCGTGCCTGAAGCGGCCGCGCGCTTCAGGCATTCCAGGGAGGCCGAAACGCCGAAGGCTATCTTTTTTACTTCCGGTACGCCCTCAAACTGCAGGCCGTTCCGGGAGATATCCTTAATATTTTCGCTGTCCAGGTATATGTTCACAAAGTCTATTATTTTGTCGCGGTTCATCTGGGTATTTTACAAAATAACATAGGGCGGGAAAATATTTCCCGCCCTATGACGCTGAATTTTTATCCGCAAAGCGGAAGTGTTATTTTCTGCAGCGGCCGCTTCTGACAACCTGGCTTTCCCTGTTGCAGTCGGCGATGGCGCAGTTACCCGGCTGGCCCTGTGTGTACTGCATACAGCGCAGTACCGCGCTGTCCTGGGCGCTTCCCTGGTCCGGGCGTAAGTCTCCGGCATATGTGGAGGGGGCTGGTAGCGGGGGTTGGGGCTGTCCGGGGGGTACCGGCGCCTGGACCGGGTTGAACCTGGCTGTGCAGCGGAACTGTTCAACAGAACAGTTATAACGGCAGTCGCCGTGTTCCCGGAGGCATTCCTGACAGGCGCGCAGTTCGCTGGGGCCGCCGCCGTGTCCGCCCCAATGCTCTTCCCAGCCCGTGTCCTGCGCCATACAATTCATTCTGCCGTAGGGATTTGGGCCGAAACCGCCGTTATGGTCGTTAGGTCCGCCATTATGGGGGCCGTTATGTCCATTGTTGTCCCCATGATTGCCGAAGATGGCGTCAAATATGGGGTTTCCCTTGTCAATCTCAAAGAAGATTGTTCTCACCGGCTGGCCTTTTTCCGTGATGATTACGGTTGTGTCTTCCGCCCTGGCTTCAGGCAGTACCGCGTTCTGCTGCTTTGGAGTCTGTGCCGCAAGCTGATCCACGGCTTTGGTGGCCCCGGCAAAAACATTAGTGCCTGAGGCTAGTATGAGTGCTGTTATGGAACATAGTACTGACTTTCTCATTATAATTGTACCTCCCTACATAAGTTGCATTAGTTAAGATTCTATGAATTTTGTGGAGAGGCTTTTTAGGTGCGAAAGTCCCTGCGTTTTCCGGCAAAAGGCCTAAGTATGAATAGGACTAAGGGGAAGAAAAAGATTGAAAATCTTACAATTGCCTTATGATATCAGCGCGGCCTTAACGCGTAAAAGTAGCCGTTTGAAAAATCAGATGCTATATAATCGGTGATGAAATATTTTTCACCGGCGGTTGGAGCGAGTATCAGGGCTGCGTAGCCCCAGGAGAGCGGGTTGCCGCCAAGCAGCAATTTTGGTATCCGCACTGTTACGGCTCCGTTCTCAAACAGCGCCGCCGCATGGCCCAGCAGCTTCGGCCCTCTCGTTGTGGACAGGTAAAACGCGGCGCTGCCGGGTAGAACCTTAAGGGCATAGTCCCAGGCGTTGTCGGGAAACAGCCGTCCATCCGCTCCTTCCAGAAGTTTTGTGGAGCCGGCCTGCGGGCTGTGGTTTATATCAATATAAAGGTCAAAGCGCGCATAGCTGAAACCAGCCGGGGAACGCCTGGAATTATCTATCTGAAGCGGATAAAACCTGAACACCGTTTCGGTTTCACCAAGAGCCATTTCAAAGGATGAAAGTTTCCACACCTTGTATGGGTCCGAGTCTTTGGAGAGCATGGGGGCGCCTTCCGGCAGCGCCGGTTTTCTGGAAGAGTTAACGGCTTTGAAACCGGTGGTGTCAACGCTTACAGCAAGCTTATCCTGCGTGAGGTCACCGCTTAACATTTCGGCAAAACCTGAGAATAGCCAGGCGGGCGGATTTTTCTCCATAAGGCGATAGGTGTCTGAAAGGGAACTTTGTATTTCAGTTTCGGCTTCCCGGCTCAGTTCGGGGGCAGCCGGGGCCAGGCGGGCCAGCCTTGAACCGTCCTCCGCCGCGTGGTAAGCATCAAAAGCGTTCCGCGCCGCTGTGTAATCCCCCTGTTTTTCGTTCAGGTAAAGCATCAGGTCTGCGCGCGTTTTGGCGAAAGCGGTTAAGGCGCCGGTTTGGGCCGGAGCGGCGGCCCAGGGCGTGTAATCCCCGCTCCAGGGGCGCGCGGCGGAAAGTTCCTCCGCAGTGACGGATAAGGAAACGGCGGTTTTAAGGGCCTGTGAAACTGTAAGCCATCCTCCTGCCGGCTTCGTGCCCAGGAAAGACAGCAGTCCTTGTCGGGTCTCCTCCTGCGGGATGCCGGGCAGGGTCTCGTCAAAAACGGTGAAGGCAGCGGCGGCTCCCGGCGCGGTCTGCGAAGAATATCCCAGAAAGGGAACCGCATAAATTCCGGCGCACTCAAAGACGGCGGCCGCTGTGGACACAGAGGGTCCCATGGCCGTCCATTTCAGCCCTAAAGCTTTAATAAGCGGCGTATAATCCGCTAAAAATCCTCCCGGCGCGCTGACCAGTCCCTGCGGCTGCATTTTGAAAGTTTTTAGATAGGCGTCTTTTGCCTGAGCCAGGCGTAGTGATAAGAAATATTGATCATTTGGCGCTATCGGAGTGGAGGGCTTGTTCTGCCACATAACGCTTTGTTCTCCCGGATAGTAAAAAAGCGGCAGCAGGGGGTCTCCCGGTATCCGCATGGCAGGCTCAAGGCGGCCTTCGGCCGCGAGCTTTTTAGCTCTTTCTTCCAGGTTTTTAGGCAGAACGCCGAGGGCGGCTGTGAGTTTAAGATCTTTGGCGGTTTCAAGAATATTGAAAACCTGCTCTTTGTCCGAATCCTCAGCTGGAATCCAGAGCGGGGCCTGTTGCGCGGTTGCCGCGCGGCAGAAAAACAATGTGAACGAAAATATCAGTGAAAGCGAGCGCATTGGAGCCTCCTGTTTTTATAATTCTCAGGTTCACGGTTCAGCGGTTTAAAGGTTCAACGGTTGGAAATTAGGGAACACAAGAAGATTATGCAAAAACAACCGTGAACCGTTGAACCGTGAACCTGAGAACCTGTGCAGTCCTCCTATTTCACCGTAAGCAGCGAAACTTTCCGGCCCGAATCAATGTCGGTGTCCGGGTTCATGGGGTCCAAAATATTTTGGCCGTCTATGTTATAAAGATAGCGGTAAACGCCCGGCGGCAGCGGCACGATGCTTTCCCAGATGTTTACCCCGGTTTTTACCAGTTCCAGCGAGTTGGGATCCCATTTATTAAAATCGGCTGCCACTTTCACTTTTTTAGCCTCCGCCAGTTTTACTGAAAACTTAACAAATCGCAACTCAGGCTGGGGTGGTTCGTCGCGTCTTAAGCCGCGGTAGTGCGTCTCAGGCAGCCGGGCCTGTCTTGACGGTCTTATTGTGGCCACGCTCCAGGAATCTACGAACCTGAAATATTTCTGAATGGCGTTGTTAAAAAGTACGCTCGGTATAAATATCAGGGCGAGGCCGATCATTGCAACCGTCAGAAGCATGGATTTTTTTTCAATCATAGCGCAGCCCGGACCCTGGTTTTGGCACCCAGCCCGGCAGCCAGATTTTCAAACGCGGCCAGTTCTTGCTTGTCGCAGTCAATAATGGTGGCTATCGTTTCCGGCAGCACCCGGGCCGCTTCCCTGATAAAGTCCTTTACGCTCTCAAATCCTTTTTCCGCGTATCGCGCCTGTGGGCGCATCAGTTCGGCCCAGCGCCCGGGCTCAGAGGCGTTCAGGCTTATATGCACGGCATCTACCAGCCCTTTAAGTTCCGGCGCCACATTCCTCTCGCAGATAAGATTCGCCAGGCCGTTGGTGTTAAGCCGGATCTTTATGCCGGCGGGCACGGGAAACGCGCCGCCTGATTTAACCATACGCGCTGTTTCAAGAACGGCGTCAAAACGCATGGCGGGTTCGCCGTAACCGCAAAAAACCAGCTCATCAAATGATTTTTCCGCGTAAGTCAGAGCCGCCAGGCGCGCTACTTCCGTGGGGGAGGGTTCAAGGTTCTCAAGGTTTAAATTAGCGCCGCGGTAGTCCATCTTCCACTTGGTTTTTATACAGAATACGCAGGCTGTGGGGCAACGGTTGGTGAGGTTCACATAAAGCCCGTTTCCATAACGGTAAACGATGCTGGGCTTGA
This sequence comes from Elusimicrobiota bacterium, assembly GCA_003450815.1. Taxonomy (GTDB): domain Bacteria; phylum Elusimicrobiota; class Elusimicrobia; order Elusimicrobiales; family UBA9959; genus UBA9634. The sequence goes on along the minus strand of DMES01000063.1, from coordinate 2,512 downwards.
TTAAATTCATGGTATATGACTGAAGATTCAAGACTCAAAATTTAAGATTCAACGCGGTATTTACCCGCTATTTGCTATTCGCCACTCGCTATTCGCTACCCACTTATTCTATCATTTAGTTATGCGGATTTTGATAGCTCCCAACGCTTTTAAGGGCACACTCTCAGGCGAAGAAGTTGCGACTGTTCTTGAGAGCGCTTTAAGGCCGCTGTTGCCCGGGGCGGTTTTTGAAAAGCAGCCCGTTTCAGACGGCGGAGACGGCTTAATTGACACTCTCGCTCCGGCGCTGGGAGGACGTGTTATAAGCGCCGGCGTCAGCGGTCCGCTTGGCGGAAAAGTTAAAGCGCGGCTGTGTCTGGCCGGCAAAACCGCCATTATGGAAATGGCGGAGGCTTCCGGCCTGAAACTTATAAAACATAAAGCCAAAAGACCTATGGAGGCCGGTACCGCTGGTGTGGGGGAATTAATAAACAAGGCTTTAACTCTGGGCGCCCGTGAAATTATAATCGGGCTTGGAGGCAGCGCTTCAAATGACGGCGGCGCCGGCTGCGCGGCCGCTTTCGGCTTTAAATTGCTTGATAAAAAAGGAAATCCAATCGGCCCAGGCGTCAGGGGATTGCTTGACCTGGCTTGCGTATCGGGGCTTGAGGCCGCGGGAAGGCTGAAAGAGGTAAAGGTGCGCGCGCTTGCGGATGTGATTAACCCGCTTTGCGGCCGGCGGGGCTCGGCCAGGGTTTACGGGCCGCAAAAAGGCGCCGGTCCCGCGCAGGTGCGGCTTATGGAAAAAGCGCTTATGAATTACGCGGCTGTAATAAAAAAGGATATCGGGCCCGCTGTTGCGCATCTTGAAAGAGGGGCCGCGGCGGGAGGGTTGGGAGCCGGGCTTTACTCTTTCTTTGGAGCGGAGCTTTTGGACGGCGCCGGTTTTGTGCTTGAAAAGCTGGATTTTAAAACTAAAGTAAAAGCGGCGGATCTGGTTATAACGGGGGAGGGATGCTTTGACAGCCAGACTTTTTCCGGCAAGGCGCCCGCCGCTGTGGCGGCTATGGCAAAGATTTGCGGAAAACCGCTGGTTATGGTATGCGGCAGTTCGCGCTTTACAGGCAAAAAAAATTTCCCCGCCGCCGGCATAACCGCAATTGTTGACGCTTCAGACTATTTTTCAACAAAAGAATTGCTCTCCCACCCGAAAGAAACCCTGCGACAGGCTGTTCAAAAGGCGTGGGGCACAGTAAGTGTAAGTAAACCCCGATAATCCCGGCTAAAAACAGGTTCTCATGCGGCGAACGAGAAAGGGCGCCGCCAAAAGGCCCACTCTGCGCTGGGTCGTTTGCGAAAATATAAAAGGCCGAAAGCCTCAAGCCACATAAGTCCGATCGTAATATAATATCTATTGGGAGTAATGTGGGAGAACTGTTGAAAGTTAGTCTGACTTTCAAATTCCATACCCTGACTTTATCTTTTTACTTAAAACGGACTTTCATGAGCATAGGAATTCTGGTTGAAAAACGGTATCTTTCCCAGGCCCAGCCGAATGGCTTGATCTTGGCCCTTCGCGCGGCGGGCCAGGAGACCCTTTGTCTTGACCCGGAAGAATCGGCTTACGCGCTGGATGACAGCCGGTGGACGGAAAACCTGGATATTATCGTGGCGCGTGGCCGCAGTTTCCATCTCCTCTGTATGCTGGGCTGGGCGGAAGCGCGCGGAGTGCATGCCATCAACAGGCGTTCCGCCATAGCCTCTGTTCATAACAAAGCGGATATGGCGGTGCTTTTGGCCAAGGCCCGGCTTCCCACGCCTAAAACATTCCTGGGGCCTGTCCAGGAACTTTACAAAACGATTCCATCCCAAATTTACCCGATCATACTAAAACCCATTTTTGGCGACAACAGCCGCGGCCTGCGTCTGGTGCATACTCCGGAGGAAATGAAATTGGTGGAGTGGCCCGAGCCGGTTGCTTTAGCGCAGCGTTTTATAGCCAATGACGGCTATGACCTAAAGCTCTACGGTATCGGGGACGAGATCTACTCGGTGCGCAAACCCTCGCCCTTCGGCCTTGCGGTCAATGGCGGCATTGGCGGTGTAAAAAGCCGCGAAGCGAAGGTTGAACTTGTGCCGTTGACCGCTGGATTGGCAGAATTAGGCCGCAGCCTGCGACTCCTGTTCGGCCTGGAGCTGTATGGAGTGGACTGCATTGAAACTCCGGAAGGCCCGGTTGTAATTGAAGTGAATGAGTTTCCCAATTATACCGGTGTGCCTGATGCCGATCGGCGGCTGGCAGATTATGTAATCCATGCGCGCAGAGATAAGGAGCGGACATCATGAAGATAGGCATAATTATGCCGTGTCATACGGCTGACCGCAAAAGTCTCATAATGCCGGAAGTAGTGCGGCTGCTTAAGGAATACGGCGTGCAGGTGGAGGTTATCTGCCCTGAGGACCATCTTAACCATCTATGCCATCTGCGTCCTGTTAACGACCTTTATGTGCTCTATCCCATCCAGTATAATTG
>DMES01000045.1:40711-51678 GCA_003450815.1 Elusimicrobiota bacterium | reverse complement strand
GCCGGCGGCCATGGAGGATATAGCTCACTCTCACGCGCAAAACATCTAATCGTGGAGTATTTCCACAAGTGCGGCTCCAAAATTTTCTCAACAGCCGAGTTGCAAGGCATCTTTTTGGAAAACCAGACACGCTGGAAGCTTGCTGAATCCACAAAATCCAATGACGTGCTTGCATTGTTGCATAAAGAAATAAAACTAACACGCATTGACACTGCTGGAATTGCGCCTCTCCGGCGAGGTGGATGAGGAGCAATTCCTTGCCAAGAAAGAGTCCCTTATCAAAGAAAAGACCCGACTTACCGAGTTATTGAAGGATAGCGATAATCGGGTGGACGATTGGCTAATTCGGGCGGAGAACGCCTTTAACTTCGCCAAGACCGCCAAGGAACGCTTTGAAACGGGCGACGATGCCGTTAAACGCGAGATCCTGGGCGCACTGGGCACCAACTGGCTGCTGAAGGACGGGGAAGTGCAGGTTACCGTCGAGGAACCGCTAAAACATATCGGCAATTGCGCCAAAATAGTTCGAACCTTCCAAGAAACGGGGGAAACCAGGTTAGAACTGGAAAAAAACGCGACCCACCGTCGAGAAACGAATGGGTCTGCGTATGAGTGTCTAAAAATCCTCCGGGACTAGGATTCGAACCTAGAAAAGCAGATTCAGAGTCTGCCGTGATACCGTTTCACCATCCCGGAATGTAGTTACATTATATATTTTCCTGAGTTTTTAGACAAAGTTCGGATTAGACAGGGCAGGCACATGGCAAGTTTTGTAGAATATTAACGGTCGGATCAACAATGTGTATTTTTTGAAGTTCATAGTACGGGGCATAGTGAAATGGTTCTCACGCGTGCTTTGGGAGCATGAATTCCGGGTTCGATTCCCGGTGCCCCGACCAGTTTGACCGCAGTAAAAACAATTGCTATTATTTTTCTGAATCAGGAACAGGCGGCTCGTAGGCACAACCCTTAGAGCGCGGCCGGGCCTTGAAGGCAGCGGAAAAAACCGCGGGACTCTTAAAAAAGTTCCGTGGTTTTTTTACAGTCGGCAGGCGGAAAATAAAATCGGAGATTCGCCAATAAAATCATGAACGAAAGCGCCCAGCCACACAGGCACAACTCAGCGCAGGCCAATAGAGAGAAAAAAAACGTGGCGCTATATTCGGTGGGCGCCGCCGTGGTGCTTACCGGCACCAAACTGGGCATTGGCCTTTGGACCAACAGCCTAGGCATATTGTCCGAAGCCGCACATTCCGGCCTTGATCTGCTTGCCGCCGTAGTCACCTATTGGGCAGTAAGCGTCTCAAGCCGCCCCGCAGACACCGACCACACCTACGGCCACGGCAAGGTGGAGAATCTCTCGGCTCTGTTTGAAACCGCCCTGCTTTTTGCCACCTGCGTGTGGATAGTCTGGGAGGCGGCTGAAAGACTGTTTTTTGTGGACAAGCTGGTGGAAGTTAACATATGGTCCTTCCTTGTGATAACACTTTCCATAATCGTAGACATTTCCCGGTCACGCGCGCTACGGCGCACCTCCGAAAAGTGGGGCAGCCAGGCACTGGAAGCAGACGCGCTGCATTTTGAAAGTGATATTTGGTCCTCTTCTGTTGTGTTAATAGGACTTGGCTGCGTACTGGCCGCCGGCAGCTTTAATCTGCCATGGCTGGTAAAAGCGGATTCAATAGCTGCGCTGGGCGTAGCAATAATTGTGGTGCACGCCTGCTGGATGCTTGGCAAAAAGTCTGTGAACGACCTGCTTGACGCCATCCCCGGCAGCCTGCACGACAAAGTAGCCTCGGCGGCCAGGGTAACCGGAGTTACCGACGTGTTGAAGACAAGGGTAAGACGTTCCGGACCCGAGATTTTCGCGGATGTCACGCTGGCAGTACAGCGCGGCACCACCTTTGAAAAATCCCACCAGATCGCGGATATGGCCGAAGCCTCGGTCAAAAATGCTCTCCCCCAGGCGGACGTGGTGGTACATGTGGAACCATGCCATGACGGCGACCCGGATCTGCCGTCATCGGTAAGAGTTTTGGCCGAAAAACATGGTCTGGGAGCGCACAGTATTATGATCTATGAAGAAGCGGGAAGACGCGCGTTGGAACTGCACCTTGAAGTGGAAGGCTCACTTACCGTTGAAGAAGCCCACCTGAAAGCGGAAGCTTTTGAACAGGAACTTAAAGCATCAGAGCACGACTTGGCTGAAATAACAACCCACCTTGAGCCGGCACGGGAAACGCCAAAACCGGATGTGGCTGAAACAACGGACACGGCTTCAGTTGCGGCTGCGCTTGAATATTTCCCCCTCCCCCATGGAGCACATCCTCACCACATACGGGCCAGACGGACCAAAAACGGGCTTTTAATATCCCTACACCTGGCCCTGCCCGCGAAAGCGACTCTGGCTACGGCACACAACCTTGCTGGAAGGATTGAAGACCATCTGCGATCCAAAATGCATGACATAGCCAAGGTAACCATACACCAGGAGCCTTTGCAAGAGGATTAGCGGCTTTCCAAAAACCTGGCCAGACCGCGCTTTATTGCCCCCCCGATAACTCTCCGGTTGCCATCATCAAGCAGAAAAGCCCTGCTGACTTCGCTATCTCCTATCTCAAGCAGCACCCTATAAGGCGCACGGTTTACATTTTCGTCAATACTATAAAAAGCCAGCCGCCCGGTGGCCGCGCAGCGATAGTTGTTCCTGTCGGCGGAGCTATCCCGGTGAGTGCCGCGGTTTTCAAGATTGGTGGCGCGGGCTATTTCCTCTATCAGTATATCGGAAAGCCTGCGGTTAGCCGCCTCCATTGCATCCCCATCGTGAATATAGCCCCATAGCGCGTGGCGGCCTGTACCTGAATTATTATGTATGCCGATAAATACAAGCGGGTTGAACGCGTTTGAGCTTTGAAGCTCCCAGGCATAGCCGGAGATTTTCCCGTCTTCCAGGGCCGAGGTGTGCGCCATAAGCGTATTGGTGCCGGTATCGGCGTGATGCAGGCCCGGCTGGGAATAACTCCACACCTTGTGCTCCTTGTACTGCGGCTTTGAGTACATGGCATATTCGGCTATGGCGTTGCAGGTTTCAGCTTCATTATATATTTCTCCGGTATCGCTCTGGTGAGAGGGTTGAAAGACCACCACAGGCGGCTCAAGCTGACGTGCCGCCGTGACAACAGGTAAAATCAGTAAAATCAAAATAATCTTTTTCATATTTCTTCTCCTGAAAAAATTTTTAAAAAGTAAAAACCGCCATAGCGCCGCTATACCCGGAGGCAAAAACAGGCACCAAATAAGATGTTTTCTCTTTTTTGGTTTTGGTGTTCTTAACCACAGCCCTGCCTACCACCGTGCCCAGCGCCGCACCGGCGAAAACATCCGAAGCCCAATGCCTGTCCGCATATATCCTCTGCAGGGCCACGCCCGAGGCCAAAGAGTAGGCGACAATTCCCACAACCGGGCTTTCATAACGGGCAGCTAGAACCGAAGCCACCGAGAATGCGCTTGTGGTGTGGCCCGAAGGGAATGAAGTATAAGCGGTTCTGGCTTTGAAAGGCTTAAAAACACCTTTCCCTTTGCCGGCGTACGGCCGCGCGCGCCCGGCCGCTGCCTTAATAACCGTGCCTGCCGCATTGGCAGCCGCAAAGGACTCGGCCGCAAGCATTGCCGTGCCGGTCATTTCAGGTTTTTTCAACAAATAACCAGCCACACCGTAAATACCGAGAAAACCCAGATCATAAGCGCCATCGCCAAATTTTTCAAGAGCCGTGGCGGCGTTGTCGTTAAAGGCGGAGCTGTTTTTTTCAAAAGCGTGCCTTATCTGCCCATCCATTGAATATAATAAAAACCCGCCTCCGGCAATTCCGGCCAGCCAAGCTCCGTCCGTATGGGTCATTCTCGCGGGCGAGGTAAAAACCCTGCCAGTTTCCCTCAGTACATCAACGGGGAAATTATTTATTTCCGGTTCCACCGCGCCGGCGTTTACTCCGATACATATAACTAAAATAAAAGCATTAAAAAACGCCATTTCTATTATATCCTATAAGGGTTATTCTCCCATTTTCCAAGCACTCCGTTCAATCGCGTAGCCGGCTGAATACCGTAAACAGCGGCAGTCAAAAGAGAGGGCCGGGCTTTTAAAACCCGGCCCCGGCTCCGCTGGATAGCACACTCTTATTTATTGCAGCCGCTAAACTCAAAGGAGGCAACTTCTTTGTAATCGTAGGAATAGCTGTTGTTCATGCGGAAGTAGGTCAGAAGCAGCCTGGCGCGGCCGCCGCCCAACAGGTAGATCTGCGGCGCGAACTGACCGGCGGCATAGCCGGAGCCATCGGAATTCTTCTGCAGGTCAGCCACTATAAAGGAAGAAGGGCCGGTGAATGTGACATTAACCAGGCGCTGCTCGCCCTCGTAGAACTTGGCGGCCGCGGCGCGCAGTGCCGAAGTTATAGCGGCGTCGTTCACAACCGCGTTGAAACGGCGGGCATCTTTGACAGTGAGTTGCAGCTTACCACCGCCGCAATAAAGCTCAGAAGCTCTGGTAACGGTTCCAACAACCGCTAACGGCGCCGAAACTTTAAAGTCACTGCCGGCTGCCGCAAACTGCGCCGAACGCGCACCCAGGGAAGCGCTGAAATCCCCGCCCGTGGCAGCGGCCACATCTTCCATAAAACCCGCCCTGCAAACTCCGGCTGAAAGCATAGAGACCGCCAGTAACGCCATAAGAGACTTTTTGTTCATTTTAAGACCTCCTGAGTATGTAAATCTTTACAATATTGTATTTTTTGTAGGGACACCCCAAATGAGGCGCAATACCCAGCATGCTGAAGTTTTTAGACCTATCGGGCAGTAAGCATAAAGGCCCACATCATATTCAACCGTAAGTTTTATTTTGAAATGAATCGCTATCGTTTTATGGGGATATTGCCGGCGTTTATCATGCCAAAACCCTGCTGTTCTTCGGTAAGACCGGGCAGTTTTACCGCAGCCAGTTCAAGGGCTCTCCTTATCTCAACCGGGGTCACATAGCCGAGGCTCACGGCAAGGGCGGCGGCTCCAGCGACATGCGGCGCCGCCATGGAGGTACCGCTCATCATAATATATGCGCCGCCCCTCGCGGTTGAGTATATCCTCTGGCCCGGCGCAATCATATCGACTTCCGGACCGATGGAAGAAAAAGCGGCGAGACTTTCCGGGGTAATTATTGTTCCCGAAGAATCTGAAATTCCAGGCGCACTGGCAGAAACAGCTATAACTTCAGGATAAGCAGCCGGATAATGAACAGGAGCCTTCGGATCGTTGCCTGAAGAGGCGACAAGCGTCATACCGCCGTCATAAACGGCTTGTATCGCTTTATGCAGCGCCTCCGATACCTGGGTGTTGCCAAGACTCATGTTAGCCACACTAGCGCCGTTCATTTTACACCAGGCCAGCCCGTCTATAAGCCATGAGGTTTTGCCGGAACCGCTGCTGTCCAACACTTTAGCCTCGTAAAGGCTGGCGTCCGGAGCCATGCCTATTAAGCCAAATCTGTTATCTGCGGCGGCGATAGTGCCGGAAACATGGGTGCCGTGCCCCTTGTCGTCCTCAGGCGGAGTGCCGGGATTTACAAAATTAGAGCCGGCGGCGTAATTAGGCAGAAGGTCCGGGTGATCTGTGTCTATGCCGGTGTCCAACACGCAGACCTTCACACCGCGGCCCGTAACCTGTTGCCAGGCCGCCCTGGCGCCCATCCTTCTTATGTCCCACGGGAGCTTCTGGGTACTCACGGGCTGCTTTACAGGCCGCGAGGTAGAAAACTTAACCACAACTTCGTCCGCTTTAATAATGAAATTTTCAAGGGATGGAAGACCCGGCATTTCATCATCCGCGAAAAGCCGGTATAGGTAATCGTCATTCTCCACCAGTTCCACACCGGGCATCCGGCTCAAAGCCAGCGCGGCGCTTTCCTCCGAAGGGAAGCGCGCCACCACCGCGTTTATAATATCCAGTTCTTTCGTTATTTCCCCGCCACCCCGCGTTATGCTGGAATGAATGCGGCCGAATGCCACAGGTTCTTTAAAAACCACTATTTTATCAACCATGCCGCACCAGGCTGGAACGGAAGATAAAAGCAGTAAAACCGGCAATCCCATGATTTTGCGAAGCATATCAGACATAACCTTTATTCCGCCTCTTCAGCGGAAATCCTGACTAAGACAGGCAACTATATAAGTCATTCCCCTAAAACACCCAGACCGGACTATATTTCTTGGATTTCTGAAATTGCCGCTTATTTGATAATATAGATTATACAAACTATGACTCGCACCTGTATTCCGGAAAGATCATGTGTCTAGAAAAATATTTTCGGTAGTAATCCTTATCCTTATGACAGCGCAAATAAAAGCCCAGAACCCGCCCGTTTCAGCTTTTCGCTCTTTCACTTTGGTCCATCTTCTGCCTGCGGACTTTTCCGGCGCCGGGCTTGACGGTTTCGCGGAGCCGGAATTAAAAGACGGCGTCTTCAAGCTGGTAAAAAAAAGCTCGCAAACCCCTGAAGCCTCTTTGGTGTCGCGGGAAATAAAGGCAGCCTTCCCCTTTAATGAACTGCTGCTGAGCGCCAATGCCGATCTGGGCGTTAACGGCGCCTCGCGCCTTGAAGCCAAAGTGAAAACAGCGGACGGCTGGAGCCCCTGGTTTGATTTCGGGCTGTTTCGCTCCGGCGGCTCCGCCAGCGCGAAAGGCCAGGGCAACAAATTCGGCGAAATGGATGTTGACATTTTAAAACTCAAAAAAAAAGCTTCCGCCCTGCGCTACCGCTTCACGCTGCTCTCAAAGGAAAACGGCGCCGCTTTAAGGCTGGTTGCCGCCTCCTACAGCGACACCACCCTGCCGTTTGACGAGGCTGCCGCCGTAAAAAGAGACAGTGACACCAAACCGCTTAAGCTTATCATCCCCTGTTATTCGCAAATGCTCCAGCAGGTAAACTACTCGGGCGACATCTGCAGCCCGGTATCCCTTTCCATGGTCCTTAATTATTACGGAAAAAAAGAACCACCGCTTGAAACCGCCGCCGCGGTGCTTGACAACCAGGAAACCATCTACGGCAACTGGACCTTTAACACCTCCTACGCCGGCTCCAGAGGGCTTTACGCCTTTCTGACCAGGCTTAACTCCATGGCCGAAGCCGAAGCCTATCTCTCACGCGGACTTACGCTTATAGCAAGCGTCACTTTCGGCCCTGATGAAGTTAAAAATTCGCCGCTGAAAAAAACAAAAGGACACCTGCTGGTTATAAAGGGCTTTGACGCCAAAGGCGATGTGCTGACAAACGACCCCGCCGCCCCCGAAGAAAAAACCGTTGAGCGGGTTTATAACCGAAAAGAATTCGCCCGCGCCTGGCTTAAAAACAAATACGGCACCTCTTACGCCGTGGCCGGGAACCTTAACGCCTTTTTGGTTGTTAAAACGCCTTACACTGAAATGTTCTCCATGCCCCCGGCAAACAGCGAAGAGCGCAAGAAATTAATTGAAACACAGCTTTTACTGGGAGAGCCCGCGTCTATCCTTGACATGCAGGGCCAATGGGCCAGAATAGAGGCCGGCGACCAGAAAACCACGTCGGTCGGAGGCAGGGATTTCAAGCCCTACTCAGGCTGGGTAAAACTTGAAGACCTGGCCTTTTTCCCCCCGTTTAAACCGGACGCTGTGATTAAAGTTAAAAAGTCAGCCGCAGCTTTTGACGGCGAAAATAAAACGCTCTCTCTAGGAACCAAAGTCGGGATCATCAGCGAAAAATCCGGTAAATTGAAAATAATAACAGCCGACTCCCTGACAACCGAAATAAACGCAAAAGACATAAACCGGCTGCCTTCAAAAGCCGCGGCGCCCGAGTTGCGCAAGAACATACTTGCAGCCGCCGGACTTTTTCTTAAAGACGCTTATTACTGGGGCGGCCGCTCGGCCTGGGGCATAGACTGCTCCGGCCTTATAAACCTTACCTACCGCGCCAGCGGCGTGACGCTCCCGCGAAACGCCGCCGACCAGTTCAACTACGGCAGATCCGTTTCGCGCGAGAACCTGAAAACAGCCGACCTGGTTTTCTCCTCCGAAAAGGACAAGCCGAAAAACATAACCCATGTGATGCTCTACGCCGGGAACGGCCGTCTTATAGAGGCCACACAGGATACCGGTTCCGTACGGGAAGTCTCGTTTCTGGAAAAATTCGGCCTAGATTTCGCAAAAATCAAAAACGGAGCGCTGGTAAACGGCAAAAAGATATTTTTTAAAACGGTGTTGAAGTAGTTTTCAGAAGTTGAACGCTAGAAGTCAGGAGCCAGAATTCAGAAGTCAGAAGTCTGTAGGAGACTTTTTCGCCTCATCTATTCTGGATTCTGACTACTGAATTCTGTCTTCCAGGCAGCGATGATTTATGACAATATCCCAAAAAATAAACGGCATTTTTCCCGCTGAGAGTGAGATTCCGGGAGAAGCAAGAATTCTCCCACTTGAGCAGAAAGATTACCTGCTTGACGGTAAAATCAGGGCCTGGCTGGGGCCGGTGCATGAAGTATTATCACCAGTAAGTCTTCGCGGCAAAAATGGCCTGGAGCGCAAGCGCCTTGGCTCATACCCGCTGATGACGGAAAAAGAGGCCCTTGAAGCGCTTGACGCGGCCGTGAAGGCCTACGACGAAGGCAAGGGGCGCTGGCCCACGCTTTCCGTGGAAGCGCGAGCGGCGCATGTAGAAGAATTTGTCTACCGCATGAAGGAAAAACGCGCCGAAATAGTGAACCTGCTCATGTGGGAGATCGGCAAATCGCTTGAAGACTCCCGGAAGGAATTTGACCGCACTGTGGAATATATTGTTGACACTGTAAATGCGCTGAAAGACCTGGACCGCACCTCCTCGCGCCTGTCCATTACGCAGGGAGTGATAGCGCAGATAAAGCGCGCGCCGCTCGGCGTGGTACTCTGCATGGGCCCGTATAACTATCCGCTTAACGAAACCTTCACCACCCTCATCCCCGCGATACTGATGGGCAACACCGTAGTTTTTAAGCCGCCTAAATACGGCGTGCTGCTGCACCGGCCTTTGCTCGAAGCTTTCCGCGACTCTTTCCCCAAAGGCGTGGTTAACACGCTTTACGGCGCGGGAAGGGAAATAATCGGCCCCGTAATGAAAACCGGAAAAGTTGATGTGCTGGCCTTTATCGGCTCAAGTAAAGTCGCCGACATCTTGAAGCAGCAGCACCCGAAGCCGCACCGCCTGCGCTGCGTGCTGGGCCTGGATGCCAAAAATGCCGGCATAATACTGCCGGATGCCGATATTGACCTGGCGGTAAGCGAAAGCCTGACCGGCGCGCTTTCTTACAACGGGCAGCGCTGCACCGCCCTTAAAATACTGTTCGTGCACCGCTCTGTGCTAAAAGAATTTACAAAAAAACTGGTTACCGCCATAGAGAACGTCAAACTGGGCATGCCCTGGGAACCGGAGGTTAAGATTACCCCCCTGCCTGAGGACGAAAAAATACCCTATCTGGCCGAAATAATAACCGACGCCAAAAAGCACGGAGCAAAAGTTATTAATGAAAGCGGAGGATTGGCGAATGGCAATTTTGTCTACCCGGCCGTGATCTACCCGGTAAATAAAAAGATGCGCCTTTGGCGGGAAGAACAGTTCGGACCGGTCATACCCGTGGCGCCTTTTGACAATATTAAAGAGCCGCTGAAATATGTTGTGGATTCCAACTTCGGGCAGCAGGTAAGCGTTTTTGGGCGGGACATGGATAAAATCGCCGCTATGCTGGACACTCTGGTAAACCAGGTCTGCCGAGTTAATATAAACAGCCAGTGCCAGCGCGGACCGGACATTTTCCCCTTTACCGGCAGAAAAGATTCGGCTGAGGGCACGCTGTCCGTGTCCGACGCCCTGCGCGTTTTTTCCATACGGACACTTGTGGCGGCCAAAGACTCCGACGCCAACAAAAAACTTATCCGCGACATACTAAGAAACCGCAAGTCAAAATTTTTGTCAACGGACTTTATACTATAGAGGCATAGACGCAAAGCAATTTAGATGCATAGCAGTACAGCCTACAGACCATGCATCTACACCTCTATATATCTTTGCCTACTAAATGCATGAACAAAACCATAACCGAGATAATTAAAATCCTAAAAACATCCTATCCAAGGGCCGGGTGCTCGCTTGGGCACAAAAATCCCTTTGAACTGCTGATAGCCACCATCCTTTCGGCACAGTGCACCGACGAGCGGGTGAATATTGTTACGCCGGCGCTGTTTAAAAAATATCCGGGGCCGGCGGAAATGGCGGCCGCCCCGCTTAAAGCCCTGGAAACGCTTATACGCTCCACCGGCTTTTATCATTCAAAAGCGCTCTCAATTAAAGAAGCCTCCAGAGGCGTGGCCGATGATTTCGGCGGCAAAGTGCCGGCGGAAATGGAAAAACTGCTTGCTTTGCGCGGCGTGGCGCGAAAGACAGCCAATGTGGTGCTTGGTTCGGCCTACGGGATAGCTGAAGGCGTGGTTGTGGACACCCATGTCAGACGGCTGGCTTTTCGACTGGGGCTCACAAAAGAAACCGACCCTGTAAAAATAGAACGGGACCTTATGGCTGGCATTCCGAAGCCGGACTGGATCTGGTTCGCCCACGCGCTGGTATTGCATGGCCGCGCGGTCTGCGGCGCCCGGAAGCCGCTATGCGCAGAGTGTCCCCTGGCCGCCCTGTGCCCTAACCTGAAAAACCCAGTTGCTTCGTCACACCGGCGAAGCTTGCCCCGTACTATGATACGGGGGCCGGTGTCCAGACGTCGCCCCGGCGAAAGCCGGGGTCCAGGTTAAGTATCCCCTGGATTCCGGTTTACACCGGAATGACGGAACAAACAAATCCAGCTTGCTCAGACGTTTATGGTGTTGCAACTGAAGAATTCAGGCTAGTACTTAGGGGGCACTGAAAAAGT
>DMES01000045.1:0-40506 GCA_003450815.1 Elusimicrobiota bacterium | reverse complement strand
CTGGACTTTTTCAGCAGACCCTACTTAAACTCGAAGAACCCGCCCAGCAGTTTCTTCATCTCCCCGATCTTAATCTCGGAAACGAACTTGGGGGCTCCTAAATACGACCCGTTCGGAACTGGATTGTCTCCCACGCAGAACATGCCGTAAAAATTGCTATTGTCAAAATCTAAAAAATCCATCGCTATCTGGACGTCCAGTTCTTCCATGTACACATCAGAATGCATAACCCGCCGGATCCGGATCCTGGACCCTTTCTTCAGCACCTGGTTGACCGGGCGGACGCCAGCCACTAAAAACCGGCAGAATGATTTTGTTCTGTACGCGGTTACCGCCAGTTCCCCGTCCTGGATATAGATCTGGTAAATATTGGCAGGCAGAAGAATGTCTTTTGCGGCTATCAGCTCGGAAGAGCCTTTAACGGCGGATAACGGCAGCAGATCTTCCGGCGCGGAAACCCGCGTAAGAACCGGGGCAGGCACGAGGCCTGCCGCCGCGGAGATGATTGTTTTGTCAATCGCCTGCAGTTCAGGAGCGGCCTTCATATCGCACACTCCCGCCGCGCTGGCGAAAACAGGATTCAGGGAAAGCACCGCCATAGCCGCTATCGCAAGTATTTTCATTTTGCCTCGCTTCTTTCAGGATTGTTGCGCTTATCTTCAGCGCTTTGTCTATTGTAGCGAATCCGCCCACATCCTGAACCGGGCCATAGGTCCCTGAATTTTTAAGGCAAAAGGCCTATACCTTTTCCGGGCCGTCAGCACGCACTTCTTTCAGCTCCAATATGCGGTCTATCCTGAAAACACGCTCTTCTTTCCTGAGCGAGCAGAGCGCTCTGAGCCCCTCAAAAGACCTTTCCATAAATTCGCAGTCCGCTATTTCTAGCGGCTTCACGCGCCGTTTGGACTTTTCGCCGTTGGCCCGCAGATAAATCATTTCAACGCTGCCGCCATGCCGGATCGCCGAGCGTAAAACCTCCAGCTTTTCTTCCCGCGGAAGTTCCTCGTCGGATTTCTTATACTGGAAATCCGTTAAAAATCTCACCACCCGCCAGTCGCAGCGTATATGCGCCTTCTGGATTCTGGTTTTAAGTATTATTCCCTCAAGCGAGCGGCAGCGGCTCAAAGCCACATAAAGCTGGCTCGAGGCGAAAAGGCCGCGGTCAAGGTCAAGTATCAGCCTGTCAAAAGTTTTACCCTGGCTTTTATGAATGGTGACGGCCCAGGCGAGTTTCAGCGGCAGCTGAGTGAACCCGCCGGCGGCTTCGGTTTCAATTTTTTCCAATTCCTCATTATAGCGGTAATTAAACATGTTCCAGGTAAAAGGCTTTACCTCTTCAATTTCGCCGTCATCAAGCTCCACCTGAACCCCGTCCGGAAGCAGCGCAACAACCTTGCCCATACTGCCGTTAACCCAGCGGCCCATTGAATCGTTATTTAAAAGCATTATCTGGGCGCCGGCTTTCAATACAAGTTCCTCTTCAGTTGGAAGCAGCCTGCTGTCAAAATCGCCCTCAATTGCGCCCGGATAAACCGCCGGCTTTCCCGGCAGGGCGGCAAGTTTTTCGCCGTTAACCGAGGCGGCCTTGGCGTTAGTGGGCGTAAGATACACAAAAAACTCATCCTCCGGCGGGACAAAATGCGGATGATATCTTGCGTTCAGCGCGGCAAGTTCCGTCTCCCTTGCTGAATTATTTCTCACCGAATTTAGCAGTTTTATAAAGCGCTCATCTTTCTGGCGGTATATTTTTTCAAGCTCAACAAATTCCGGCCTGAGCCGCTTGAACACCTTTGAGTCAAAAAAATAATGTCCTCCGTAAATCCGCGAAAAAAGCTCGCGCTCACCGGATTTGACCACCGGCGGCAGTTGGTAAAGGTCGCCTATAAAGACCAGCTTCACGCCCCCGAAAGGCACATGCGGATTATGCCTCAAAGTCCGCAGAAAAGCGTCTGCACAATCAAGCAGGTCCGGCCTTACCATGGATATTTCATCGATCACAAGGATATCCAGCTCCGTATAAAGCTTTGTTTTCCCCCTTTTGATCAGTTTGCCTGCTATTTTAACAGTCTGCTCTTCAGTGATGTCCGGCTTGAAACCGAAAAAGGAATGTATGGTCTGGCCGCCGATGTTAAGCGCCGCCACACCCGTTGGCGCCAGCACCGCGGTATTTTTAAGGGTTTTGTCCCTGAAATAGGAAAGCAAGGTGGATTTGCCGGTGCCGGCCTTGCCGGTGATGAACACGCTGGACTGCGAGTCTTCCATAAGGCGGAAAGCCCGCAAAAATTCAGGGTTTAGGTCCAGTTCTGGTTTTTTTAACATGAAAAATTTTTGATGCAAAAATTTTTAATAACTAACTTAGGGCTCGCGGCAAAATAATATGAGCATTCATATTATTTTGCCGCAAGCCCTTAGCAGGGAAAGGGCTTTTAAGGACTTATAAAACTCGCTTATGGCGGACTCGACAGGGATCATCCGGCAGGACCCCCATTCGCCGGCAAGATAAAAATGCTTTTCGCCCTTTGGCTTCCAGTTTTTAAGGCTGTATTGCGTGTTGAAGGAGAAGGTCGGGGTTCCCACGGCCGCGCACAGGTGCAGCGTACCTGTGTTATTGCAGACAAAAAAATCTATTTTTTTAAGTATAGCAGCCACCTCCGTCAGCGGCCGCGGCGGGAGGCTTTTGACCGCGGGGAGGAAACGCAGAATATTGGCGGCGGTAATTTTCTCTTCGCCCGGCCCGGTCAGATAAAAAACATTCAGCCGGGGGTCAGATAATAGTTTTTTTGTAAATTCAACAAACTTTTCCTCAGGCCAGCGATGTCCCGTTTTTTTGAAGTTTCCGGGATGGATAGCGATGTTTACGCGCCCGTCTACGGCAAGAATACCGGCCAGAAGCTCATCGGCTTTTTTGAGCGCCACGGCCGGTATCTCCATTTCCATCTGCTGCCGGCAGGCGGCTCCGAAAAGAGCGGCCAGCCTTTCATATTTGTCAGAAAAATGTTCCGTGTCGGAGCTGTTGTCAATCAGCCGGTTGCATACCTTTGAAAAAGCCTTTTTCTTAAAGGTTATTTTTTCCGGCGACTTAAGCGCGGCTATAATTCCCAGCGAGGTGCGTGAATAAGCGGGATTCAGGTCTATAGCGATATCGTATTTTTTTGTGAAAAACCCGATCATCTTTATATCAGCCGCAAGATTCAGCCAATTGTGAAAGATGTGAACTTTTGATAAATTGTTGTTCAGCAGCGCAGGTTCTTTGGCTTTAGTTGATGTTAATAGCGCGATATAGGCTTTGGGAAACCTTTCGCGCATAGCTCTTATGAATGGAGTTGTAACCAGATAGTCGCCCAACCGGCCTATCAGTATCAGGGCTATGCTTTGCACACCTGATGAATCAAAATCTTTACTCATAAAAAACTATTTAACGGCCTCGACATACAGCGTCTCAAAGGAACGGTCTTCTCCATCCATGGCCCCGACATCGGGTTTTAGACTTTTTCCGCAGGACTGCTTTAAAACTTTTGAAAACGAAATCTCCTCAAGACAGCTTTTGAGCGTCTCAAAATCATACATCCAGCGATGGTGATAAAATCTATGCACAGCGCGGGACATGAACGCGCCGCCGGGAGACCTTACCAGCCAGTATTTTTTTTTGTTTTTCGCCATGTTTTCCGCATATTTGCGGATGATAGGCTCAAAAAAAGCGCGGTCTCCCGCCACATATCTCGCTGCATAAATACCCAGGTCGGGAACGGTAAGCCTCAGAAGGCCTCCGGGTTTTAGAACGCGGCGGCACTCGGCCAGCAGATGCGGCACATGATCAGTGGGAATATGCTCAAGAGTATGCTCGCTGTAAATGGCGGTGAACGTATTGTCGCTGAACGGGAACCTTGCGTTTAAATTCAGGTAGATGTCGGCATTTGATTTAAATTTGTCGGCGTTAAGCCAGCCGGGCACGACCTTTGAGCCGCAGCCCAGGTGCAGTTTGGGCTCCCGCGCGCTTTTCAAGTATTTTGCCACGGCGAACGGCCTTAAAAACACCCTGAGCCGCACCAGTTCTCCTGTCAGAATTTGCATTCAGTTATCCCCTTTATTCGTAACTACTACTGAGTAGTTACGTCAGATGTTGGTGATGTCCTGGAAGATGACCCCGGCGCCGATAACAGTCCCGTCAATGCCTTTTATATTAATGGAGCTGTAACCGATCATTTTTTCTTTTCCGTTCACGGAGCACTTAAACTCCTGGCGGTGCACAGTTTTGTTTTGCTTTAAAACCGCGCCTATGGCGTTTACAAGGTCGGGACAAAGCTGAAAAAGTTTTACGACATTCTGGCCAAGATAATCATCGCCGGTCTCAAAGATTTCTTTGGCTTTGGGATTGAAAAATATGATCTTACCTTCAAGGTCAGAGCCGATAAAACCGCCTGAGAGGTTATTTATAGTGCTTTCCCCTTTAAGGTTAAGCTGTTTCACGGTAGCCTCAAGTTTTTTTATATAGACTTCGCGGGCGGTTAAGGTGGTTATGGCCTGAGCGAATAAAAGGTCGTCATTTGAAAAAGAGCCTGAGACGGTATTAATGAATTCCATAACGCCCAGGAATTTTCCGCCGGCGAGCGCCGGCAGGCTAAGGATACATTTGGTTTTAAAACCCGTGCCATAGTCGACTTTATTGGTGAAACGAAGGTCGTTTTCCGCGTCGTTTACAAGCAGCGCCTGGTGTGTGCGCGCGCAGTCGCCGGCCACTCCTTCCTGGTAAGTGAAGCTGACCCCCACCAGATCCGCCCCCACGGGGCCGATGCTGGTTTTAAAAGTCAGCGTTTTTTTCACTTCGTCGGCTTCAAAAAAACTGGCCGCGTGGCAGCCCAGCATAGGGGCGCCAGCGCGCGTAAGAAAATTCCATAACTCATCGCCGGAGCCGGAAGCTTCGGCAAAAAGGCCTTCGGAGAATTTTGCAAGCATTTCAAGGCGGCTTTCGCTCATTTTTTACCTTTCCTGCGGCGCAACGGAGCCGCCTTCCGCGCGCGGCCCGCTCTTTTGGACCGTATGCTGTCGTCAACAGAGGTGTTCTGGTAATTATCCTTTGCTTTGCTCCAAATGGGCGGGGCTTGCCCGGCTTTGGCGGGCTGCGGAACCACGCCGAAAAACTCAAGCACGCCTGAGCTTATTGAAGCGGCTAGCTTTTCCTGAAAAGCCCGGGTAAAAACCATCTCTTCCTGTTCCGGCAGTATCATGTAAACATTTTCAAGGAGCACGGCCGGCATATAAGTCATTCTAACCACTAAATAATCACCGTACCGCAGGCCTTCATCGGGCAGCGGAATATTTCCGGCATAAGAGTTGTGTATGGCGTTTCCCAAAGCCCGGCTATGACGCTGGTTGTAATAAACCGAAAAACCCCTTGGCTGTGAGAATGGGTCTTCTCCGTCGCCAATGGCGTTATTGTGAATGCTGATGAAAATATCCGCCTTGTACTCTTTGGCGATTTTAGGCCTGTCGGCAAGCTGTACGGTTTCATCGCCTTTTCTGGTAAGGAAAACCTGGGCGCCCAGATTTGACAGGGCCTCCTGCGTTTTTAAAGCTATGGCGAGATTTGCCTGATACTCAAAAGTACCCATCGGACCGATAGCGCCGTCGTATGGCGGAGTCTGCTTCGCGGAGTGTCCGGGATCAAGCACTATTTTTACGCCCTCAAGCGGTTTCGGCCAGACCCCCGACGCGCAAGCGGGCTGCTTGAAATCAATAATCAGGGCGCGGCTGCTATAATAAATGTCATAGCCCCACAACGCTTTCTCTTTGACGAACTCAAAATCCATTGTTACCTTGTTGTCTCCGGTCTGACGGAAAGAGACATTTCTAACGAACGAGTCGGAAGAATCATAAACCACCCAGTTTGTATGCTGCTTGACGTAATAAATTGTTAAGCGCAGGCCGTTTTCCAGTTCTTCCGCCACATACGGCACTTTGTCAAAAAGCGAAATTGCGGCCTGCGACCCGGTTTCTGTTTTTTTCAGCCTTATCACGCCGGTTTCTGTCAGCGGCGGAAAAACAGCCCGCGGCGCGGGCGCCACTTTGCCGTCTTCCACCCAGGCGGCCTCGCCCGGGGAAAGCCTGACCCTGTACATGGAGCCTATTTTTGCGTCTGAAACCAGCTTCACCCCCAGCGGCAAGAACATCATATAGCCTGTATCAAGGCCGTTACGCAGTACCACCGTATCGGTTGAGGTTTCAAGCATCCGCGGAGCTTTCAAAATCTTTATGCGTTTTTTTAAAACCGTTTCCGCGCTTCTGGCGAAAAAACCCGCCTTGAAACGCGCGCTTATAGCCCCGTCTTTGCCGGCGTCGGAATCCTTAACCGCATAAAAACCGAAATACCTTCCGGAGCATTTTGGGATTTCCGGCATCGCTTCGCCGCTGAAAATATCTCCGGCGGAAAAAAAAACCTCGCGGCAGGGTGTGCCTTCGGCTATCACATTTATAAAATCGCCCGGCGAAAGCTCCATTTCCGAGACCGGCGAAATTATGTTAAGGTAAAGCGTGCCGCTTGATGGACGCGGAGGCTCTGCCTGTCTAACCTTTACCTTTCTTTCATAAACCACGGTGGTGCCGTCAAGCAATTCTCCCCTGAAGGAAAAATTGCCGGTAGATATGGGCACATAAGCGATAAACCCGCCGTTTTTGTAAACTTCAATTTTTGAGCCGTTTATCAGGAAAGGCGCGGTCGAAGGCTCTATGCTTCCGAATATAAAAGTTTTGGGGACATTCGGCAGGGTCATGCCCTCATAGGGATAAGCGATTTTAATTTCCGCGGCAGCAAGGCCGGCGGCCTGAAGCAGGGCGGGAAACAGAATAGCGGCAATTTTAATCATTACATCTCAACTCTGGGATTTTAAAAAGGTGCAATATATATTCAATACCGATTAAGTATTCTTTATTATAATATATTTGACCTTATGAAAAAATCCACGCTCCATTGTCTTGCCGCGGGACTTTTGTTCTCGGGAGTAAACGCCCTGGCTGGCGACCTTGCCACTATTATGCCGGGCTCCAGACAAAACGCCATGGGTGGAGCTTTTTCAAGCATAGCAGACGATACTTATGCGATTTTTTATAACCCGGCCGGGCTTTCAAGCCTTGGCAATACTGAAACCTCTTTAACGCTCGCCAGGCGCATGTCCCCGCTTGAAACGGAGGGCGAAACGGCCTTTACCTATGTGCGGCCGTCGCCGGATGTGCCCGCACAGGTAGTGGGCTTCGGCTATTACACCGCAAGGCAGGGCGTTAAGGGCCGCCGCGACACTGTGGCTCTTGAAATGGGAAGACGGACCACTATCAAATACTTTCAGAAACCCATACTTTATGGCGGCGGCTTAAAAGTGGTGTATCTACGCTCCACGGAAAAAAACAATGTCGGAATCGGGCTTGACGTCGGACTTTTGCTTGAATCCAACTCCGGCCTTAAAACCGCGCTTGTCTTAACTGACGCCGTTTATGGCCTGGGGAAATCGCTTGCCACACTGACTTTTGGCAATTCCTATCGCTACGGCGGCGCCGTTTTCTCGCTGGATCTGCGCGCGCGGGGAGTATATTCCGAATTATTCATGGGAGCGGAAAAAGATCTTTTCAACAGCCTTCTTCAGCTCAGGGTGGGCAAAGGATTTGCCTTTAACGGGGCAGACAACCTGGCTCTCGGCTTTGGAGTAAATACCACACCCTTAATTGTTGACTTTGCCTGGTCGCTGCCCTTGAAAAGCTTTAACCAACAGACTGGTTTTTATGGCATAACCGCGGCCTACCGTTTCGGCGCGGCCTCCTTCAGCGAGAAGCTGGTGGGCGAGGCCGGCAGAAGAGCGGAGGAACTTAAAACCCAGATAAACGACCTGCGCATTCAGAAGACTTCGCTTGAAACCTCGGTGGCCACTTACCGGGTTAACAAGAATATCCTGGAATCGGACCTGACCATGATGCAAACCCGCCTGCGCGGCATGGAAGGCCAGCTGAAAAACATGGAACTGGAGATCTTGGACGCCAATGATAGGAAAGAAAAACCTAAGCCTGTAAAAAAATATGTGCCGCCTCCGCCTGAAAAATGGCCCCGGCTTCACAAAGTGGAAGCGGGGGAGACCTTAAGGTCCATAGCCTCACAATACTACGGCAACCCAAACCTTTGGGAAAGGCTGTACGCGGCAAATGAAAAACATATTTTAAAAGGCCTGCCGGTTGAGGGCGCAGTTTTAACAGTTCCGGCCCCGCCGCCGGAGAATGGCAAGCAGTAATTAGGTAAATGGCGGCTTTTTGGAGTTTTGATTGCAACTGTAGCCTCTTACCTGTGACCTGTGTCTTGTGACTTGTGACTTAGCCCAAGGCTGCTTATGTTCAACACGGTACTGATAATAACCTCAAGCGAAAAAGAACGACTGATACTGGCCGGTATCTTCAAAAATCTGGGCGCCGACACCGTATTTTCCATGGATTTAAACGACACACTTTCAATTTTTGAAAAAGCCCGCCCTAAAGCCGTGTTCATGGTTGACGGGCAGGATCCTCCCTCCGAAATAAAACTGCGTGAACTCAGGCGGGTGGCGCCCTTTCTGCCGCTGGTGGTTATGCTTAAAAACCGCGATGCCTCGCGGGCCGTGGCGCTTATGAAACTTGGCGCTTTTGACTGCGCCCAAACACCCTGGACGGAAGAGGAAATGCGTCCCCTCTATAAAAAAACTCTGGATCTGGGCGGCACTCCGCTTGAGCTTGAAGAGAAACCGCCTGAAAAGGACAACACGAAGTTGGTCGTTTTCGCCGTAATGGCGGCGCTCCTGGCCGGCATGGCCTCCGGGTGGTTTTACGCTTCCAACAGGTATACCCGCAAACCGCCGGCTCCTACGGAAATATCCCTGCCCTACTCCCATCCTACCGGGATAGCCCTGGAGGGCGACAATGTGCTTATAAGCGATTGGTACACCCAGGCGCTATACACGCATAACGCGGCTGATTTCAGAATAAAAAGCGTAACCAGCCTGCCGGAAGAACCCATTGCCGCGATGACCGCTTCGGCCGACGCCCTTTGGCTGCAAACCGCCCCGGGAGTAATTGAAAAAAGGCTTAAAGCTCCGGGAATGAAACTGATGAACAGAATACAAACCGGCCGGACGGGCGTCGCGGGTATCTGCCACGACGGGCTTTACTTCTGGCTGGCCTATAATGACAACATTCTTTCAAAGCGGCTGCCTGACAACAACTTTACGGAGATTGGCCATTATCTTTACCCGGGCAAAAAAATCACGGCTTTAGCCTGCGACACCCGTTTTTTATGGGTCGCCGATGAAGGGCTGAAAGCTCTGGTAAAAATGCCGCTTGACCAGCCGGAAACACTGCTTTCAAGTTCGGAAATAAAACAATACTCCCGAAAAGCGCTGAAGATAACGGGGCTGGCCTCAAAAGACGGAAAAATATGGTTTACCGCCGAGGACAAGGACACCGGGCTGGTATTTTTTGAAAATGAGCCTAAGTAAGGCTGAAGGCGGAGGGCTGAAGAATGGGACGCAAGATACAGACAATTTTAAAAAAGATTAAAACCGCTGGAACCTCTGCGATGACGGTTTGGAGGAATAGCCTGGAGGAATTAAAAACAAACGGAAAAGCTATATCAAAAGTACCACTCGTTTTTTTTTCCTCCCATCCCAACCCCCAGCCTGTCAAACCCCCTCCAAGGACTGTGGGCTACATTCCAGTTGTTATAAAGACCTCGCCGGACCTGCCGCCGCTATGGGGCAGGCTTGTCCGGCTTTGCCCTGAAGGAGCGGAACTGATAAGCAAATTTGTAATTACAAAGGGCGGGATAATCGCGCTGTGTTTTGAGCTTGGCGGCAATGATTACGAAGATATCCGAGCGCTGGTAACAGAAACGGTGAAAGAAAACAGCGGGTATTTTGTCTACAGACTTGCTTTTAAAAACCCAAACCAGATCAACGCTATTTCGGGCGAAATCCTAAAGGCGGCTGATGTGTCATCAACATCAGCAGTCTTATCGTAAGTTATTCCTGGGCCTTAGCGGTTTTTTTCAATGTTTTCATAACCAGATACATATTGTTCTGCGCAGTCGCGTAATCCGGTCTGAAGACCAATGCTTGACGGAATTCCTGCAACGCCTGCTCATAGCGTCCCTCTTGCAGCCAGATGGCCCCAAGATTGTTATGGGCCTGGGCGTTGCCCGGCTCTACGCGCAACGCTTGTTGGTAGTGGAGTTTTGCTTCGTTAAGTTTCCCCTGCCCCGCCAGCAAAACGGCCAGGTTGATGTTGGGCTCGGCGCTGTCGGCATTTAGCCTCAAAGATTGCCGGTAATGCCCGATGGCCTCCGCCGTCCGGCCTTGATCATCCAGTAAGACGGCTAAATTATTATGAGGATCGGCATAGTTGGGGTCGAGCTCCAGGGCCTTGAGATAGTGGGGCACAGCCTCCATCCCCCGGCCCTCCCTGGTAAGCGCAACGCCGAGATTGTTGTGCGCCAATGCGTTGCCCGGGTCCCTGCGCAGATCATAAGACCAGAGGCTTACTGAATCGCGCCAGATCTTCTCCTGCCGCCAGGTCAGAAAAGATAAACCGGCTATCACTAAACACGCGAGGATAACGCAAATATTCCCAAGCCGCCTGCCCACGGCCTGCCGGCACATCCTGAATCCGGCGCCGGCCAGCAGGGCAAAGCCCAGGCATGGGAGATAGGTGTAACGGTCAGCCGCGGCTTGTGAATTTATTTTTACTATTCCCGCCACCGGACTTAGCGTCGCCAGGTAATAAACCCATACCGCCAGACCCGCCGGCTGGCGCCGGCGCAGGACAATTACCGCAACGGTGATTGCCGCAATAACGGTGCCAGCGAACAAGGATTTTGGATTCGACAGACCGAAGCCATCCGCAAGCCTATAGAGCGGCAATAGATCCGATGGAATCATGGTTTTATGTATATATAGGAATACCGCGAACAAACTCTGGGCGGCGCGGGAGATAAACCCGAATTTTTGATAGGATGCCAAAGCGCCGACTTTTGCCTGGCATACGTAACCGATTATGCCGAAAACTGCGGCAAGGACAAAAAAAGGTATCTTCTCCAGCCAGATTTGGCGGGTTTCCCGCGAGAACCATTTACCGGAATTGTCCGGAAGCCGCCTAAGGGGGTAAATGTCAAACATAACCAGCACCACGGGAAGACTTATTGCCATGCCTTTGGACAGCAGCGCTAAAAAGAATGCGGCGAGCGGCAGCATATGCCGGCACCGGAACGGCGCGTTTTCGCCGCCTGCGGAGCGCGGCTGGATATATAAAAGAATCGCCAGCATGTAAAATAAACATGAAAGAATATCATGCCGGCCCGACAACCATGCCACCGATTCCACCCGTAACGGGTGTATGGAGAAAAAAAGAGCGGCAAAACAGGCTGAAAGGTAAAGCTCATCACTCTTTTCCCGGGAAAGAGACCCGGCAGCCAATGTAAAAAGCTTAAAGCATAAAAAGTAGAAGACCACCGCGTTAATGCAGTGCAGAACCACGCTGGTCAGATGATAGCCGAAGGGACTTACCCCCCATATCAGGAAATCCAGGCCGAAGGTCATTGTAGTCAGCGGAGTATAGGGGCCTAATCCGGCTGATGTGAACATCCACTTTAGTTGTTCCCAGCCCAGACCCCGGTATTTCTGGTTGTTCACAAAATTGCGTATATCATCCCATTCCACAAATCCGTTTTTCAGAACAGGCAGAAAGACGGCAAATGTCAACGCAACCACCAAAAACGGCATTGCCCGGCGGGTGAAATTACCCAGGCGGGAGCCGGAAACTTCTTTACTGTTACATGAAAGTCCGGCGTCCTTCGGACGAGCCGCTTTCATCACCGGACGGGAGTCCGGTATTTTATGCGGGAACTTTGTATTCATTAGAACGTTGTGTTTCTTGAAATAAACAGTTGGAATTAAAACCGACACCCACCCCGCAAGCGGCCATCCCCCGCGTTTTATACTCAATATAAGAGATATTGGGCTCTATAACGATCGAAGTCCCTGCATTGGTCGGCAAAATCGGCCAGTATCTTTTCAGGGGAATCGCGGGATTCATAAATGGCTTTGTAAACATTGTTTCCGGCCATAAGCCTTAATTCATTTTCCCTTACACGGAATTCCCCGTAATATCGTTTATCCCGCAAAGCGCAGACGGCCCGCACGAAAATATCCATAGGGCGCACGGACGCCCTGTCCGTTATCTCAATCCGTATACCGTGGCACAAGCGGCCGGCATACGCGTCTTTTGAGGGGGTTCTGTCCTCCGCATAAAAACGAACGCCTGCCATGCCCGAAGCGGTAAGCGCGGCGGCTAACCTTTGCGCGTCCAGCCAGGGCGCGCCGAACCACATAAAAGGCGAATCCGTGCCCCGGCCTACCGACATATTAGTGGATTCAAAGCAGCCTATACCCGGATACATTATGGCGGCATCAACTCCCCGGATGTTAGGGGACGGATTTACCCATTTGAGGCCCGTCTCGTCATAATACATGGTCCTGTCCCAGCCACGCAGCTTTATAACTGTCAGGCTAAGGTCGAGTCCGCGCAGGTCCTTATGTAGAAGCGCCACTTCACCAGGCGTAAGGCCATGACGCACCGATACAGGGAAATACCCGGTAAACTCCTGAACGGACGGGGCAAGCACGGAGCCTTCCAAAACCGTTCCGGTTATCGGGTTCGGGCGGTCCAGCACAACAAAATCTATTTTTCTCTTAGCCGCCTCCTCCATGCAGAGGGCCATTGTTGTAAGGTAGGTGTAGAATCTGGCTCCCACATCCTGTATGTCAAAAAATATTACATCTATGCCGGCAAGCATGGCCGCTGTAGGCCTGAGTGTTTTGCCATACAGGCTGTAAATCGGCAAGCCGGTAACCGGGTCGGTTGAGTTCTCTATCTGGTCGCCGTCCGAAGCGGTGCCTCTAAAGCCGTGCTCCGGACTGAATATGGCCTTCAGCTTTACATTTCGGGAATTAAACAGGTCGTCCACTGAACTCCGCCCCGAAGCATCCACCCCTGTATGGTTGGTCACTATCGCGGCCTTTTTACCAGCAAACTGGGCAAAATCCTGCTGAATCATAACATCGAGCCCCGACAAAACGGAGGCGTTAAGGTCCGAAATCAAAAATATCGGGACAAAGAAAAGAAAAACAGCGGTAAAATTGCCGTTGAGTTTATTTACCACCGACAAAAAGATGTTTTTCATAAGCCTGCCCATTACATATATTATACTCCAGAAAATATGGCTTTACGCCGTGTTCCGATAAAACTCGTTGTGCAGACAAGTGCAGTCATTATCCCGATTCATCACCAGATTTACAAATAAAAAGGCTCCTGCTGCCTTTTTAATTATCCTTGGACCTAGTACTGAATAGGCCTTAAAAAACGGTTTAATAGGACTTTAGCACCTATTGCGAAGGCGTGCAGACAGGTACACTATAAATGTTGGACACTGAGCGCAAGGGAATAGTGATGAGCAAAAAAGTAAAATTATCAGCGGCGGCGTTTATATTACTCATTTCCACCAATTTAACCACAAAGGCGCAGATTTTTGATCTTGAAGGCATCAGAGCGTCCGACATAGACCCGTCAGGAGCGTATAAGAGTTTTTCTTTTTTCACACAACAACACAAGCCCCAGGCCTCCGGAGAAACCGGGCACCAAAACATTCCCGCCGTTCCGCTCCCCACGGCTATTTCAGTCCCCCTCCAGCCGGCGGCATATAATTTCTGGGGCCGAAAGTTTGAAGGCAGCCCCATCCCCGGTGTAGGGACCAGCGGTCTTCTGCCCGTCACCCGCGGCCATCTCGCCTTGCTAACCAGCGGAGAGGAAGCATTTTCCGCCCGGCTCAAGACGCTGCAGAACGCCAGGCGTTCCATACGCATACAGGCGCTCATTTTCACCGCGGACGAGAGCGGCATGGCCGTAGCAAAAATACTCAAAGAAAAGCATAAACAGGGCCTCGACGTACGCGTTATCGTGGATGCCTTTTCAAATCTGATAACATCCAAAAAGAAACTGGACCTTGCCACTCAGTTCATGTACTACGATCTAAAACAGAACGGCATAGAGGTGGAGGGCTACGAGGCCCTGCTGCTGCAATGGCTGAATGAAATTTCCTTCCACGACCCAAGGCAGCCCGACAAGCGCCTCCATGACAAGATGTGGATAATAGACGCGGAGGACCCTGCCTCCGCCTCCGCGGTAGTAGGCGGCATGAATATTGCGAACGAGTATTTCCGCATGGGAAACGACGCAGGACACCGCTGGCGCGACCAGGATTTTCTGGTAACAGGCGAAGTTGTAAATGATATCACGACCGTTTTTGAGCGCAATTACGCCGAACAGAAAAAGATAAAGCACAGCCGGCCGGGCCTATGGAACACAGACAGGGTCTGGGAACTGTGGCGCAAATATATAGTTATGAATTTCGGCATGTATACCCCTCCGGCATTCAAACCGGACGAAGCTATTCAGGGCCGTGTAAACGCGATAATGCGCGGAGCCTCGGATTACACCCCTGAGCTTTTACCGGCTAAAATGCGCTTTCTTCAATCCCGCCCCAGAGTGAAAGAAACTTATATTCTTCAGGCTTACGAAGACCTCTGCGCCTCCGCGCGGAAGGAACTGCTGATAGTCAACGCCTATTTCATTCCCACTCCCCGTATCCTCGCCGCTATCAAAGGGGCGGCGCGGCGAGGAGTGGCGGTTACCATAATCACCAATCCCCCTGCCACAAATGACTTACCGGAAATGTCGTACGCCAGCCGCTACACCTACCACGGCCTGCTGGCGGTCAATCATGAGACAGGCACTAGGAACCAAAGCGGCTCTATACGCATCGCGGAATGGGCAGGCCATAAATTCAGCGAAGGCACTATGCACGCCAAATTCGCCGTCTCCGACAGGAAATATGTGATCGGAGGCTCTTACAACCTGGACCCCCGCAGCGAATCTCTTAACAGCGAAACCGTGATAGAATTTGAAAATGAGACGCTCGCAGCAAGGCTCGCGGAAAATGTGGCTAAAAGAGATTTACCCAAATGTGAAGTGATCACAAAAGAGCAGGCTGCGGCTTTCCACAACCCCAAAAAAGCGCCGGATATTTTAAAACTGTTGTTATGGAACGGGCTGCGCGGGGAACTGTAGCCGCTTCCTGATTTAAGCTTTCTGCCGCCTGAAAATACACATGAAGTCTTCATCATGACGGACCGGGGCGCCGCCTGCCTCCAGCGGAGACTGGTAAAGCTGGGCTGCCAGGCTAAAAAACGTCTTTGGGCATTGCCCAAAGTGCCTACTGGCAACTGGACCATTTACTTTGAAAAAGAGGGCCTTTTTGCTCTATTGTAAAACCCGGTAAGATGGTAAACTTTGGTAAGTGGAAACATGTTGTTCAAAGATAACTGGAGGTTTGGAAATATGATAAAGAACGGAAAACTTATAATTGCAGCCGCAGTGCTTTTTGGCGTTGCGGATATTTCTTTTGCAACCGAGCTTAAAAGTGTTCTCTCGCAGATAGATGCATTTCAGACACAGGCAGGCGCTCCTAAGCTTGCGGCGTCGGCGCTTTCAGCCGCTCCCTCAGCCGCGACTGCGGTAAAAGCGGACCTCGGCCCGACCATAAGCGGCTGGAAGCAAGCTGCCCTCAAGGCTGCGGATGGAACAGGCATAACCGTCGATTACATCACTGCCACAACAAATAAAGACGTTATAGCCAAGACAGTGTGGGTAAATGTCTACACCGGAGATACCGCCGCGCACAAGATACGCGTGGTTCTGATAAATTATGTTTATGTAGTAGCCGGACAGAGCCCAGTGAAGGAGATGCAGCAGGTGGACCTGCAGCCCAACGGCGCAGGCAAGTATTCCGCTAGGCTTAACAGCGTAGTTGTTTCAGAGGGCGTATACACTTACGGTGGGAACAGATACCGGCAGGAGATATCCGTTGTAAAGGACGGGGTGTGGCTGAAAGATCCCATAAGCAATAGCAATAACTTCAAGTTCACAATGACCAATTAAAACAGCGCCGTTTATAAAGGAGCCGGGGGGAAAACTCCCGGCTCTTTTTTTATGGATTACAAACAGGAAGATACTGTCTGCCTGAAACACGAAGGCAAACCACAAGTTTGCAAGCAAGTGGCGGGGTTATCTATAATGGAGCCATGCCCCCATCGCCTGCATCTTCCCCACGCCGCTGGAATAACCAAATTTCAAAAATTATCGCGGTTTTTTCTTTACTTGTTTTTTTTGGCGTGATGCTGTTTATTTATGTCAAATACAGACAGTTTTCGGATTACATGACAAGCCGGATAAACTCAGCCGCAGGCCATAAATTGGGCAGGGAAATACGGTTTAAAAAAATATCTTTATCCCCCCTCAGGGGCGTAATTATAGAAGACGCCTGTGTTTCAAAACGGCCCTCTTTTAAAAGCGGAGAGTTTTTTTGCGCCAGGCAAACCGTGATCCGCCCCGAACTGCGCGCACTGTTAAAAAAGCAGGTTTATTTCGCAAGAGTCAGTTTTATAGACCCTGTATTCAAACTGCGTGAGAACTCCGGCCGCTGGGATTTTGAGGATCTTCTAGCCCTGCTTCCGAAAGCCAGGCAGGGCCTTTACATTACATGGAACGCCAAAGAGCTTGAGCTTGAAAACGCCAGGCTTGAAGTCAGCATAGGCTCCTCGGGACGGGATTTCGTGCTTGAGAACTCCAACCTGAAACTGCTGCACTATTCCTCTTTCGGCGGCAACTACACGGCGGAATTCAAAGGCCTGCTGAAAAGCGCTATAGCCGGCAAACTATTGAGCTCACTTATAGATTTAAAAGCAAGCGCGAATTTTGAATACGCAGGGCTGGTCTCGCTTAAAGGCTCATTAAAGGCCGATGACGCCTCATACGGCGCCATTACGCTGGCCGCCCTTAGCGCGGATTGGGAACTTTTCAATATGCGCTCAAAAACAGGAGACAAAAATTACTTCGCAAGCCTGGAAGCCGAACGACTTTTCATCCCTGGAAGCGAAAATTCAGTAAGGCGTACCCTTACCGGAGGCCTTGAGATGTTTTCCTCCGTGATGGGCAAGTCCGTGCCGCGCATAGAAGATATTGAGGCCAAAAAGATTAAAGCCGTTTTCAGCCTGAAAAACTCGGTAATTTCCCTGAAGAACATAGAAATAGACTCAAATTTCCTCACCCTTAATGCCGATCTGGCCTTTGACTGCGCCGCGCTTGAAACTGATTCGCGCCTTGAGGCAAAGAGCGGTCCGAATGAACTGAAATTAAAGGCCAAAGGGCCGCTTGCCAGGCCTGAAATTACCCCGGAATTTTCAGAAACACTTAACAAAAAGCTGGCCGCCGCGCTTAAATCGCTCAGCGAACTGCTTATCGGTTATTTCGGGGCTGCTGAAAAAAGCAGCCCCTGATTACACAGATTTAAGAACGATTATACAGATCATTTAGGAGAAAAAAATGGCTAAAAAAGTTGTAGTCATCGGTTCCGGCCCCGGCGGCTACCCGGCGGCGCTGCGCCTTAAGGAGCTTGGGGCGGAAGTTTGCATAATTGAGGCCTGGGATTTCGGCGGAACCTGCCTTAACCGCGGCTGCATACCCTCAAAAGCTTTTCTTGACACCGCCCACCGGATACACGCCTTTGAAGGCCTGCGAAAGCTGCTGAAAGACGGCTCAGGCGCTGATTTTTCCCCGGCCATGCTTGACTGGGAAAAGATAAAGGCCCGCCGCACCGGGGTGGTGCTTAAACTGCGCGCTTCGCTTGAAAGACTTTTCCAGGCAAAAAAAATAGAAGTAATCCGCGGCGCCGCCGCCTTTACCGGCAAAAACGAGGTTACCGTAACAACCCCGCAAGGCCCCGTTACAAAGCAGTTTGACGCCGCGGTGCTGGCCGTCGGCACACGGCCTGGCTTCCCCCCTCCTTTCCTGGAATTAAAGGAACAGCTATCCGATTCTGATCGGATATTTGACCTGCCCCGGCTGCCGGCCTCCATCCTGATTGTGGGCGGCGGAGTGATAGGGCTTGAATTCGCCTGTTTCTTTAACGCCATGGGCGTTGAAACAGGCATTTTGGAACTGCTGCCGGACATTCTGGCGGGAGAAGACCCGCAGGTGACGCGAACCGTGCGCTCCTCCTTTGAAAAACGCGGCATTAAATTCCATTTGGGCAAAAAGGCCGTGAAACTTGAAATAGCCGGAGGAATAAAAACAGTAACGCTGGAATACGGCACACAATTAAAAGCTGAAGAAATACTGGTCGGCGCGGGACGCTTCGCGGACCTCTCACAACTGGGGCTTGAAACCATAGGCCTTAAATGGGACCGAAAGGGAGTTAAGGTTGACAACTTTATGCGCACAGCAGCAGAAAACATTTATGCCGTGGGCGATATCAACGGAATTTCCCCACTTGCGCATTCCGCCAGCCGCCAGGGCGAAATAGCTGCGGAGAATATTTTAGGCGCACAAAAGATTTTTGACGCGGACATAGCGCCTAAATGCGTTTACGCCTGGCCGGAAGTGGGCACGGTGGGGCTGAACCCTGCGCAGGCCGAAGCCAAAGGACTGACGGTAAAAACCTCAAGAGCCTTTTTCATGGGAGTGGGCAGGGCTGTAGCCGCCGAAGAAACGGAAGGTTTTGTGCAGCTCGTATCTGACGCTTCCGACGAAACCATGCTGGGCGCCCAGATAGTGGGCGGGCCGGCTACGGAACTGATCCATCTTATAGCAATTGCGGTTAAACTCAAGCTGAAACGCTCAGATCTGCGCGAAATAATTTACGCGCACCCCACCATGGCGGAAGCCATACACGAGGCGCTCAATAAATAGTCACAAGTCACAAGACACAGGTCACAAGCAGGAAAATGGAGATTTAATTGTTTAAAACCTTGATTAAAGGTTTTTATCATCTTTAACCATGTGTCCTGTGACAAGCCTATGGCAGTGTCGTATCAGGGCCTATGGCTGACAAACGGCCTTGAGACTTGTGACTGAATTTATGGCAATAAAAATTCTTTCCTGGAACGTAAACGGCTACCGGGCTATATTAAAAAAAGTCGATACCGCCTTTCCCGGTTACAGGTCGCAGTGGAACTGCGCCGAACGCAAAGGATACAGCGGAGTGGCCTCTCTCTTCCGTGAAGAACCATTATCAGTTTCAAGCGGGTTAGACATCAGGCGTTTTGACTCCGAAGGCAGGGTAATAACTTTGGAATATTTTTTTATTAATGAAGAAAAAAAGACCTCGTTAAGATCAAACCGCGTCTTTTTTATCGCCCGGCTGGATTTCCCCGGCAGATTCCAAATACGGGGCGAATAGATATTCCAGCGAATCGACTTTTTTTAACGCACCGACATTCAGTAATACAGCGTATACATCAAGATGTGAAATGGAGTTCCTGATAGAATCCTCTCTGGAGGCCTTCTGCAGCCTTTCCGCGAATCCGATGTTTACATTTCTGACCATTTCATATAACCGGTAAAGCTGGCTCAGTTCCCAATCCTGCGACAACCCCTTCTTCATGCGGAAATACTGCGCGCCAAGGTACATGGTCATGGTCCTGTAGATCGTTTCTTCGGACGTGGCGAACGGAAGGTGAGTGCGCACCATAGGTTTCAGCTTTTCCATGATCGGACAGCCGCTGGCCACCATGTAAATGCCCATAAGGGATGAAAGGCCGTTCTGAACAGCGGTTTTTTTTGAAATAGTCCTTTCTTCCATTTCCACGATTATATCAGCCATCCTGATGGAAACGATATTTTTAAAGGCGTCGACTATTTCCGCGAAATTAACGGCCACCGGACAACACGGATGTTTTGCCGGCTCCAATGAACAGCCTTCACACTGCGAATATTCCAATCGCGCCCAATCAGGCGCAGGTCCGGGAGTGGTACCGACGCGCAAGGTTTTTGAGTCCAAACACGCCTCAAATACTTTTTGCGTGCCGTCTTCAAACTTAAAAGTGTAGCGTATGAAAAACGGTTTTTTTTCACGGACTGCGGTCATATCTTCTCCTTAGATTTAAAAGAGGAAAATTACCAAAACAAATCTCTTCTCGCTATGATAACAAAAAGCATCTATCGCGCTCTTACTAGCAGGCCAAGGCGGCCTGGGAGGACATCTATTTTTTCTATATCGCAGGGCAGCGGAAAAGGCCTGCCAAAATCCAACGGAGGACGCTGCCTGTCACCGATAAGCTTGGTAAGCCGCTGCAAGGCGGCATCCGGAAGAGGGATTCCCTTTATCTTTACTTTTAATACCTTTATCAAGGCTGTGCCCCTGGCGGAGGAGAAAAGGCACTCAACGTACAAAGAATTGTCCATGCCAAGACATTTTTTCAAGGTTTTTATCAGAAACGCATCCTGGTCCAGCCCCAACAGATTCAACGCGGCCGGACTGAGAACGGCAACAGCCTCCATTTGTAGAATGCGTTTATCCCTGAAACCGACTTCAACCGACTTAATGGAAATTCCACTGTTACTTGCTTTGCCGCCTTTACGCCTTATCAATTGTTTTGTGAACTCGTTAACCTCAGCTTCGGTAAACTCAAATGACCTTATTTTACCCCTGCCGGTTTTAGGGTTGTCACTTCCCGGTCTGTTACTCCAGATCAGCCCTACAGCCTCTTCAATCCTGGAAACCGGTTCGGCGGCTTTCACGGAAGTTGATGTCAGCAAAAAAAAGATAAGTATCTTCATCTTTGATCAGGGACTATAATACAATAGTATCCGGGTGCGGTTTCAAGGCTGGCTGATACATATTAGGGGCGGTATATCAAAACGAATTGACAAGCGTTTGATAAAACAAACATAATTGATATTGTGCCGGACAGTCATATTCAGTCTCAAAAGTTTAACCCATTATCGCTGAAATGGAGTATTAACCTATGAACATATTAACAATTGTCGTAATGTTTTTAACCATTCCCGCATGGTCCGCCGAAAACAAGCCCGCGGGCGAGGGGATCGCCGAGTCGCTCAAAACCGAACTCACCCAGGAAAAGGAGGCCCGGAAACAGGCGATGGAGAACTACTGGGATTCCCAACCGAAAGCCGGGGCGGTAATGCCCAACCGGCTGTTTTTAAAGCTGAAAAAAATTCCCTGGCCTGACACGCGCCCCGTCCCTAAAGATAAATACTTTGAGCGTCCTGAAGTGAAAGCACGC
Organism: Elusimicrobiota bacterium; assembly: GCA_003450815.1. Lineage (GTDB taxonomy): Bacteria > Elusimicrobiota > Elusimicrobia > Elusimicrobiales > UBA9959 > UBA9634. The sequence goes on along the minus strand of DMES01000045.1, from coordinate 19,312 downwards.
GAACTAAAAACCGAGGGAGGTAATCCACCGCTAGCAAGTCCCGCAAAAAAGGAGAAAGAGCTAAAGAACGATTTGGAGACGGCGCGCAAGGAAAGCGACGAGACGCGTTTCAACCTTTGGGCGCAAAACACCGGGTTCTATCGGCAGGCCATAGCCGACAGCGAAACCGGCAGGATAACCGGCTCTGAACGGGTAAAGGCACTGGAATCCGCGCTGGTCTTTATCAAGGAAGGGGAACCCAGATTCTATCTGCGGGACATAGCGGACAAATGTTTAAATAAGCTTGAAGAGATGGGAACTGATATAAAGGCGCTTATCGCGAAACTGGAACAAACCGGGCAGTACATACCCGACTACCAAGCTCTGGAATGGGCAGAGAAAATCGGAGGCCGGCTTTCCGCTGGGGAGTTCGCGATAGGTGAACCGGTTGTGGAAACGGAGAAGCAGCGCTATTATAAAATAACAGACCGCGTTGTCCGTTTTGACCCGCGCGTGAGCGCTGCGAAAGCGCAGGGAGAAGAGGTTGTTTATGTACCGGGCCCTGGCAATGACCCCAAATGGGAAAAATTCATCAGCGGACTTATTGAGCGTAACAATAAAATGCTTTCAAGGTTTAATTTATCCGCCACAGCCGAAAACCGCGAAAAGATATGCGGGGACATAGAAAGTTCAATGCGCAAGATGCTGGCGGAATTCCCAGCCGGCTGGGAGAAATATCCAAGGGCCAAGTGGGCTCATGACTGGTTCACCCGGGCTCTGGAAAAAAGCCGTCAATCTTTTGGTATCTCCGCCAAGGGGACGGTTCTTTACCAGGCCTTGAACACATTTGACAGCGGTTTGAATTAGCTTGAAAAATGGATAAATAGCCGCAACTTTGTGACGAGATTTTTATGTCACCAGTTATATGCCCCCCACATGGGTCAGCGGCCCGGCAGTCTGAACGAGGCCAGCACGGATTCGTATGCCGCCAGCCCGGTTTTGGCCGCCGTCATTGAAGAGTAATAACTAAGAACATAAAATCCGCTCTTTACCGGAATAACATAAAACTTTTCGTATACGGGAATTTTTTAGGCGAAATGTCCTCGGGCGGAACAAACTCAAAAATCCTGCGCTCAAAAACCTTTGCGTAATACTTGCCTACAAGCCCTTTTTTCACGGGGCCATACCTTCTGCCGTCCAAGGCGGCCCCCAATACCGGCCTGGAATGGAGCGCGATGAATTTTTCCGCCGTCTTGTGCAGCATATTATACGGGGCAAAGATAATTTTTTCCGCCGATGGAGTTCTTTTCCTTGCCCACCCGCATATAATTTTGTTATAAAAGTATATGCGCGGGAAACCAAAACCCGTCAGGAGGCCGTATGAACATTACCGCAGATAAGTTGAAACGAACAGCTTTAAACGAAACATGCCGCAAATACGGCGGCAAAATGGTGGATTTCCACGGTTGGGAACTCCCTATACAGTTTGAAGGAATAATTAAGGAACATAATGCTGTAAGAACCTCGGCGGGTATCTTTGATGTGTCGCACATGGGACAGGTCTTTGTGAGCGGCCCCGACAGTTTCAGGCTTTTGCAGCGCACCAACGCCAATGACCTGCGCAAAGCAGTCCCGGGAAAGGGAGTATATTCCCACCTTACCAATGAAAAGGCCGGGCTTGTGGACGACATCATAGCTTTTTGCCTGTCGATAAACCGCTACCTGGTGATAGTAAACGCCACCACCTCCACAAAAGATTATAACTGGCTGAAATCCCAGGCCAGGAAAATGAATGTAACGGTTGAAAACAAAAGCGACGCTTATTCCATGGCCGCCATACAGGGCCCGAATGTGCCGGAAATGTTCAAAACCTTCGCGCCAGAAGCCCTGGAACTGCCGCGCTTCGGCATTGTGGAAAAGAAGCTTTTCGGCCAGGACTGTTTTGTGAGCCGCACCGGATACACCGGTGAAGACGGCTTTGAGATAACCGCTCCCCACGCTGTTATCACGCAGGTTTGGGAACAGATGATGGAGATCGGGCGTCCATTCAACATAATCCCCTGCGGCCTCGGCGCGCGCGACACTCTGCGCCTTGAAGCCGGTTATCTGCTTTACGGACAGGATGTGGACGACGACCACACCACCTACGAATCGAATTACGGCTGGGTAGTATGCCTGGATAAGGGCGAATTTATTGGCCGCGCCGTGCTTGAACGGCAGAAAGCGGAAGGAGTCTCCCGCAAACTGACCGGTGTGGCTCTGACCGAAGGCGGAGTGCCCAGAAACGGCTGCAAGGTTTTCAAGGACGGTAAAGAAATAGGAGAGCTGAGCAGCGCCACCTACTCTCCCACTCTGAAAAAAGGCATCGGCGTCGGATACCTGAACATCCCGAACCTGAAAAGCGGCGAACCGCTTGAAGTGGAAATTCACGGGCGGAGAGTCAAAGCCCAGGTCCAAAGAACGCCTTTCCATAAAGGAACAGCGTTTAAGTAATCCGCAAGTTGAAACTTGCAGATTACAAGTCTCAAGTTATATGTCACAAGTCACAAGTTTTTAATGTTTTACCGGACTCGTTAGCTTTCATACAGTTCTGACTTGTGACCTGTGTCTTGTGACTTGTGACCTTAATTACAAGGAGATAACTTATGCCTAAACCAGAAGAAGCCAGATACACCAAAACTCACGAATGGATAGCGTTTGAAGGTGCTGAAGCCATTGTAGGCGTTTCAGATCATGCCCAGCATGAAATGGGCGATGTGGTGTTTGTGGAACTGCCCAAGATGAGCCAGAAACTTGAAAAAGACAAACCCTGCACGGTGGTGGAATCCGTGAAATCAGCTTTTGATATTTACGCCCCCGTCACAGGGGAAGTATCGGCCCTTAACACCGTGGTGACCGGCGAACCGGCCATTATCAACCAATCCCCGCTCGAAAAAGGCTGGCTGTTCAAAATGAAAGTGAATAACCCCGATGATCTCAAAACGCTGATGGATTGGGCCGCCTACCAGGAATTCATAAAACAGGGCGTGCACTAAAAGCAGGTAGAGGGTATAGTTTGCAGAAATTTAAGGAGTTCCTTATTGTTAGACCCTATACCCTCTACCCTGAACCCTATACCCTTTCCCCAAGGAGTTCCCAATGTTCATTGCCAACACTAACAAAGACCGGGAGCAGATGCTGAAAGCCATAGGCGTCGGCTCCTTCAGCGATCTGGTAAAACAGGTGCCTGAAAAATTCCTTTATCCCAAATTCAAATTACCCGGCGAAGGTATGGATGAAATGCAGGCCGCCTCCGCCATGAAGGCCCTCGCCGCCAAAAACAAAACGCTTAAAAGCTTTGTGGGCGCCGGCGCCTACGAGCGCTACATACCGGCGGCCCTGAAAGCACTGCTCTCGCGCGGAGAATTTCTTACAGCCTACACCCCGTACCAGGCCGAAGCCAGCCAGGGAATACTTCAGACAATTTACGAATACCAGAGCTCTATAGCGGCGCTTTATGATATGGATTGCGGCAACGCCTCTATGTACGACGGCGCAAGCTCCTTCGCCGAGGCGGTAAGAGCGACAGTCAGAATTACGGGCAGGAAAAAAGTGCTTTACTCTTACGGCATCCACCCGCAGTACATAACAACCCTGAAAACTTATTTCGGCAGCGGAGATAATTGCCGGTTCATACAGATCCCTCACAAGGACGGCTGCCTGGACCTTGCCGGGCTTGAAATGCTGCTTGACCAGGATACAGCCTGCATAGCTGTCCAAAGCCCGAATTTTCTCGGCCTAACCGAAGACTTCAGCCGGGCAGCGGCGCTGGCAAAAGCCAAAGGCGCGCTGTGCGTGGCCGCGGCGGACCCGGTAAGCCTTGGGCTGTTCTCAACCCCTGGCGCACAAGGGGCGGATTTTGCCGTGGGAGAAGGACAGGGCCTCGGTCTTCCTTTAAGCTACGGCGGACCTTACCTCGGAATTTTCACCTGCAAAAAGGAATATGTGCGACAGATGCCGGGCAGAATAGCCGGCCTTACAAAAGATAAAGACGGGAAAAGAGGTTTCGTGTTGACCCTTCAGGCGCGCGAACAACATATCCGCCGCGACAAGGCCGCCTCCAACATATGCTCGAACGAAGCCCTCTGCGCCCTTGGCGCCACCGTTTACCTGTCGCTGCTCGGGCCGGAAGGGCTTAAAGAGCTGGCCCAGGCCAATTACGACGCCGCTCACGCCGCCGCCGAGCGGCTTTGCTCCATAAAAGGCGTCAATCTGAAATTCAAAGGAACATTCTTCAATGAATTCGCGCTTGCGCTCCCATGCGACGCGAACAAACTGCGCTCCAGGCTCATTGAGAAAGAGAGCATAGACCCAGGCCTGCCGTTAAAGGACTTTTACCCAGACCTCGGCGATACCCTCCTTGTCTGCGCCACAGAAACAAAAACCGAAGATGACGTTTTGCGCCTTGAAAAAGCCATAAAGGAAAGCATATGACATCAACACCCGCTTATCAGCTCACTGACAATCCAAAGAACCCACAGCCCGCAAACGGCGGACAGGCATGCGGCAAGGTGTATGATACGATAAAACCGGACAACAGGCTTAGTATAGAAAAATCCGCGCCCGGCAGACGCGCGCTTAAATTCAAAGGCCGTCTTAAACACACCGCCCCCCCGGTGCCGGAAGCCATGAAACGAAAAACCTCTCCCAGGCTGCCGGAGCTTTCCGAATTTGATACGGTGCGTCATTTCACCCGTCTTTCAAAAATTAATTTCTCGGTGGACAGCCATTTTTACCCGCTTGGCTCCTGCACTATGAAGTATAACCCGAGGGTTAATGAGGATGTGGCGGCTCTTGACGGCTTTGCCGGCCTGCACCCGCTGGCCAGCGACGAGACAGCGCAAGGTACTCTTGAATGCCTCTACGACCTGCAAAACCGTCTTTGCGAACTTTGCGGCATGGACGCCATCACGCTTCAGCCGGCTGCCGGAGCCCACAGCGAATTCACCGGTCTTCTGGTAGCCCAGGCCTATTTCGCGCACAAAGGCCAAAAAGACAGGGTTGAAATCATAGTGCCGGATTCAGCCCACGGCACCAACCCGGCAACCGCTTCCATGCTCGGCTTTTCCCCCATCAATATAAATTCCGGCCCCGACGGCAGGGTGGATTTGGAAGTTTTAAAGCGGCATCTGGGCGCAAAAACGGCGGTGGTAATGCTAACCGTCCCGAATACCCTGGGCATTTTTGAATCCGGCATTGAGTCTATAGCCAGAATGGCCCATGAAGCCGGAGCGCTGGTTTATATGGACGGGGCCAACTTCAACGCCCTCATAGGCCTGGTAAAACCGGGGGAGCTTGGCGTGGATATAATGCATCTTAATATGCACAAGACTTTCTCCACACCACACGGCGGCGGCGGCCCGGGAGCGGGCGCAATAGCGGTAAAAAAACATTTAGACGCCTATCTGCCGGTGCCGATAATCAAAAAGGAAGAAGACCGTTTCCTGGCGGACTTCAACCGGCCGCTTTCAGTGGGCAGAGTAAAGGCGTTTTTCGGCAACACCGGCGTGCTTTTAAAAGCCTACACCTACATGCTTATGCATTCCGCGCGTGAGCTGGGCCAGATAGCGGAAAATGCCATCATCAACGCCAACTACGCCAAGGCCCTGCTGAAGGACTCTTACCCGGCTCACTCTAAAGAGCACTGCATGCACGAATGCGTGCTTACTCCCGGGCCCGAAATGACCGCTCAAGGCATAAAAACCCTAGACATAGCCAAACGCCTGCTCGATTACGGCTTTCACGCGCCTACCGTGTATTTCCCGCTTATCGTGCACGAAGCTATTATGATCGAACCCACTGAAACAGAAACCAGGGAAACCATAGACGAATTTGCCGCGGCCATGAAAAAAATAAGCGTCGAGGCAGTTAGCGACCCGCAAAAAGTGAAAGACGCGCCCCACACCATGCCGGTAAAACGGCTGGACGAAGTGCAGGCCGCGCGGCAGCCGAATTTAAGATGGTAGTAGAACGACAGGGGCTAGCGTATAGAGACTAGGGTTGTGTAAAAGAACTCCTTCCCTAACCCCTATACGCTAGCCCCTAGTCCCTGATTTATGAAAGCCCTTATTTTTGAAACCTCGCCGCTTGACGCCTACGAACAGATGGCGGCTGACGAAACACTTTGCGAAAGCCTGCCATCCGATTATATAGTCCGCTTCTACAACTGGAAAGGCTCCGGTGTTACTTTCGGCTACTCCCAGCGCCACAAAGCGGTGCTCGCCGCCATAGCGGCCGGAGGCAAATACCCGCAAGCCGTAGTCAGGCGTCCTACGGGCGGCGGAATAGTCATACACGAAACGGATCTCACCTTTTCTTTTATTTTCCCCTCCCACGATGTATACTTTGAGCCCGGCAAAACCTATGACCGCCTGCACAAGGCAATAAACTCTGCCTATGAGAAAGCCGGAGTGAGTTTCTCCATGCTGCGCGAGAAAACTAAAAACTACGCCGTTAACGACCCGCTGATGGATTGTTTTTCAACACCGGTCAACATGGATATTTTGTATAATGGAAAAAAAGTTCTTGGCGGGGCTTTGCGCAAATTTGGCGGCAGAATGCTCTATCAGGCCTCTTTACAGGCGGAAGATGCAAGGAGTAACGCGGGCTTTCATAAAAATACAATTTTAAAAGCTTTTGGTTCCGAGTTCGGCCTTAACTGGCATGCCGCCGGAGCGGATGACAAAACGCTTAAAGGACTCAAAAACCTGGCACGCACAAAATATTTTAGCACCGCCTGGAATGAAAGAATATAGGAGGTCTTATGATCGCATTTGTTTTATGCAAACTGGTGGCTGGACTTGAACAGAAGGCCGTGCAGCAGATAAAAAGCATCCGCGGAGTAAAGGATGTTTATATGACCTTCGGCGGCTGGGACGCCATCCTGGTGACGGAATCGGATACCATAGACAAATTGAGCGGCTTAATTGTGCGCGAAGTGCGCGGCATTCATGGCGTGCAAACCACAGAAACTCTGGTAACGACCAGTCTTTAAAAGAAATGGAAAACACAAGTTTCGGAAATCCTGAAGAAAAACTGATACTGATAGTGGATGATGACGAATCCGTACTGGACCTGCTTAGTTTTTTGGTGCACAAAGAAGGCTTTAAAGTCGAAAAAGCGTCCGATGGAGAAGAAGCCCTTGCCAAGGCAAAGGCCCTTCATCCTGATCTGATGCTTCTTGATCTGATGCTGCCCAAATACGGGGGTTTTGAAATCCTGCGCGAACTTCAGGATGACGACACCTCAGATATTGCCATAGTAATCGTGACCGGACGTTACACCGACCGCTCCACTTCGGAAATGATAAAACAGGAACCGAACGTAAAAGATTTCGTTGAAAAACCGGTAAAACCCCATGTTCTCGCCGCCCTCCTGCATACACTCTTAAAAACACGCCCTTCTGTTAAAAAAACGGGCGCTTAGAATGACGCGAAATTGATCTTATTCGTAAAAAGGCGCCTGTGGAAAAGCAACCCGTAAAAATATTTCTAGCGGCGGCCGCGGCGGTTGCCTTTTTTTCGGGCACGGCTATCCTGGATTTGCGCGCCAGGGCAAAAAGCGCGTGGCTCAAGGCCGAGCGCTACGGGCAGTGGCAAAACCGACCGGAACTAAAAAAGAATCACTTTGATAAGATTTACGAAAAAAAATCCGCTGCTCTTAAAAAACCCGGCATATCTGCCGAAAATCTTGAAAAAGAGCTGGCCGGACTTGAAACCGAAAAAAACTTCCTCGTAAAGGAAAGCTCCGCTAAATACGCCTATCTCTGGTATAAAACTGCCGCGACCTTTTTTTGCCGCCCGCAAAATGAGTGGTGCACGCGTGCCCGTGAGAAACTTGCCCCGGCGAAAGAAAGATGGAAAGCGGACATGCGCTCTAAAAATATTAAATTTGAGGAATGGATGATAGATTAAGGCTGAAGGCTACAGGCTGAAGGCTGAAGATAAAAAATCCTTCTAAAGTCCTCACCTTAGCTCTTTGAAAAAGCATAGGGTAAACCCTACACCTTCAGCCTTAAGCCCTCAGCCTTCAGCCTTTCAAACCTTTAATTCTTCCAATGAAAAAAACCACTAAAACGCTCCTGACAATTATGCTGGTCCCTGTTGCCGTTGCCGCCGCCGTTTCAACGACGGCGTTTTTGTTTGACGCCCTTTCACATGTCAGCGTAACTTTTCCGCTGCTCATAGGCGCGGCCGCCCACCTGATTTTCCATAAGCCCCTTGCTAAAAACGGCTACGCCTACGTGGCGGCCCATGAATGCAGCCACGCCCTAGCGGCCATATTGAGCGGCGCTAAAATAAAAAAGATTTCAGTAGGCAAACGCGGCGGTTATGTTCTCCTTGACGCCGGCAACACTTTTATAACGCTGGCGCCGTATTTTGTGCCTTTCTACGCGGTGGCGGCGGGATTAATATATTCTACCGCGGGGTTTTTTGCGGACCTGAGCCCCGCAAGGCCGTATTTTCTCGCGCTTAGCGGTTTTCTGCTTTCCTTCCACACCTTAAGCACGATGGAAATACTTTCAGGGCCGCTCCAGAGCGACCTAAAAAAAGCCGGGGGCAGATTCTTTTCATACACGGCGCTTCTTACACTTAACTCCCTTATCGCCGCGGCTATCGTCAGGATGATGTTCCCCGAGCTTTTGAACTTCAGGGATTACCTGGTTTCTATAGCGCTTCACGCCAAAACAATAACGCTTTTTCTTATCAGAGCGGCGGCTTATACCCTCAATACTGCTAAAATATACCTAGCCTTATGAAACGCACAATAAAACCCGCGCCCACAAGACTTGCAACGAAAATATTGCTGAGGCTTATTGTGCTGCCATTGCTTTTTGCGGCGCTTCTGGCCATCACAGCTCTGGTGACTATAAACACCATGTTCAAGTCTCAGGATCTGGAAGCTATTGTCACCAATCAACTGCAGGAACTTTTTAAGCGGCCGGTGAGGATAGAATACGCAACTCTTTCTCTGACCGGTGAAATAAAAATAAAAGGGCTGAAAGTGATAGAACCGGACTCCTCAATACAAAACTTCATTGAAGCCGACTACATTTATGCCACATACCGTTTCATGCCCCTGGCAAATAAAAAGATCGAAATAAACAGCCTGTCCTTCATCTCTCCTAAAATAATTCTGCTGAAAAAGAAAGATGGAACCTGGAATTTATCCGACATTTTAGCGGCCTACAGAAGTATCCCTAAAAAAAACAGGCTGGATAAAATAAGCGAAGCCGAAATAAAAGACGGCACGCTTATCATAAGAGACCAGGCCAGCTCATGGCAATACGCGCTCGAAAATGTAAACGTCAGACTTGACGACTTTAAACCCGGCCAAAGCGCCCCCTTTTCCATGGGCCTTTTTTTAAAAAACAAGACGCCAGGCAAGTATTATGAAGGCCGCCTTTACGCGGAGGGCAACATTGACCTGGCCGGATTTAACTGGGAGAAGGCTTCTGTTTCAGAACTTAAAATCCAGCTTTCGCTTCTTAACAAATCCGCGCGGATCAAAGGCGAATTAAAAGATTTCAGGCGCCCGGAAATAAAACTGAAAGGCGAACTTCAGAATTTCAGGTCTTCTGAAATCTCCGCCCTTTGGCGCTCGCCGCGCGCCTTCAGCGCTCCGCCCACTATTTGGGACATTAACGCCGTATTTGTTTCCACCAGAACGGTGGAAGTGTCCGCCTCCATTGAGCCCCTTAAAATAAAGACCACCGGCACTATTGACTTCAGTTCACCCTCTTTTTCCTACGCCTTCAACACCTCAATCCCAGCTTTTGACCTGGCCCTTCTTAAAAAGACGGGCATTGAATTGCCTGTGACCGAAGCCGCCGGCAAGGCGCAGGGGCTTATAAGTTTTTCCGGCGGACCAAAGGGTTTTAATGTCTCAAATCTGGAGCTGAAAGCCGATAAAACCTCTTTTGTTTACAAAGCGCTGCGCTGTCAGGAAACGGATTTCGCGTCGCGTTTCAGCGAAAATTTCAAAGACAATCACATCGACCTCAGGAACGGGGTATTTACCCTGGGCAAGGCTAGATTAACCTGGTTTGACCTGATAACAGGTTTTTCAAAAGATCTTTTTGGCATAAGTTATTCGGGCAAGATCAATGGGCAACCGTTGCGCGGCCGGGTGGATATCAATGACCCCTTTACCGATAAAAAAACGCTTTCCGTTATAGGCTACTCCTCGGCATTAACCTACAAAGACGCCTGGGATTTTATTATTGACCTCAAGAATCTTCTGCACCGGGCCGAGAAAAAAATACAGTACGAATCGGAAATAGCCTGGATACGAAAGCTGAAGAATTCAGTGCCCAGCGGTTTTTCATCCTTTAAACTTCTGTACAAGACGGATTTTTTCAAGCATGATTATTTTGACGCGCGGGACTTCAATCTGTCGGCGGACCTTAAACATATCGCGGGAACGCTGGAAAAACTTCAGGGAACGGTATCAATAAAAACCAGCAGCTGCACTTTTCACGATATACAGAAGACTTCGGAGCAGGACAGGATATATTACATAGTGTCCATGCCGCTCCGTTTAATTTACAACATGAACCGCATGGGGGCGCTTAAATTCGGCTATACCCTGGATAACGCGGCGTTTAACTCCATTGGCGGAGACTATGAGCTTGATGCCGGCCGCGTGCGTGTAAAAAATTTTTTTCTGGAAGGCAGGGATTTCTCGATCTATGCCGAAGGGGAGCTTAATTTTACAGACGAAACCATGAGCCTGAAAATTTATACAATATCAAGTAAATACTACGCTATGGGCAGCCTGCCGGAGTCCATGACGGACTCAAGCGGCAAACCGGCGCTTGCTTTTACCCTTGTGGGTAAAATGAATAAGCCCGATATAACCATGATGAGCCCCAAAGACAGCGGAAGCATTATAAAGGCGGCGGAAAAAAAAGGCGTCGGCATAGATTTCAAGCGGCTGAATAATTTTCTAGGAGGCAAAAAATAATGTCCAAACTCGGAAAACTGGATGTGGTAGGTCTTTTGCAGGAACATGGCGCCATTTTAAACGGCCACTTTCAACTGCCCTCTGGGTTTCACTCCCAGACTTACATACAAACCTCTCTTGTAATGCAATATCCCCACCTGGCCCAAAAAGTGGCGAGGGAAATGGCCTCAAAATTCCCGCAGGAAATAAATGTGGTTATTTCCCCCTCGCTCGGATCGGTGGTTATAGGCCAGGAGGTGGCCCGCATAAAAAAAGCCCGCTCCATATTCACTGAGAAAATAAACGGCGTGATGGTGCTTAAACGGGATTTCAAGATTTCGGAGGGCGAGCGCATACTGGTGGTGGACGATGTTCTTAACACAGGCCGCCTTTGCGCGGAGGCTATAAGCCTTGCCCGCGGCTATCGCGCCAAGGTAATAGGTGTCGCCGCCATTGTTGACCGTTCCACCGGCGATCTGGCGCTCAATGTACCCGTAAGGGGCCTTATTTCCTATCCCCTTCAGCTTTTCCCCCCGGACAACTGTCCTCTTTGCAGCCAAAAGATGCCGCTGACCGTGCCGGGCTCAACCCTCCACCGCGCACATGGACAGGAGTAGCGCGAACAGCGCTCAAGTCACATGTCACAAGACACAGGTCTCAAGTCTAAGAAAAGAAGATTCTTTTTTTCCTCTCCCTCTGGCTTGTGACATGAGACCTGTAACTTGAATTTATGAAAACAAAGTACATCGCCCTGCTTTCGGACTTCGGCACCAGCGACCCTTTTGTGGGCATGATAAAAGGCGTTTTGCTGTCAAAAAACCCGGTGCTAAGAATTATTGACATCACTCACCAGATACCGCCGCAGGACATACAAACAGCCGCATTTTTCCTTATGTCCTCTATGTCATATATGCCCAAAAGCACCTTGTTTATGACCATAGTGGACCCCACCGTGGGAACAGGGCGCGGCATAATCTGGGCCAAAACAAAAAACCATCAATTCATCTCCCCAGACAACGGCCTTATAAGCTGGGTGGCGGAAAAAGAAAAAATAGAAGAAGCCCGTTTCATAAATAATATTTCGCTTTTTTCAAGGCGCATAAGCTCCACTTTTCACGGCCGCGACATTATGGCCCCGGTGGCAGCCGCCGTGGCAAAAGGCCTGGCGGAAGATAAGATAGGCCCATTATTCACCGGTTACAGAAAACTTCCTTTCCCTCACCCGGAAAAAACCGGTAACCGGGTGCTGGGCCAGATAATAGCCATAGACAACTTCGGCAACTCCGTAACAAATATCCCCCATAACCACATAAACGCCAGGACAATTTTCACGGTTTCCGACCATCTTATAAAAGGTCTCAAGCTAACCTATGCCTCCGTACCGGAAGGTTCGGCTATGGCGCTCATTGGTTCCTCCGGTTTTCTGGAATTTTCAGTGAGAAACGGGAATTTTGCCAAAACTTTCGGCATTTCAATCGGCAGCCCTGTAGAAGCCATAACCTCAATTGATGAAAAATAACACACAAAACCTGCAACTAAAAGCCGACGGCGGCAGAAGAATAGCCGGAGGGCACCTTTGGGTGTTCTCAAACGAACTTGTAACCGTTGATAAAACAATAGAACCCGGCTCTATTTGCGGAGTGCTGTATCCCGACGGCAAACCCGCCGGCGCCGGATTTTTCAACCCGCGCAGCCTTATTGCCATACGGCTGCTGGTGAACGGCACACTGGAGCTGGACGGAGATTTCGTATACAATCGCCTGAAAACCGCCCTGGATTACCGCAAAGCGCTAGGCGTGGAACGATTCTGCCGCCTGTGCTACGGAGAGTCCGACGGTCTGCCGGGACTGATAATAGACCGATACGGCGACTATCTGGTGGTGGAAATGCTGTCGGCCGGAGCGGATAAAATTAAAAATGAAATATTAGACGCCATAAAGCGGCTGCTGGCCCCAAAAGCGGTTCTTTTAAAGAACACCCACCCTTTCAGAACGCTGGAAGGCCTGCAAATGTACGAGGAAAACGCGCTTGGTGAAATGCCTGAAACGACGGTGATAGAGGAAAACGGACTAAACTATAAAGTGCGTCTGGCGCTCGGACAAAAGACCGGCTGGTATTTTGACCAGCGAGAAAACAGAGCGGCTATGGCCCCTTATTTCAAAGGAAGAAAAGTGCTTGACCTTTACACCTATCTTGGCGGTTTTGCCATAACCGCAGCCTCCTCCGGCGCCCAAAAAGTATGGGCGGTGGATTCCTCACAGTCCGCCGTGGACTTGGCGGAAGAAAACGCGGCCTTAAACGGCTTCAAAGAAAAAATAGTGTTTAAGAAAGAAGACGCGGAAAGGATCTTGTCCGCGGCCGCGCGGAAAGAACTGCCGGAGCAGCCGGATTTCATACTGCTTGACCCGCCGAATCTGGTGCGGAGTAAGAAGAACCTTAACCAGGCCGCCAAACTTTTTACCAGGCTGAACGCCCAGGCCCTATCGGCCCTGCCGGAAGGCGGGCTGCTTGCCACTTCCTCCTGTTCGCACCATATCTCGCGAGAAATTTTTGCCGAGATACTGGCCCGCGCGGCCGCAAGCGCCGGCAGAAAGACAATACTGCTGGAATTGCGCTCGCAGGCCAAAGACCACCCGATACTCTTAAATATGCCTGAAACAGAATACCTGCATTTCGCGCTGCTGAAAGTGATTTAGTAATTAAGTGAAGAGTGATTTGGTTTGTGCAAATAAAAGAACGGCCTGAAACTCAAGGCCGTTCTTTTTGCTTAACTACTCAATCACTAAATCACTCATTACTGAATCACTTACGCCGTTCAGGAAAGAATGCTCTTTACCACTTTCAGTATTTCTTCGGGACTAGCGGGCTTTGTAAGGTAGGTTTTGGCGCCATAGCTTATGGCACGCTGTATCTGGGACATGCTGCCCTTGATGGTCAGCATAATCACCGGCACCGACTTGGTAAACTGGCTGGACTTTATCTCTTTGCAGGCCTTAAGGCCGTCCATCTCCGGCATATGGATGTCAAGCATCACCAGCGCCGGCAGCTCTTTTCTGGTTTTTTCAACCGCTTCAAGGCCGTTCTCCGCCCTGATAACCGTATATCCCGCCTTTGTAAGCAGCGAGTCAAGCATGTCAAGCATGTCCTGATCATCGTCCGCTACAAGTATCTTCGTGGTTGTGGACATAATAAAAAAATCTGCCGCGGGTTGGGATCGAACCAACGACACCTGGTTTTTCAGACCAGTGCTCTACCACTGAGCTACCGCGGCAAATGTGGTATTTCTACATTGACAATTCTATCATTTTTTAAAATAGCTGGTAAGCCTCAAAAGGGTTTGGTGCCCATATTGGTGCCCATCCAGATGCCCAAAAAACCATATTTTCCCTTAAATATCCAGTTGAACAAGCGGACTAAAACGTACAAATAAGAAAAGCTAATTCCTATTTAGAACTATCCATTCTTTCCAGAACGGGTCTTCTATTTCATGTGTATTTTTGTCACGCCTGACAATTATACCCTTGTCTATCAACCTCCCTACTGCGCTGCCGGAGGTGCTGGCTGTCTTAATCCCGTATTTTTGTATAAACTTTTTGGAAGTCGCCTCGTTGCCGCCAGCGGCTAATCCTATGACTATTTTCCGCTCCGTATTATCAAGAGCGTTCCACCATCTTTTATAGTCGGCGCTATGCTGGGTGACAATGTTCTCGATGGCCTCGGCAATCAGCTCGCGCCCAAACGGACCTTTTTCATGCGCTATATAGAGCTCGTGGCAGAGCTGCTGGGTATAGTAGGGGTGACACCCGGTAAACGCAAGGATATCCTTAACTATACCGGAGGCGTCTATGCCGGCTGAACTGAATCTTTTCAGCACAAATGCTTCCATCTCTTTCTCCGGGATGCTATCTAAAACTTTTTGCCGACCGAATTTGTAGAAAGGATTTTTCTTCTCCTGAAAAATATCGCGTATCATGCTTTCCTGACTGCCGATAAAAATGTATGACACATTCTGATGCGCCTGGAATATGCCCCGCATCTTTTTCTCAAGGTTGGGGGCGATGCGGCGAATCTCCTGAAATTCGTCAAATACTACCACAACGCGCCTGTTCTGTTTTTTCGCGATTATCTCCGGAAGCTCAAGACTTTCCGCGACAACAGCGGCCTTATTGGCGGAGTCTGGAGAAAAAGAAACATTTATATCGCCTGTGGCGGGATTATACTCCATGGCGGGTTGTATTTTAAGGGTTTTTATATAGCTTTTCAGCTTTTCAAAAGGGCTCAAAGCCAGCGCTTTTTTAACATAGGCGTTGGCCAAATCCACTTCATCTGAAATTATCTCCAGATCCAGGCGGATGGATTTAATATTCATGCCGGCAAGCGCCTTGTTGACCATGCTGCTTTTGCCAAAGCGCCTCTGGCTGATAAGCACCACGTTCTGCCCGGATTCAATGTCCGAGATAAGCTCTTTTATCTCCTGATGCCTGTTAGTGAAATATTCCCCCTCCACAATGGCGCCGAATCTGAACGGATTCATAAAAACCTCCCATATTACGACAATTGTCGTTACGACAATCGTCGTAACCTATGCTGCCAATATATGTTCTTAATTTAAGAGACTTATGTCAATTAGAAATTTATTTAGGAAGGCCCATGTAGACGCTCCATCCGGGACATTTCCACATTAGTAACAGATGCATTTTGAGTAAATGGAATCAAAGGCTCATCCTGCCTTGACGCCCATATTGGTGCCCATTCAGAGTCCAATTTTGCCATATTTGAGCGTAAATGGCGGTTAGATAAGTGGGCATAGCGCTGGGTCAGAAGGGGCGTAGAATGCCCCAGGATCTTCTGCAGGGTGTAGAGGTCATGGGTAATCATTACGAAGTGGCTGGCAAAGGTATGGCGAAGGTCGTGGAAGTGGAAGTTGACTATTCCTGACAGCTTTAAAGCTTTATCATAATGCCGGCGCAGGGTTATTGTAGGAATTTTAAATACCGGGCCGCTCACCTGCCGCATGGGTACCAAAAGGTCGTAAAGCTTATCCATGATAGGTATTTCACGGGGCCGACCGGATTTAGTCTCGGTTAAATAGACAATCCGCTGCTCCAGGTCAACATCTTCCCACTTAAGGGCCAGTATCTCCCCCCGCCTCATGCCGGTAAGCAGGGCAAAAGCCACTACCGGAAAAAGACGTGGGCTGCATGCTTCCAAAAGGCGGGTTATCTCTTCCCTGCTTAAATAACGCAACCGGTTAGGGGTTTCACGCTCAATTTTGATTACTGTGGCCGGGTTTTCCCCATAAAACAGCCTCCACTCTCTCGCCCGGTTGAAAATACTCTTCAAAATGGCGTGGTAGCGGTTCGCCGTGGCGATAGTGCGCGTCTCTTTGATTTTATTGCGCATTTCCTGAACCATAAACGGCGTTATAGCGTTCAGTTTTTTGTCGCCCAGCATCTTTACAAGATTGTCTATCCGCATAATCATCTCCGCGGCGGATTTCTTATGCTTGGCGTATTGCTTTTTATATTTCTCGGCCAGTTCCCGGAAGGTGGTCATATTCCCCCGCCGGTTAAGAAAATGTTTCCCCTCGGCTATTTCGGCTTTACGCTTATGGAGGACTTCGGCTGCCAGCTTGTAACTGGACCCGATAGGCTCCCTTCTGCGCCGTCCGTAGGCGTAGTAGCCGATCCAGTATATCCCCCGCTTTTTGAATATCGCCATGTCAATATGATATATTATCTTCTAATAGCTGTCAATATTAGATATTGGCCGCTACAAAGTGGTAATATATGTCCATGCGCAAGAAAACCGTGACCATAAGCTTTGTCACCACGCCGGAACTTGAAGCCGTACTCCGTAAAGCCGCCAATGACCAAGACCGCAGCCTGTCCTGGCTTATCGGCAAGGCTATAGAAAAGTATTTCAGCATTAGCGAGCCCCCGGTTAAAACTAAGAGCCAGGGCAAGACCGCTTCCCGCTAATCCATTTATCTATAGCCTCCCGTTCAAACCTCAACACCCGCCCGATTTTTACCACGCATTCCCGTGGAATCTTCCTGTTGCAAACCATAGTGTATATACTGCTCTTGGGCAGGCTGAGATACGTGCCAAGCTCCTCAACCGTCAACAACCGTTTTTCCATAACCCCTCCAACCACGCGGTCCCAGCATTATTGTTCACTTACCACACTTTTTGTAAACCTTAATCAGCGCCGGCGTAAAGACATTCTCGTTGGGAACAAAGGCAGGAAAAAGGCTTCTCGCCTGTGCAAAATATTTTTCAGCCTCTTCACGCCGACCCAGATAGAATGCGCAGGCGCCAGCATAAAAAAGCGCCTGGGCTTTAAGCTCCGTGGAATCCGCGTCAACCACGGCAGTCAGCATCCTGGTTTTACAATTTTGATATCTGAACCTTTTAAAATCCTCTCTGCCCGCCTGAAAGGCTTGCAGAAAAACATTTTTCTTCTCAATTTCCGCAGGACTAATGCCGCTACTACCAGCAATCATTGCGCCCGGTTCAGCAGGCCTTTCACTTGCGGCAGTAAGCCCTGCGCGAGAATCTGCTCCGGCACCTTGTTCCCTGTGTGAATAGCTTTCCATTGCTTCTTTGTGCCGCTTTCTCGTTTCCTTGGCGCGCCATAAAATAGAATAAGCCCCGATTCCCATAAAGATATTGTCCTTAATATTACCGGCACAGCCCGATAGCAGCGCCAGCGACATGATAAAACAGCAGATTCGTAGTTTCATCTTGTCTCCCAGTCCGCCACTTCAGCGCTTTCGCAGGTGCCCTCATCCAGGTGGACTTTGAAAATATATTTGCGTTCCCGTTCAACAGGCATACGCCGCTCCAACGCCGGGTATTCCGGATTCACAAAGCGAAACTCTACCACTCCCCCGGCATCAACCCTAAGGGGATTTACAAACGGTGCGTTGGCCCAATACTTGCCATTAATATATACCTGCGCCATCGGGTCAGATAATACCAGTACATACGCCGCGCCTGCCGCTGCACCGCGCGTCGGCCCCCCGAAAAGGGCCATCATCCCCATCATGACGCATATGGCCAGAATTACCGTTGCCACCTGCGGAGTAGTGTTAAATTGCCGGCTTACAACATTCAGGAACCGGCGCAACTCTCCAAGAATATGGTTTACAAGGTCAAAGACCGTATTGCTCCCCCCGCCTTTGAAGATTGGCGGCGGATTATAGTTATAGGTTTGCCTCTTCCTGCCGTATCCTTTGGGAGCTGCGGATTTCGGCGGGGGAGAGGCCATAGACATATTTATAAGAATTGTCCTGGCCTCTCCCGCCTTTACCTTTTGCTCATCAATCCTGTCCATCTCTGTTCCGACCGCCACGTTGTAGGCGTTATTCAATGCCCTCATTTTTGCGGTATGTGCGTCTTCCACCTGTTTTTTTGTAAACGGTGGGCGTATATTAAGAAGCCTTTCAGCCTCGTGGGAGGTCATAGAACTCGCCATTAGGATTAATCCCCCTCCCTTATAACCAGCTTGTTGCTCATCTCTCTGAAGTGGCGTTCCAGGTTTTCCCTGTCGCCAATCCAGCGGTAGAGCACTTTCCGGTTATATATGCTGGCCATTTTACGCAGCGTGTCCTCATCCAGTGCCGCCCGGTCTCCGATGCCGACACATTCTATGACGACCCCCTCCGCCTTAAGGGCTGCCGCCACCTTAACAGGATTTCCGTTTCCCGTATTCCCGCCGTCACTGAGGACTATAATCCGCCGACTCTGGGGGATTTCCCTCAACCAGCCGGGCGACATGGCCCTGCCTGCCTCCTTCAGGCCGGCAACCATTTCTGTCGCGCCATCAATTTCAATGGCTTGAACCGCGTCGCGCAGTTTCTCATACCCTATACTTACAGGAATTAGCGCGCAGCGGATATTGGCCGATGAGCCAAAGGTGATAATTCCAACCTGGTCATCGGGGCTGTCCTCGTGTTTACGCTTGATGAATTCAAGCGCCGCCTCTTTCATCGCTTCTATGCGGTTAGGCGGGTAATCATCCTCGCTCATGCTCCCTGATATATCAAGAAGCAGTATCACCGCTTCAGGCTCGCCCGGAATCGCTTCCGGGCGGCCGGTGGGTAAGCGCCAATTCATACTTCCCCCTCCTTCAATTTGTCCAGATCTCTTTTTTTCTCCTGGACTTCTTCCTTGCTCAGGCCTGTCTTATGCTCAATTTCCCTGAAGACGTTGCCCTTGCCCGCAGTGTCCCGCGCATAGCAGCGCAGAATCCCCGAAGCCGTAATTATCAGCTTCACCTCAATGCGGTCAGTAGGCGTAGTTTCAGGAGGCAGGTTAGTGAGCTTGTACTGTCCAGTTTAAAATGA
>DMES01000001.1:8865-17143 GCA_003450815.1 Elusimicrobiota bacterium | reverse complement strand
TGGACTTTTTCAGCAGACCCTAAGTACGCACACTTTCATCCCAGACACCCGCCGCATGTACTTGACCAGCCTCGGATAGATTCGGACTTCGTTTTGTTTGGCAAACTCGTCCGACTGGTCCAGCCTCGCTTGCGGTTCGTGTTCCTCGGGCCGGGACTTTGCCTCCGGCTTCCTTCAGATTCCGCCTCGCGACGGACACCCTTGCCTTTGGCTAACAGTTGGCTCTATCAGCCTCCGCAGGGAACTTTCATCCCCAAGTGTCTGGGAACGCTTACCGGCCAACCAAGTTCGCTGGTACCACTTCGTACGGGCAAGTGAAATTCCCGCCGTCACCCATAGGGTCGCGCAGCTGCTGCACTTTGCTCAGCAACAGGTCGGCCCATTCCTCAGCGCTGTGCTGGGGAGCGCGCTTGGAAGCACGGGCCGCGGTAAAGATATCCACGATCTGTTCGCGCGTGAGCATAGAGAACCGGCGGACCAGCATCTGCCTGGCCTGTTCGCCTATCTGGTGCAGATTGCGGCCGCTGGGGTCCGCCACGGCGTTGATGGTACTGGTCTGCGCGGTATGAAGCCGAAGCACGCACTTGGCGGGATCCAGCCATACAGATTCCGCCGCCCACCCTTCGAAATTCATCCTGCTGTTGTGAAAAAGCCCGCGCCCGCCAAAAGTCACGCCCGAATCCTGCATGTACACGATGGGCTTAAGGCACTTGGCCGCGCCGGTGGCAGGGTCCTTAACCATGTCCTTTTTGGCGCAGGCGAGGGCTTGGTTGGGGGCCTTATTATCAGTGTCACCTAAAAAATGGGCCATGGCCGTCAGGGCCTCGGCGCCCACCCGGTCTTCAACAAGGTATAATTCATTAAAGCCTATCCCCGAGTTAGCCTTGAACTCAATGCGCTCCGCGATCTTGTCCTCTATGGCGATCTGCTGACCGTTCTGCCAGGCGCCCCTGTCGGCTTCGCTCCTGAAAGGGTCTGACGGGCAATCTGGGCAGTTCAGCTTTACGGGGTACATTCTGTCGGCGTAGGCGCCGATACCAGTTAGCAGCCAGGTGGCGGCCACTTCAGTGATTACTTCTCCGTTCTTTTCGCCGTATTTAACCTTAAATTTCTTGCCATCCTCTCCCTCGCATTTAAACTTTGGAGTAGTACCGTTTGCCTTACCGGCGTCATAAGCCTCAGCGTTAGGTACATATTTGCAGTTCACCAGCTCTTCGGTCTCGTACTTAAGGGGGGAGAAAGGTCCTCGCTTGAAATCCAGCTCCCGGGTATTCATCTGATTTTCGGGAATCCACAGAGAGGCTTTTACTATATACGCTTTGCGTTCCGTTTCGGAAATAAACCCGAATTCGAGTTTCCCGGAGCCGCCTTGCCCCTTTCCAGCGCCCCAGACCCTGGTCGGCCTTATCGCCGTATTGTCCGTCTGGACTATGCCCTTCAGCTCAGAGGCCCTCATGCCCAGGGAACCGAACTGCCCGTCTTCAGTGTGCGCGCCGCTAACCAGACCCAACAGTATCGCTATCGAAAGGATATTCTTCATGGTTTTCTCTCCGTGACTTAGTGGATTAACATACGGTCGAAAATATTTTTTATACCTATTATATTATGGCTTACGCGGTCAAAATCCGCATGGGCCTAAAGTCCCTGTCCCGCATGAAAAAGGCCCTATACGCCATATGTAGGAAAGAGCACGGCTATCCAAAAAAATCTGTTTAGACCGGAACCCGGGTTACGCTGTTGCTCATCAGCGTCCCGTATGCCTTACAGCTGGTTGAAAAAATATCTCTGAATCAGATCGCTTTGGGTTGAGGCCGGAATGTTAAGCTGTTCCGGCGTAGTTATCTTCCGCGCCCGGGAAACATCCGTGTTGAATATCGCCTCCAGTTCCGCCGCCATTTGAGGGTCCACGATATTTACGGCCATTTCTTTTTCGTAACGAATACTGCGCGGATGCATGTTGAATGACCCGACCTGGCAGAAAACACCGTCAACCGTAAGGAATTTACTGTGAAGGGTATCTCCATTTTTTAGATATATGCCTGCTCCCGCTTTCAACAGGTCAGGCAGGCTCTTGAGTATCGGCACACTTACCACCGGTTCATCCACACTGGTCGCGGAGTTAGTGAGGATGTTAACCTGTACGCCGCGCGAAAGGGCGTCCATCAAAGCCATTTTTAGCGCCGGCATCATGATAACATAAGCGTTCTCTATATTTATTCGGGTACTGGCTCCGGAGATCGCCTTGAGTATACCCAGCATAACATAGGATTCCTTTCCTGGCGTCTGGGCAATCACAGAAACCATTGAATTGCCTGCGTTAGCGGACCGCGCGGCGCGGGGCATTCTTTTCGCGCCCGCCTGCTTATTCCATAAATCGGCGAAAAGATCCGAGAACTGGGCCACGGCGGGCCCCGTCACAAGCACATCCGTGTCGCGCCATTTCTGCCCAATGCCCATATGGGAATAGACATTGCCGAAATTCATGCCGCCGGCTATAGCCGCTTCTCCATCCACTACCATAGACTTGCAATGAAGTCCGTCGTATTGGCGCGAATCGTCTTGGAAACGGACCACCTCTATGCCGGTCTGCGAAAGCGTTGCGATGGTATTTTTACCGTGCAATCCTGAAGTTTTTCCATCCACCATTATTTTAATATCTATAGCCGGATTCTCGCGTTTTTTTGCCGTCAGCTGTTCGATTGTCCACTTCCCGGTTTCATCGTCGTAAAGAGCCCAAGTCAGGATATGGATGCTTTTTTTAGCGTTCTTGATCAGGCGTTCGCGTTCGGAAAAAGAGGCCGGTCCGTCAACAAGGAACCTTACCTCGTTGCCACGGGTAAAAGGCGCTCCGGTAAGAACTGCAAATTCGTTGACGAAGCCTAGTTCCGAGAAAAGAGAGGTCTCTCCTGGTTTTCGCGATCTGTAAGCGCTTGCCAGTGCCAATTTTAAATGTCTTGCCGACATGTCCACCCAGGATTCAGCGCCGGAAACGCCGGGCACTACTCCGGCTGTTTCGAGCTCCGCGCCGATATACGCGGTAAGCTGTCTGACCGCCGCGCCTTTGTTCGCGAGAACCGGGGGCGGGAGAAGATGCTGTATCTCCGGAGCGTCTAAAACCTTTATGACGGTCTTCTCAAGTTGTCCAGCCTCATAGGCTTTGCCAAAGTACGATATAACCATCTTTTCCTGGAGTGTGATGTCCTGGGTTGGATCAGCTATGATCTGCGCTATTGTCTGCGCCAGACCGGACGCAAGGTCAGGTTTGACCGCGGCTGGAACCTGTGAAGCGCTTTCCGTTGCGGCTCTATCAATAAAACCACCGTGCAAGAGCTGGGACAGAGCGTGCGGTTGAGCACCTAAAGCGCCCGGAAGCGAAACCGTTACAGAAAACACCAGCGTCATGATATTATTATTACGGGTCATATTTGTAGTCATCCTCCAGCTGAAGCTTGATAACTTTCACGTATATTATAGACGTACGAGGCTGTGCTCCAAAGGGCCGAAAGACATGTCAATTTGGATTTTTGTGCCCATAAACGGATGGGCACTTTGATCCTTACAGTACCGGGCGGATGAGACTGTGTATAGGCCGGGTCCGCCGCCACGGCGGGGAGGCAAGTCACCTCTGTATGGAAATGTTTGCCATAAAATGACAGGCAGGCATGAAGAATAAGGTAATATAGTGATTAATGATTATTATGCGCCCAAGTAAATATGTTTTCGCTGTTTTAGCCGGGATCTTTTTTTGCGCTTGCACCCAACTGGTCCGAAAAGACCCTCCACCAATAGCTCCATCAGCCTCGGCTGCGCCGGCCCAAAAAGAAACGGCCATGAATCTTTCTCCTGAGGACGTGAAGAACGTGGATATCCTGTATTACAAAGCGGTCGGCGCCTACAGCAATAACGACATGGACGCGGCACTGAAATATCTTATTGATCTCTCCACCATACACCCCTCTTATACGCCTGCCGCAGAACTGCGGGAAAAGATAAGGAGCGTTTCCGGAAGCAGATAACCGCCCTTCGCTGCCCAAAGACCATGAAAATTAATAGGTTACGTGAGATTTCCATAAACGTCTCCCTCATAGTTTCCGCGCTAGTGTTCCTGATTATACTCGGGACTGCCGGTTTCATCCTTGAAGACGCCAAGAACTCCGTCTACGATGATATGCGCTTGCGTGCCGGAATATTCTCGCGCAGGGCCGGCACGTCAATGTTTCCGAACGAAGACCTGTTCTCGCTGCACTTCCTTGTGAACACTATGGTGCTGGACAAGGTCATTAAATATGCCATGGTTTCAGACCAAGCTGGCAGGATACGCTCGCACTCAGATCCTGATAAGATAGGGAACAGGGACATGAGCCGCGCGGGTGTTGCGGCAAGAAATTCCAAAATTCCATTAACGCAGATTTTCAAGGGCTCTGACGGTCTTGATTATTATTATTTTTCTGAACCTGTAACCGTGGGGAGTCGGCGTCTTGGTACTGCCGCCGTGGCCATCAACAGCGAGACTATTAAGTACCGTCTATCCGACACCACACATAATCTTCTTATTATCTTCCTGGCAGCGTTGGGCGCCATAGGACTGCTGCTGGAGATACGATCACTGATGCGCAAAATGCAGAAATCCGACGCGTTAAAATCAGCCATGGTGCGCACCGTCAGCCACGAGTTCAACAATGCGCTCACGGTCATAGATGCCGTCATTTTTCTGCTGGAGGAATCTGATCCGGAAAAAAACAACGCTTCGCGGGCGGATCTGTACCGAGTCCTTGGCTATGAACGGAAGTCTCTTAAGAACTATGTAAAGAACATCCTGAGCGAGGCCAGGATGGATGCCGGCAGATTTAAGATAGAAAAGAGACCGCTGGTGCTGCACGACATGGTTGCCAGTTCCGTGTCGGCTATTAAAGCACTGATGTTAAAGAAGAAGATTTCTTATTTTATCGATATGCCAAGCGGCCCCAGTGTAGTGAACGCTGACTCTGAAGCTTTGGAACTGGTGATATCCAACCTGATGGGCAACGCCGTCAAATACACTCCGGAAAGCGGCCGGATAACGGTCAGCCTGGCGCCAGACGCCCAAAAAGCCGGCCACATAAAATTTTGCATAGAAAATTCAGGCCGCGGCATCGCCGCAGCCGACATCGAGCGGATAAAGACGGAATTTTTCAGGACCGGGGAGGGGCAGGCCGCCGCTGAAGGTTTCGGACTTGGGCTTAAGATCTGCAATGACATGCTGCTGCTGCACGGCAGTTCATTGGAAGTTAAAAGCGAGCCCGGCAAAAACGCTTGTTTCTCCTTCTCCCTGCCCGCGGCCGGCTCTTAATGCCTGTATCCTAGATCCAGTATGTGAGTAAAACAATCACCCCCGCAGCCTCACCTGTCCTGATTATTATCGGGTGAGAAAAACTTCCACAAAAGTCCTTGGATTTTCCATAGCGAAACACAAAACACGTTTGAGGAAAAGTTGAACTTTGTGGGCAGTGCCTGCCAAAACAATAGGGGTAAAAATCAAAATTGATAAATAAAAAAAAAACACCGCCGAAACTGCCGGCGGTTATTTTTTAAAAAGTGGCGCGAGCAAGGGGGGCCAAAAGACTGCTTTTCACGTTCGCTCTTCATTGGAAAAACTCTCTTCATACCTGCCTTTTCGCTCTCTTTAGACCTCTTCATAATCATCGGATATGAAAGTGACAGACTCCTCTCCGCCGTCTCTGAAGCCGTCTAACCCCATAAATTTAGAATCCGGTTGACTTAACACCCAACATTCATAAAAACAGCGATATATTTACGCTTTTTTTACGCTTATACACAGTACTTTTACTTCCTTTCCGAACGGGGAGAAGCTATCATACTAAGAGGAGGCAAATTCCATGAATTTTATTATTGCGGGCGTTGTTTCCGTAGCCTTGCTGTTTTATCTAGTCTACGCGGTATTCAATCCGGAAAGGTTTTAACATGAACAGGTACGATGTTTTACAGATCCTCTTTTACATAACGGCTCTGGTGTGTTTAGCCAAACCGCTGGGAAGTTACGTGGCGGACGCATTGGAAGGCAAAAGTGTTCTTCAGGGCCGTATGTTCGGCTCCATTGAGAGCTTGATCTACAGGCTCTGCGGTATAAATCCTGGCGAACAGATGAACTGGAAAGGCTATGCCGGGGCATTACTGGCTTTAAATGCGCTTGGTTTCCTGGCTGTGTTCCTGCTTCAGCTTTTCCAGCTCCATCTGCCGCTGAATCCGAATGCCAATGGACCGGTTGAATTGGCGTTAGCGTTTAATACAGCCGTCAGCTTTATGACAAACACGAACTGGCAGTCTTATGCCGGGGAGACCACTCTTAGTTATTTGACGCAAATGCTTGGGTTGTCAGTGCAGAACTTCCTCAGCGCGGCAACAGGTGCGGCGGTTTTCGCCGCGCTGGCGCGAGGACTTATCGGAAGAAAGGTTTCGGGTATCGGCAATTTCTGGTGCGACATAACCCGCTTTACGATAAGGGTACTGCTGCCGCTCTCCATATTTATTGCGTTTTTACTGGTCGGTTCCGGGGTAGTGCAGACGTTCAAGCCACATGCTGTTGTTAAAACCCTTGAGGGAACCGAACAGACGATTCCGCTAGGCCCTGCGGCTTCGCAAATCGCTGTAAAACAGATAGGAACCAATGGCGGGGGATTCTTCAATGCCAATAGTTCACACCCGCTTGAAAATCCCACACCGCTTTCAAATTTCATTGAAATGCTTTCGCTGCTCTTGCTTCCGGTGGCCTGTGTGTTCGCCTATGGCCGGATGGCCGGGAATAACCATCATGCTCATGTGTTGCTTGCCGTGATGTTCTCAATATGGGCCATTGGGCTGGGACTGGCGCTTTATTCCGAACATTCGGCATCAGTTGCTATGGGTGGCCTACCGCTTATGGAAGGCAAAGAAACACGTTTTGGAGTAACAAACAGCGTATTGTGGGCGGTATCCACAACAGCGGCGTCCAATGGTTCGGTGAACGCCATGCATTCCAGCCTCTCTCCCCTGGCGGGCGGCGTGGCGATGTTCAACATTATGCTGGGCGAGGTCATCTTCGGCGGGGTTGGCGCTGGTATGTATGGCATGTTGTTGTTTGTATTATTGACGGTGTTTTTATGCGGGCTTATGGTGGGGCGCACCCCGGAGTATCTCGGCAAAAAGATAGAAAAGCGGGAGATCCAGATGGCGATACTCGGGATACTGGCTCCCAGCGCTGTTATTCTTGTCGGCGCGGCCTTGACTTGCGCCGTGCCCTCGGCTTTGAGCAGTCTTTCCGCAAAAGGGCCGCATGGCCTGAGCGAAATTCTTTACGTGTGGAGTTCCGCATCAGGCAATAACGGCAGCGCGTTTGCCGGGCTTAACGCGAACACGAACTATTATAACATCGGACTGGCGATAGCCATGCTGATAGGGCGTTTTGCCGTAATACTCCCATGCCTCGCCATTGCGGGCAGTATGGGGGACAAATTGCCCTGCCCGCCCTCGGCTGGAACGCTGCCCACCGATACGCCCATTTTCGGTGTTCTGCTGGCGGCGGTGGTGGTGATAGTCGGGGGACTGACATTTTTCCCATCGCTGGCCTTGGGTACTATTGTGGAGCAGTTGCTGATGCTGAAAGGAGCAGCTTTTTAATAATCCCCATGAAAAATAAAAATTTCTGGAACAAAGAACTTGTTTTAACAGCGGTTCTTGAATCGTTCATGAAACTGAACCCGAAAACACAGTTCCGAAAGCCCGTAATGTTTGTGACTTTGGTAGGGGCTGTAATGGTAACAGCCGGGATTATTCAGAAACTACCGCATTATTCCGGTTTTGAATTACAAATCGCACTGTGGCTGTGGTTTACGGTGTTGTTTGCCAATTTTGCGGAAGCCATGGCGGAAGGACATGGTAAAGCTCGGGCAGAATCGCTTAGAAAATCGAAAGTGGAGATCATGGCCCGCCTGCTAAAAAAAGGACAGGAGACAAAGGTTCCTGCCTCGCAGTTGCGTAAAGGCGATACTGTAGTCTGCGAAGCGGGAGATCCCATCCCTGGCGACGGAGAAGTAATCGAGGGCATAGCCAGCGTGGACGAATCAGCCATTACAGGCGAATCCGCGCCGGTGATACGGGAAAGCGGAGGCGACAGGAGCGCTGTTACAGGTGGAACAAAAGTTATTAGCGATAAAATTGTTGTCTGTATCTCTGCCGACCCTGGGCAAAGCTTTATAGACAGGATGATAGCGCTCATTGAAAACGCCAGCAGGCAAAAAACACC
>DMES01000001.1:0-8811 GCA_003450815.1 Elusimicrobiota bacterium | reverse complement strand
GAAATAGCGCTTAACCTCGTTCTGTCTGCGCTGACGATTGTTTTCCTCTTAGCAGTAGGTTCCCTAAAACTGTTTGCCGATTACAGCGCTAATGCCGGGGGGCAGGACTTATCCGCCATAGTTACTGTGCCTGTACTGGTTTCGCTGCTGGTTTGTCTGATACCGACGACAATAGGCGGGCTTTTAAGCGCGATAGGCATAGCAGGCATGGATAGGTTGGTTCAGCGCAATGTGATAGCCAAGAGCGGGCGGGCAGTTGAAGCCGCCGGTGATATTGATGTACTGATGCTGGATAAAACCGGCACTATAACTCTTGGCAATCGTATGGCCTCAGCCTTTGTCCCTGCACCTGGCGTTACTGAGCAGGAACTGGCGGAAGCCGCGCAATTGGCTTCCTTGTCCGACGAAACACCGGAAGGCCGCTCAATAGTGGTTCTTGCCAAGAGCAAATTCCAGCTAAGGGCAAAGGAGCTGCACCCGCATGAGGCAAGATTTATTCCATTTTCCGCATCAACGCAGTTTAGCGGAGTCGAACTGCTGGATATGGAGCGTAAGCCCGCCAGGAAAATACTCAAAGGCGCTATAGCCGCGATAAGGGCGGAGTGTGGTGGTAAATTCCCGCCAGAGCTGGATAAAGCGCAGGCAGGAATATCCAACCAGGGCGGTACACCGCTGGCGGTGATTGATAATGGCCGGGTGCTTGGCCTGATCCACTTAAAGGATATAGTGAAGGGCGGTATTAAAGAGCGTTTTGCGCAACTGCGGAAAATGGGTATAAAAACCGTGATGATAACCGGCGATAATCCTCTTACCGCCGCCGCAATAGCCGCCGAGGCCGGGGTGGATGATTTCATGGCTCAGGCTACACCGGAATCAAAACTGGCGCGTATAAGGCAGGAACAGGCATCCGGACGACTCGTGGCAATGACGGGGGATGGCACGAATGATGCCCCCGCACTGGCGCAGGCAGATGTCGCCGTAACCATGAATACCGGCACACAGGCCGCTCGCGAAGCGGGTAATATGGTGGATTTGGACAGCAACCCCACAAAGCTTATAGAGATTGTGGAAACAGGAAAGCAACTGCTGATGACAAGGGGTTCGCTTACTACATTCAGCATAGCGAACGATATCGCCAAATATTTCGCCATCATACCGGCGGTTTTCGGCGCTCTTTATGCTGTAAATGGGGGACCCGGGCCGCTTTCCGTGCTGAATGTTATGCGCCTCCACTCACCACAAAGCGCGATTCTGAGCGCGATAATATTCAACGCACTGATAATAGTCGCGCTAATCCCATTGGCATTACGCGGAGTAAAATATGTCGCGGTTGATGCACTGGCACTTTTGCGCAGGAATATGTTCGTCTATGGCCTGGGCGGGATCGTGGCGCCGTTTATCGGGATCAAGTTGCTGGATATGCTGATATCTGCCGTAGGGTTTGTGGGATAAAAATGAAAAATTTAATTATTGCTTTAAAGCTATTCCTATGTATGACGGTCATTACCGGAATTGTTTACCCATTTACGGTATGGTGTTGTGGCCGGGCGGTTTTTAAAGAACAGTCGGAAGGCAGTATCCTGACAATGGACGGGAGGGGGGTCGGTGCCGCACTGATTGGTCAGAATTTTTCCAGACCAGAATACTTCTGGCCCCGGCCTTCGGCAGTTAATTACAATCCCATGCCGTCCGGTGGGAGCAATCTGTCATTAACCAGTACCCAGCTGCAAGCCGCTTTAAAAGACCGCAAAGCAAAGTTTATAATGGAGACTGTGCCTTCCGATTTGTTGTTTGCTTCCGGAAGCGGGCTTGACCCTCATATAAGTCCGGAAGCGGCACATATCCAGTGTTCAAGGGTGGCACATATGCGCGGCGTACCGGAAGTTGATATCATATCTTTAGTGGACGCTATTATCGAGCCAAGGCAGGCCGGATTCCTGGGGGAGCCGAGGGTCAATGTCCTGCGGCTCAATCTTAAGCTGAATGAGAAGTATTCAAAATGACCGGTAATGACGCTATCCGCCCGGACCCCGATGAGCTGCTGAAGTCGCTCAAAAAAGCCCAAGCGAGGGAAAAAGGCGGCAAACTGAAAATATTTTTAGGCATGTCGGCTGGCGTGGGAAAAACATACGCCATGCTGGAGGCCGCGCACGCCCTTATAAAAGACGGCGCTGATGTTGTTGCCGGAATAGTTGAAACACACAAACGGGCGGAAACGCAAAGACTTCTCGAAAATCTCCCGGTAATCCCCAGAAAAACGATCTCCTACAAGGGTAAGGAATTTGACGAGCTGGATATAGACGAGTTGCTTAAACGTAAGCCGGAATTTGCACTGGTTGACGAATTGGCGCATACCAATATCCCCGGTTCGCGCCATGAGAAGCGCTGGCAGGATATTATCGAACTTCTGGATCATGGCATCAATGTTTACACCACTATCAATATCCAGCATGTGGAAAGCCGTAAGGAAGATGTGGAGCTGGCGACCGGCATCTCGATACGCGAGACCGTGCCGGATTCCGTTATAGAGCTCGCGGAACAGGTGGAATTGGTTGACATCCCGCCGGAGACACTGCTGGAACGGCTTGCCGAAGGCAAAGTGTATCTTGGTGAAAAAGCGATACAGGCAGCTGATAACTTCTTCCGGCAGGACAAGCTTACCGCTTTGCGCGAAATCGTGCTGAGGTTCGCGGGCGATGTGGTGGGTAATGAGCTGCGCGAACTATCCTCGGCGGGCCCATCAGCCAAGTCAGCTCATGAAAAATTAATGGTGGCGGTCAGCCACAGCCCGCACTCCCGCAGACTTATACGTGCGGCCCGTAAAATGGCTTTTGCGGCTGAGGCGGATTGGATAGCCCTGCATGTAGACACCGGTATTATATTGTCGCAAGAGGATAAAAACCGGCTTTCTGAAAACATAGAGCTTGCACGTAATCTCGGCGCGGCGATTATCACAACCACGGACGCCGATCTGGTTTCCGCTATCGCAAGAGTCGGCAAGCAGCACGGTATAACTAAGATGCTTATAGGTAGGCCGCGCCCAAATTTCCTGGCGAGAATGGGGCCTTCACTGCTTAACCGGCTACTGACGGAAACTGATATTGATATCCATGTGCTGCATGATAAACAACTGCTCGGTGGTTCAAAGGAGCGGTTCTATCTTCCGTTTTCACGTCTGGCAGGTAAGCGTCCATATCAGTCAGCATTTATTTTGATCGGCGCAATAACCGTTTTGGGAGCGTTGCTCGCGCCTGCTGTGAGCTATCAATCTATCGGCTTCCTGTATCTATTGGCTGTACTGGTAGCTGGCGCGTTCTTCACTGTTGGTCCTATTTTACTATCCGCCACTTTAAGTGCGGTGGCCTGGAACTTCTTCTTTATCCCGCCAAAGTATACCTTTACAATTACCCGGACGGAAGACGCCTTGATGTGTGTTACCTATCTCCTTGTCGCCGCCATAACAGGTCTGCTCAGCCACCGCATAATTCATAATCAGCAACTTTTAAGAGTTAAGGAAAAGTCCAGTGACGCGATGCTGGATATTCTGGCTCAATTTGCTTTTCAATCCAAGCGCAAGGAATGTCTTCAAACCGTGATGGATAAAATGCGCGGTTTCTTTGGCGGCTCCTTTGAGGTAATCTTCGCCAAAGGCGAGCATGACTTTGAAACTACAACAGCCGCTTCTTACCGATGGATGTCAGATGCGCGGGAGTGGGCTGTGGCAAAATGGGTGATGGATAACGGTAAGGAAGCTGGCTGGAGTACTGATACGTTGAGTTCATCCCAGGCTTTATATATACCGCTGATCGCCTACGGTAAAATTATGGGCGTATTAGCTTATATGCCCAATAATTCAGGTATCCCTCTTGGCGAGGAAGCCAAAAGCCTGATGCTTGCCTTATGCGGACAGATCGCCTTTTATTTTAAGCAGGTGCTTTATCGAGAGCAGGCGCAATCCGCCGAAGAGCTGAAACGCTCGGAGAAACTTTACCAGACCATACTTAATAGCGTATCTCATGAGATAAAAACCCCGATTACCGCGATAATAGGGCTTGTCTCCGCATTAGAGGATGAAAAGATCGCGATTGACCCTCTGGCGCGGAAGCCGATACTGGACGAGCTTTCGGAAGCGGCGGAAAGGCTCAACAGGGAAGTTACTAATATCCTTGATATGTCCCGGCTGTCATCGGGCCTGCTCAGTCTTAAGAAGGAATGGTTTGACGTGCGAGAATTGGCTGAATCCTGTGTCTCAAAACTCAGCCCAAGGCTGGATACACACAAGTTGGAATTGCATATCCCTGAAAAACTGCCATTTTTACATGCGGATTACGCGCTCATGGAACAGGTCTTAGTAAATATCTTATCCAACGCCCTGAATTATACCCAGCCAGGAAGCCGCATCGAATTGAGCGGGGCCCAGGAAGGGGACAAGATCGTAATACGTGTGGCGGACAGCGGGCACGGGATACCGCAGGAGTATCTGAATAGAGTCTTTGACCGATTCTTCCGGGTGCCGGGTACGCCTACCGGCGGAACAGGTCTTGGCCTTGCGATTGCGAAAACTGTCGTTGAATTACATAATGGTTCTATAACCGCATTAAACCGGCCTGACGGCGGAGCAGAGTTTTCAATAACGCTGCCTGTGGAGCCGCAACCCAATTTGGAGAGCAAATGAAAACAGGCGCTAAAATTCTGGTTATTGATGATGAGAAATCTATAAGACGTTTTATGGATGCCAGTCTGACAGCCAAAGGCTATGACGTCTTGCTGGCTAAAACCGGGCAGGAAGGCGTAAAGACAGCTGCTGAAAATCATCCCGACGTCATTATTTTAGACCTTAATCTTCCGGACAGAGACGGACTTGTGGTGCTGAAGGAAATACGTAAGTTTTCCAGGGTGCCTGTATTAGTCCTTACTGTGAAAAACGCGGATGCAGACAAGGAACTTTTACTGGATTCAGGCGCGGATGATTATCTGGTCAAACCTTTCAGCCTTACGGAGCTGCTGGCAAGAATACGCATGGCATTGCGCCATTCAATTAACTTGCAGGAAGATACGACATTCAAGCATGGTTCGCTGGAAATAGATTTCGGCAAGCGGAAAGTATTCATTACCGAAGAAGAAGTCCATCTGACCGCTACTGAATTTAACTTACTTAAAGCTTTGGTAAGCCACGCCGGAAAGATAGTAACACAATCCCATCTGCTGTCCGAGGTATGGGGACCCCATGCCATTGAGCAGTCCCATTATTTGCGGATATATGTTAGCCAGCTCCGCCGCAAGTTGGAAGGTAAAAACCCCGGCTTGCGCGGTTTCATCATCACCGACCCCGGCGTAGGTTATAGAATTCAAATATAATCTGCCTGGTCTTAGACAAGAGCAGGAAACTGATCTACAAAACAGAGTTTAGCCTAGATGGGGTTATTTTGTAAACTGACACTAATGTCTCCTACTCTTAAGACACGCAATAAACTACTGAAACCTTCCCAGGCCATCCATGCGCTGCATCCGGAGGTGCCGAAGAACGAAGTTATACATGCATTGAGGGAGCGTGTTAAGGAGTTGACGGCACTACATTCAACGGTTTGCATATTGCAGGATGACACTCTTTCCACAAGAGAGGTGCTTGATCGCGTCGTTAAGCTTATTCCTCCGGCATGGCAGTACCCGGAAATCACATCAGGACGCATAGTTATCGGAGACTGCGAAAGCCGGAATCACGGCTTTAAGTGCACACGCTGGCTACAAGCCTGCGATTTCCGTGTAAGCCCGGAGCTGATCGGGCGCATAGAGGTTTATTACCGTAAAAAAATGCCTAAAGAGGCGGAAGGCCCGTTCCTTGCTGAGGAGCGTAATCTGATCAATTCCCTGTCCGACATGCTCAGGGTTTATTTCGAGCGCAAGCTGGCATCAAAGGCGCTGCTGGATGCCCACAAAGACCTGGAGCGGCGCGTGAAGGAACGTACGGCGGAGTTGGAAAAACTCAATTTTGCGTTGAAGCGTGAAGTTAAAGAGCGGGAACTGCGGCAAAAGGAAATACTTTCTTACCAGGAAAAACTGCGGGGCCTCTCTTCAGAGCTTATATTGACCGAGGAGCGCGAGCGCAGGGAAATTGCCACGGATCTACATGATATAATCGGCCAGACGCTGTCTATGGCAAAAATGAAAGCGGGGGCCTTGCGCGGACACTGTTCCGCTTCCGAAGCCTCCAGTGAACTAAAGAACCTTTCGGGTTTCATAGACGAAGCAATACTTGCCACCCGAAACCTTACCTTCCAGTTGGCTTCACCCATCCTTTATGAACTTGGGCTTGAGAGCGCCCTTGAGCGGTTAGCCGAGGATACGCAAAAACGCCACGGCCTGATTGTGGGTTTTCGTGGGGAGGGCAGGCGCATGTCCCTTCCTACTGAGACCAGCGTATTAATCTTCAAGTCTGCGCGAGAGTTGCTTATAAATGCCGTGAAGCATTCTAACGCTTCGGAAGTAAAGGTGCGTGTGAGCCGCGCAGTCGGCAAGATAACCGTTACGGTAAGGGATAATGGTCGCGGCTTTAATCCTGTGGCCGCCTCAGTTTATGACGGGGCCAAGGGCGGATTCGGGCTTTTTTCCATCAGGGAGAAAGTTTCACGCCTGGGCGGTGTTTTTCGGTTGAGCTCTCGTCCCGGTTCCGGCACACTGGCCGTAATAACCGCGCCTCTGGAGCCTGTCCGACATAAGGCTTTCATGGCGAAATCGCCGATTTTGAAGCCGAGCCGAAGCGACGCGAAACGAGCACCCTTGAAGAAGAAGGATAAATGAATATGATAAAAAAGATACTGATTTGTGACGACCACAAAATATTTCGTGAAGGTTTGCGAGCATTGCTTGAAAAACAGGCCGACATAAAGGTTGTGGGCGAAGCAAGGGATGGAATAGAGGCGGTACGGCTCACTAAGGAGCTTTCTCCTGATATCGTTATAATGGATATTTCCATGCCGGGCCTGAACGGGATAGAAGCCTCGCGCAAACTCGCCAAGGCCCATAAAATCGCGCGCGTTATAGCGCTTTCAATGCATAATGATAGAAAGTATGTAACCGAGATCTTCAAGGCAGGTGCACGCGCCTACCTGCTTAAGGATTCGGCCTTTGAAGAGTTATTGGACGCTATAAAAGCGGTGAACTGTGGGCGTTTTTTCTTGAGCGCGGGAATTACCAGCCTGGTGTTGAGTGACTACATCAAGGGTCCCGCCGGAGATCCCCGCAGTCCGTTCAATATACTTTCTTCCCGTGAAAGGGAAGTGCTGCAACTTTTGGCTGAAGGGCTGCGAACCAAGGAAATATCACATAAGCTGAGCTTGAGCATTAAAACCGTTGAAACCCACCGCAAAAAGATAATGGAAAAAATAGAGATTACCAGCATCGCCGGCCTAACCCGTTATGCAGTGAAAGAAGGTTTGGTGAGCCTGTAACCATATTCGTCCTTGTTCCTCAGGGATTACTGCCGGACACTCAAATCAATTTGTAAGGTTTTTCCACCACACCTCTCAGGGAATCCCTGATACCACGACTGATTCGCAATCCGTATAATTTATCTTGCGCGTAATAATTGTCGCGAATATTAATACGGAGGGGAACCTTATATGTTCGATACTGGAAATACAGCGTTCATGCTCGTGTCGACCAGCCTCGTCATGCTCATGACACCTGGACTTGCCTTTTTCTACGGCGGGCTTGTGGGCCGTAAGAACGTGCTGGCGATAATGATACAGAGTTTTGTTTCAATGGGCGTAACGACGATCCTGTGGTACGCTTTCGGCTACTCACTATGCTTCAGCGGCGGCGAAGGCGCGGTGATAGGGAACCTGGACATGGCTTTCATGCACGGAATAACCCCTATGACCGCTTTTACAGGGTCCAGTAGCATCCCGCTGCTGGTGTTCTTCGCATATCAGATGATGTTCGCCCAAATAACACCGGCACTCATCACCGGAGCATTCACTAACCGCATTAACTTTAAGGCCTACCTAATCTTCCTGGTCCTATGGCTGATCTTCGTATACTTCCCGCTCTGCCACATGGTTTGGGGCGGCGGCCTTATGGCCAAGTGGGGTGTGCTGGACTTCGCAGGCGGCATTGTGGTTCACGCTACCGCTGGCTTCGCCGCGTTGGCCTCGGTTTTCTTTGTCGGCAAACGCAAAGTCATGGATAGCGGCGCGCACAGCATTCCGCTGGTGGCGCTGGGCACGGGGCTGCTCTGGTTCGGGTGGTACGGCTTCAACGCGGGCAGCGAACTCAAGGTTGACCCGGTTACCGCCCTTGCTTTCGTAAACACGGATGTGGCCGCTTCTTTCGCAGCCATAACCTGGCTGTTCATCGCCTGGTCGCTGGAAAAGAAGCCTAAGTTCGTCGGTCTGTTGACAGGCTCAATAGCGGGCCTAGCCACTATTACTCCGGGCGCAGGATATGTTACCACTAAGGCCGCCGTATTTATCGGGATCTTGTCCAGCATAGTGTGTTATATAGCCGTCAATATGAAAAACAGGCTTGGCTGGGATGATGCTCTTGATGTGTGGGGTGTGCATGGTGTGGGCGGCGTGTTGGGAGTGATCATGTTAGGGGTGTTCGGGACCACCGCCGTCAATGCTGCCGGCGCCAACGGCCTGTGGCATGGTGACGCGACATTCTTCTTTAAACAGGTCATAGCCGTCTCGGCCACGGCCATTTACGCGTTCCTGTTCTCTTATGGCTGCCTGTTCGTGATAAATCTGTTCACACCGGTCAGGACCGACGAGAAAGAGGAAGAAGCGGGTTGCGGTGGTCGGGAAAAACTGG
>DMES01000031.1:44713-44845 GCA_003450815.1 Elusimicrobiota bacterium | reverse complement strand
TAGCCCATGTCAGGAGTTCTGAATTTATTTCTTTACTGTGAAAACCCAAAATGGTGCCGGTCTGCAGTCTGCGGCCGCAAACTCAAACGGGCAGACTGTGGTCACCGACGTTACCCCGCCATCAAATGTCCC
>DMES01000031.1:0-44569 GCA_003450815.1 Elusimicrobiota bacterium | reverse complement strand
TACGCAGCTGTCGGCCAACTGGGGGGCCGCTTCCGACCCCGATTCCGGCATTTCTAAATACTATTACGCCATAGGCACCACGGCCGGCGGCACTAATGTGGCGGGCTGGACTGATAACGGAGCCGCGCTTACGGTAACCCGGACCGGGCTCGGCCTAGCGGATGGGCAGATGTATTACTTTACTGTAAAAGCCCAGAACGGCGCGGGCCTGCAAAGTTCGGCGGTTAATTCCAACGGGCAGCGGGTGGATGCTACCGCGCCCTCCGTCACCGGAGCGGTAAACGACGGTACCGGCGCGGATATAACATATACATCGAGCCTTACGCAGCTCTCAGCCAACTGGGCCGCCGCTGCCGACGGGCAAAGCGGCATTTCTAAATACTTGTATGCCATAGGCACCACGGCCGGCGGCACTAATGTGGCGGGCTGGACGGATAATGGCGCCGCGCTTACGGTAACCCGGACCGGGCTCGGCCTGGCGGACGGGCAGACGTATTACTTCACGATAAAAGCCCAAAATGGAGCGGGTCTGCAGGGTTCGGCGGTTAATTCCAACGGGCAGAAAGTGGATACTTCCGCGCCTACCGCCCCAGGCGTGGTAAACGACGGCGTTGGGGCGGACATAACATATACGTTTAGTGGGACGCAGTTGTCGGCCAATTGGACCGCCGCTACGGGCGGGGAAAGCGGCGTAGCCAAATACTGGTACGCCATAGGCACCACAGCCGGCGGTACTGACGTGGCGGGGTGGACGGATAACGGGGCCGCGCTTGCGGTAACCCGGACCGGGCTCGCTCTTACGGAAGGGCCGGTATATTACTTTACAGTAAAAGCTGAAAATGGCATCGGCATGCAAGGCGCGGCGGCTAATTCCAACGGGCAGAGAGTGGAAAATACCGCGCCTTCCGCCCCGAGCGCGGTAAGCGACGGCACGGGCGCGGATATTGCGTATACGGCCAGCGTGACGCAGCTTTCGGCCAACTGGGCCGCCGCCGCCGACTCGCAAAGCGGCGTAGCCAAATACTGGTACGCCATAGGCACCACAGCCGGCGGTACTGACGCGGCGGGGTGGACGGATAACGGGGCCGCGCTTGCGGTAACCCGGACCGGGCTCGCCCTTGCGGAAGGGCCGGTATATTATTTTACCGTAAAAGCTGAAAATGGCGTCGGCATGCAAGGCGCGGCGGCTAATTCCAACGGGCAGAGAGTGGATATTACCGCGCCTTCCGCACCCGGAGCAGTAAACGACGGCATGAGCGCGGATATTGCGTATACGGCCAGCGTGACGCAGCTTTCGGCCAATTGGGCCGCCGCCGCCGACGCCCAGAGCGGCGTAGCCAAATACTGGTACGCTATCGGCACCACGGCCGGTGGTACTGACGCGGCGGGGTGGACGGATAACGGGGCCGCGCTTACAGTAACCAGAGCCGGGCTGGGCCTGGCGGACGGGCAGATATATTACTTCACGGTAAAAGCAGAGAATGTGGTGGGATTGCAAGGCCCGGCGGCTAATTCCAGTGGGCAGATCCCAGACACGCAAGCGCCGTCCGCGCCGGTACTTTCCTCGGCGACCATTCCAGAGAATACCCCGTATCCTAACCGTAGCCCCCGCTTTGAATGGGAAGATTCTTCGGACGCGATTTCCGGAATACAGGAATACCGGTGTGCGGTAAGCCTAAACTCCTTTTACAATTTTATTGACCCGATGTATTCAACCACTGTTTCCACTTCATGTTCCTTCAGCAATCTCAATAATATGTCGTCTTACTGGTTTTTCCTGCGTGTGGTGGACAGGGCCGGGAATTACAGTGATATGACGCCCCCGTACAAGTTTATAGTGAACGAACCCGAAATCAAAGTAGGCCTCTCTAAGGTTCCCCCGGTGGGTACCGGTCTGCTGGCGGTGAAGCTTGAGACGGTTTTACCGGAGCCGTTGGCAGCAACCCCGACCTTGGCGCTCAGGCTTTCCAACGGCAGGTCTATCCCAATTACGCCCCTGACCTGGAGCGCCGGTGGCTGGAACGGGGCAATTTATGTGGATACCAGTTTTTCTACCGGAACAGCTACCTGGGAGGTGTCAATTCAGGGCCAGAGCGGAACGCTTTATACCACCGTAACCTCCAGCGGCTCTTTTAGTCTGGATACGGGAGTGGATTTCTCTGCCGTTTCGGCGGTAGTAAGAAACAATGACGGCAGCTCCGCGGATATTCCCCTGGGCGCTTATAACGGTAAACTCTACGTGAAAATAGCGGTGTCCGGTAATTCCAGTTCCGGAAAAGCTGATGCCCTGCCCGTTCTTGGGGCAATAGGCGCGGTGCCTCTCCATATAAACAGGGAATTTACGGCCAGGACCGGTGCCAACGCTGAAGTCTCAAGCTTCTTAAAGGACATTTCCGTTTCCATCCCGTATCCTGACTCCGACAATAACGGTGTAGTGGATGGGACAACGGTCAAGGATACAGATTTAAGAATGTTCTACATTGATGAGCGGTTTTCACAATGGGTGGTGCTGCCGGATTCGGAAGTTTTGCCTTCCGAAAACAGGGTAGTAGGCAAGACCCGTCACTTTACTATATTCGGCCTGTTCTCCTGGTTCGGTTCTTTTACCTCCGCGAAAGGCGTTATTGCTTACCCTAATCCGTGCGACATGAAAAAAGACAAACTTTTGCTGGATGGGATCCCGGTGTCATTCACAGCCGCCAAGGTGTACATCTACAATATCGCCGGCGAGCTGGTCCGGACGCTTACCGAGGGAAACGGGGTGGACCAAGCCACCAAAAAGAGCACTTGGGACGGGCGCAATGAAAACGGGCAGAAAGTAGCCAGCGGCACTTACCTGTTCCTGATCAAAGACGCAAAATCCAGGAAAGGGCTTGTGAGAGCGGTCATCTTATGGTGAGACCTTTTACACAGTTGCGCGGCGCCGCCTGCCTGGCTGCCGTCCTGCTTGCCGGCATTCTTTCATGCCCGGCGCTCGACGCTTCCGGCCCGGGCACCTCTGCTGTCCCGTTGCTGAAGTTGGACAGCGGCGCACGGCCCGCCGCGCTGGGGGGGATGTTCTGCTCCATAGCGGATGACGCGAACATCCTGCAGTATAACCCGGGCGGGCTTGGGCAGATAGGCCGCAATGAGCTTATGCTGATGCACAACGAGTGGATAGGCGGCATCAGGACCGAGACTTTAAATTACGTTACTTCGGTTAGCGAAGACTGGAATATGGGCCTCAGCCTTAACTATCTTTTTACGGAAAAATCGGACGCGCGCGACAATGCGGGAAATCTGAGCGGAGGCAGCGTACGGGAAAGCAATGGGGTCGCGGCCCTTGGAGTCGGGGGTGCGATACTGGAAGATTTTTACGCCGGGGTTGCTGTTAAAGGCCTCTCCCAGAGTGCCGCAGGGCGCGCCGGCCAGGCCGGTGCTTTTGACCTCGGCATTATTGACAAAATACACGACCTGAGGATGGGGCTTTCGGTCCAGAATATCGGTACAGGCATGAAGATAGCGCGGGAGAAGTTCCCTCTGCCGCTGACTTTGAGGGTTGGCGCCAACTATATCATTAAAAGCGACCGGCTGCCGGGTGAAAAAGGCTATGTGCTCATAGGTCTTGACGCGGTAAAGGTCAGGGATAGTTCCGCTGAAATAAGACTAGGGGCGGAGCTGGGGATTGAAAACATATTTACCATTTCCGGGGATAAGTGTTTTTTAAGGGTGGGAGGACAGTCTTCACGTGACCGGCGGGCCGGGACCGGTTTTACAGGCGGTTTTGGAATACGTGATACGGGCGGGAACCAGCTGGATTATGCCTATTCCCCTTTCGGGGATTTTGGGGTTACCCATCGTATTTCCGTCAGCATACGCTTCGGCTTGGAAAGATGATATTAGCGCGTGTGTTAACCTGATGGGAAGCATAGTAAATGGTAAAATTGGGAATTAATGTTTAACGGAGGTTACAAGTATGATAAAGGTGTTTTGTTCTTTTGTATGGGTGGGCTTGCTCATGTTGTCCTGTGAAACTGTGCTTGTTGCTAAAGGGTTTCCCCTTCATGCCTCAGCAATAACTTTGGTTGCCGCCGGAGACGATACTGCGGTAGAGACTGGCGGGGCGGCGGATAATACCCTGGGTACGAAAGTGCGCGCCGGCAAAACCAGGATGAACACCGTTATAGAGGTAATATGAAAATATATATATTAATCACAGTTTGTTTAGCCGGGCTTTCAGGTTGCGCGAGCACGAAGGGTTTCTTTTCCGATGACGATAAGTACAGGATAGAGGCGCGCCCGAATGGAGCCTACGCCGCGGTAGCGTCTTCTGAAGAGAAGAATGATGCTGTCAACTACGCTTCCACCGGCGCAAAAAAGTTTTGTGAAAAGAAAGCAAAAACAGCTATTGTATTAAGCACCAAGGACAAATACGAGGGTTTGACCTCGGAGAAGGGCGACAAGCTGCTTAAAAAGGTCGGCACCGCCGCGATGTTAGCCGGCGTCCCGGGCAACGCGACCCTCGCGGCCGACTCTATGACGGACGATGCAATGCATGAGATACAGGTAGAATTCCGGTGCGAGTAGGATAGTCCTCGTACAGGGAATAATTGCCATCAGCGGGTGAACTAATCACCCGCCTCCTACCCGGTGGCTTAGAAACCTTTCCCCGCCGGGCCCGCAACGCCGCTTCTTTTTCCACTTTCGTCACTACCACCGGGCACAGCGGGGACTTGGGGGCTAGGGTGCCGTAATAGCGGATCAAATTCTTCTTAGGCGGCATCAGCAGGGTCCAGCGCCGGAGTCTGGTTTATGAAATAGCTCAGCCGTTTCGGGACCACAAACACCCATTGCCTGTAAGGGACAAAAGCCAGCAACCGGTCTAGCCCAACTGCGGAAGTTGGGCTAAGGAAGTTGGTGATTTACACGCCTCCGCGCAGGAGGTGCCCGGAAGATTACCGTTTGCTGGATCATTATTGCACGATTGCCATCGATTGGACCGGACACCTGGTGTTCAGCAAGCCCCATTAAAAGCAGCACCCACGCTAAAACAAAAAACAGGATACTTGCTGGATTTCTATTGCCATAAAAAGTTTTTAAATTTTCCAGCGCCACTGCGGCAACTCCACCTTGGCAATTCTTTAGTCTTGGTATGAGTGGGCCATTGAAAATTATAATTATTTTCAAATTGATATAATATTAGATTAAAATAATACCATGAAAAAGCTCGCTTTTGTCTGCGCCGCTGTGTTTATGTCTTTATTCTCCAAGGCGTTATGTGGGGAGTTTAAAGACGCCGAAGCTCTCTTTTCGGTTGATTTTCCGTCGGGGTGGGAGGAAGGTCAAAGCAAGGACCCCAGCGTAACGCTAAGGCTTGAAACAGGCAAAAGTTTTTTTGAATTCGCAAAGCTGGATTCTGAACTCAGCGACTATTACCTGCAGGCCCGCCTTAAAGAGCAAGTCGCCTCCATACGGAGCAAAGGCACAGCTCTTGCCGGCGATATAAGGCCTCTCAGTCTGCATGGGGTTTCTTCCGCCTACTATATCTCCTACGAGTCCATGGGCGACCATTGCTATGTGGCGTTTTTCACCTACAATGGCGCGTCCTACGCCATTTCCGCCAGCGGTCTTGACGAGGGTGGGTTCAGGGCGATTGTTGCGACGCTTAGAAAACCCGGTGAAAAGATCTCTCTGCCCAAGCC
Source organism: Elusimicrobiota bacterium (assembly GCA_003450815.1). GTDB lineage: Bacteria > Elusimicrobiota > Elusimicrobia > Elusimicrobiales > UBA9959 > UBA9634. The sequence continues at coordinate 38,888 of DMES01000031.1, read as the reverse complement.
CAAAAAAACAAGGATGGTTAAAAGTAAAAAGCCCGCCGAAGAAGAAGCCGGGGAGCAAATTTTTATGGAGGACGTGCAACCTGTTCCCATGGAGCCCGTTGTGCGCGCAACAGAGGCGGAGAAAGAAGTTGTCTCAACCTTCATAAGGAAGCCTGCGGTTTCCCGGGAGAAACCTGCGCTGGCCGCAAAAGCAGGCGTTTTTCTTTCAGCGTTAGCGGCCAAAAGGGGGGGCGGCGTGGCGGCGCCGTATCTGGATAGAAAACCGCTGAGTATGCCGGTTTGGGGCGCGATTATCCTGTTGTGGCTGGCCGGCTCTTTTATCGCGCGCGTCAAGGCTTACGCTTACAAAAACCCGAAACTGCCGCTGCCGCCTAAGGATGTCCCGCCGGATTTCTTTTTCCCTTTTCTTATTTCGCGCGCGGCGACATTGAAGGATGTGTCCTACAACATAACAAACCGGCAAAAGCAGCAGATGCAGGCATGGTTTCCATGTGAATATGAAATTTATTTCGCGGCGGCTGTTTATGGGGCGCTGCTGTTTAATTTTATCTGGAGGCTGCTTGCTTTCAGCGGCTATGACGGATTGGTAACAAACTTCCTGCTTGCTCTGCCGGGAGGGCGTTTTTTTGCGTCTTTTCCGGAGGCATTTTTCCTGGTCTTTCTGGTTATAGGGATCGGTAAGTACATAGGTGGGAAAAAGATCCTGCGGCTTTTTGACGCGCAGTCTAACCTGGTGCTGCAAGTTGATAAAGGGGCCTCATACGGCCTTATTCGCGACAAGGAGGGAAAAGAAGTCGCCCGTCTGGTGGCTAAACATGGAGTAACGGGCAGGATGTGGGAATATGTGGACAGCAATAAAACGGTAATTTTTTCCATAAGGGACGATTGCCCTAGAATCCGTTTTATGAGAAAGATTTTTGGGCATTTGGGCGGAACTCTGCGTACCCGTTACGGTATTTTTGCGCAGGAAGAGCGGGCCGGATATGTGTTTTTAGATCCCTTTTCCTCCGACAGATTCCAGATACACCTGGATTTTGCTTTTGCCCGGCTCGCCCATCCGGCACATATACTTGCGGTTTTTCTCTATATAATTTCAAGGGAAAAAGATCCGGTATATCCGTCGCCGTTTTAAGAAGTTTGTAGGCTGGTAAGCGGGTAGGCGAGTAGGCTTTACAAGGTGTTTCTTATTGGCGTACAAGCATACCAGCCTACCAGCGTAAAGAGAGAATTAATTTATGAAAATAGCTATTCTTACCGGCGGAGGCGATTGCCCGGGCTTAAACGCCGTGGTCAGGGGCGTTACCAAATCCGCCCTTAAAAAAGGCTGGGAAGTGATAGGTTATAAAGACGGTTTCAGGGGGCTGGTTGAAGACAGACATGTCAAGCTTGAAGACAGGGATGTCTCCGGCATAATTATACGGGGAGGGACCATTCTTGGCACTTCAAATACGGCGAACCCTTTCGCTTATACCATAGCGCCGTTGGGGAGCCCGGATAAGCCCAAAGACCTGTCCTCACTGGCGGTTTCAAATCTTAAAAAACTTGGCGTTGACGCGCTGGTAGCCATAGGCGGCGATGGTACGCTGAATATGGCAAAGAAGCTGTATGATAGAGGTGTTGCCGTGGTAGGTGTGCCCAAAACCATTGATAATGACCTCTCGGCGACAGATGTTACTTTCGGGTTTGATTCGGCCTTAAAAGTCGCTACTGAGGCCGTTGATAAACTGCACACCACGGCGGAATCACATCACAGAGTGATGATCCTGGAAACCATGGGTCGCTATGCCGGTTGGATAGCGCTTCGGGCTGGTATCGCTGGCGGCGGGGACATAATCCTTATACCGGAAATCCCGTATAGGGCAGAAGATATAGTGGCGGCGGTGCGCGAGAGGCGCTCCAGAGGCAAAAATTTCAGTATCATAGTTGTAGCCGAAGGGGCCAAGCCGGAAAAAGGCGAAATAACCGTCAGCAAGGTTGTGAATGGCTCCCACGACCTGTTAAGACTTGGCGGGGTATCGTACAAAATAGCCGAAATAATTGAGAAAAGAATAAATGTGGAATGCCGCGTGGTGGTGTTGGGGCATCTTCAGCGCGGAGGGGAACCTACTCCTTTCGACAGGTGGCTTTCCACAGGCTTTGGCGCTCATGCCGTGGAGCTTATTGAAAAAAGGCGGTTTGGTCGCATGGTGTCGTTCAAGAATTTCGCCTGTACAAGCGTTACGCTTTCCGATGCTGTGGGGGCGCTTAGGCGCATAAAACCCGATTCGCAGGAGGTGCTTGCGGCAATACAGGTGGGAACATCTTTCGGTAATTCAAGGTTAACCCGGAAATTGCCGCAATTTCCGGGTTCGCAGTGATAAATTTACCGGACCGCCAGAGTGGCCGTTTGAGAGGCGTAGCCCCTGATACGGCACAGTCGCGGATAGCGCCATACAGGCCAGTGTCACTGCCATAGGTTTGTAAATTCCGCGGCGTTTAAAAAGGAAACACTATGACTTCAGGATTTGCACACGAATTAATATTCGGGCTCAACACCGCGCTTGAAATAGTCAGGGCGGGGAAAAGAAAAATTTACAGGCTGCTGATTTCGCGCGGCGAGCAGGATAAAAAGGTGCACGAACTGGTGACGCTGGTTCGGGCCCGCGGCGCGGCGGTGGAGTTCTCGGAACCGGCCACGCTTGAGAAGCTTGCCAAGGGCGGCAACCATCAGGGCGTAATACTTGAAACCGAGCCGGTGAAGACACTGGATATTACCGAGGCGCTGGCGCTTGAAACCAATCTTAAAAAAACTGTCTGGGCCGCGCTTGACGGCATTACCGACCCAATGAACCTGGGAGCCATAATCAGGAGCGCAGCCTGCTTCGGGGTTTCGGCGATAATCATTCCTGAGCGGCGCAGCGTGGGTGTGACTCCCACCGTGCAAAAGGCGGCTTCGGGCGCGCTTGAAAAAGTTAACATCGTTGAGTGCGTTAATTTGAACCAGACTATCCTGGCGCTGAAGGAAAAAGGTTTTTGGGTTTACGGCGCCGACAGTGAAGGCGCCAGCCTTGAGAAGACGGATTTCGCCCTGCCGGCCCTGATCGTGATAGGCTCGGAAGGCTCCGGCCTGCATCTGAAGACCCGCGAGCACTGCGACGAGGTGGTCTCTATAAAGCAGAAAGGCGGGGTGGAAAGCCTGAACGCTTCCGCTGCGGCGGCGGTGGTTTTCTACGAGATTTCCAAAAAAATATAAAATCGGGCTGATGAATATCAGCCCGATGATTACACGGATTATCAACTGCGATTACACAGATAAAATCCTTGTTGGTAATCGCTGTAATCGTTTTTTTAAATCTGTGTAATCATGGGGCCGCTGATGCTTCAGCGGCCCCAAAAGAAAAGGAGCGGAAAACGACCGTTTTATAAGGTGTTCCGCTCCTATAAAATAGTATAGCAGGTTTTTGTGATTTGTCAAGGGGGATGGGCTTGACATGTCAAGAGGCGGCAAGGCCGCCTGTCACAAGTCACAAGATGCAGGTCACAAGTCGGAGGCGTGGGTAGGGAAAACAAATTGCGGGATTATTTTAGGGCAAACAAGTAAAGCTCTCCGGGGGCTTTCATGGAACCGGCTTCTGTTTCAGCCACCGGGCCCGAACCCCAGAACAGGTCCAACCGCCCGGGGCCGCGTATGGCCGAACCGGTGTCATGCGTGGCTATAAAGCGGGTAAAATCTTTAAACCCTGAAAGTCCTCCGTCCGGCGAGGCCACCGGTCTCTTTGATTTTAACAGGCCAAACAGCCCAAGCGGGATATACTTCGGATCTATAGCCACCGAGCGGCCGGCGGTAAGCGTTCTGCCGAGGGCTCCGCAGGGCAGGCTGTCTTTCGGCATTACCCCGAAGAATATGAAGCGCGGGTTTAAATCAACCAACCGCTCTTCTCTGTCAACCGGCTGGCTTGAGAGGTAACTGATAAAATCTTTAAATGACATCGAGGGAATTTCACCGCAATCCATCAATATTCTCTGCACGCTCCTGAACGGCCAGCCGTTGGCGCCGTTAAAGCCCGCCCGCAAAAAATCTCGGCCGCGGACAGCGCCAGAGGCCCGCGACAGGCCAGTGGCACCGTCGCTGAAACGAAGAACCGCCGAGCCCTGTATCTGGGCCAGCATTATCTGCGACGGGTGGGCGGACCACACTATTTCAAGTTTTTTACCGTCAAGTCTTCCCTCATGTATTTCCTGCCTTGAATAATGTTTAATTATTTTGCCGTTTTCGTCCAGGCGGCCGTAATCATAATCTACGCCCATGTCCGGGGTGGTTTTTATCAGGTCGGCCGGCTTCAGGTAAATGGCGTATTTCTCCAGGTCTGTGCGCTTTCGCGAGACGGCTATTTCCGCCTCGTAGTAGCCGGTTATTACTACCTCCTTCGAACCGTTGTCGGCGGCAGCGCGGTAGATACGGAACTGAGCGTTAATGGTTTTTCGCAGTTCCTCGCCTGAAACGCCGGAGGAAAAAATCTCCAGCAGTTTCTTTACGGTAAGGCGCATCAGGGAGGCGGTGTAGTAGTCCTTGCCAATCAGGATTTTAAAATCCACGGGTTTTGAATTCCAGTAATCAAGGTTAGTGTTAAGCACTTCAACCAGGCCCGCGCGGTCCAGATCGTCGGTTGGGAGGGGCAGGACCTCGGGTGGAACTTCTTCCACCTCTTTCAGCCGCGTGTCAAAGTCCGGGTAGCTCTGGGCATCGCGCAGGTTTCTGAATTTCGGACAGCCGTCCAGTATGCCGGAGGGGGCCAAAGGAGAAAGGACCATCTCCGCCGCTTTGTCGCCGGTGTGATACCATTCCTGCCCCGAGGCGCGTGAGACCACTAAGGAAAAAAATAAAAGTGATAAAACAAGGTTCCGCATAGTTATAGTCAGTTCTAATGTGTGTTGCGGAGATAAGCCGCAATGCGGTTTTTTATCTCGGTTTTTAATATGGCCGGCTCAAGCACGGAAATATCCGGCAGCCATTGCAGCACATGCGGGAGTATCTCCATGGGATGAGCCGCCGAACTTTCAAGTATCAGGTATTTGGAGGTTTCCTTTATTATTTTCTGGCGCGGAAACACCTCCTTGCTTTTAAAAAAATCAGCCGCTGGGCCCTCAAGGCGAAGCCGTACCCGTAAACCGCGCGAAGCTGTAACTCCCCATATGGAGGTTGCTCCGTCAAGCAGTTGATCCATGACTTTTTTGGACGGCGGGGTGAATTCGGTTCCCAGCACGGCCAGTTTTGTTATTTTATCGGCGCGGTATTTCAGAAAGTCGGTCTTTTTTGGGGAGTCGGTTTTCGCGGCCAGAAGGTAAAAAAAACCGTCGCTGAAAATAAGCTTAAGGGGACAAAGCTCCCGTTCGCTTTTTTTCCCCAGGGATTCATAGGTGATCTTAATTGTTTTTCCAGTTTCAATGGCAAATTCCAGATCTTTCTGGATTTTAGGGTTTAGGGTCTGCCTGGCGCGCTGGAGGATAGCGTGAAAAGGGGAATCAACAGCGCTTGAGTTAGTGAGCCTTGCGAAAATATTGTCAAAGGCGGTTTTCAGCGCGCCGCCCATCTGCGCGGCCAGGTCGTGCATAAGTACCAGTACGGAAAGCTGTTCATTCGAAAGTTTAAGGTCTCTAAGCGATATCCCCGGCGCAAACTGGTAAACGCCTTTCTGGCATGTGTCCAGGGCAAAACCGGTCATGTTTATCCTTTCCAGGTCGCGCTGCACGGAACGGACGGAAATATTAAATTCCGCGGCAAGATCGCTGATTTTCACCGGTCCGGCGTTGAGCCGGCTTATTATATTGAGAATCCTGAAATATTTTTTGTCGCCTTCGTTTTTTTGTTTAGCCATAAACGCCCCATGTGTTGAGCACTAAATTATACAAATTAGTATAATAAAATTAAGATTTTTACGAAGTCTATACGGAGGATTTTAATGGCTAAACTCAAGGTCAATTCCGCGGTGTTCAGGAAGAACGCGGCGCTCTGCGGAAAGCGCAGGATCGTCATACCCACTTTCGCCCAGATGAAAGACCCCGCCCGCATCCCGGACAAAACAAAAAAAGCGCTTCAACCCGTGGGGCTCTGGGACATAGATCCCGTCAACCTGTTTCGCATAAATTGGCATAATGACACGAAAACCGGACTCTTCGGCGGAGTAAACTTCCTGGAAATACCCAAAGAAATAACCGGCATAAAAGCCCGCGTTATCGGCCTTGTCGGCAAATACTTCCCCACCGGCGCCCACAAAGTAGGCGCGGCTTTCGGCTGTCTCGCTCCCCGCCTGGTCACCGGCGAATTTGACGCGGTAGATCAGAAAGCCGTCTGGCCCTCAACAGGCAACTATTGCCGCGGCGGCGCTTTTGACTCCGCGCTGCTAGGCACCACCGCCGTGGCCATACTTCCCGAAGGTATGTCCAAAGAGCGCTTCACCTGGCTTAAATCCATAGGCGCGGAGGTCATCGCCACCCCCGGCACCGAGTCCAATGTAAAGGAAATTTATGACAAGTGCTGGGAGATCAAAAAAACCCGCAAGGATTGCGTTGTTTTCAACCAGTTCGAGGAATTCGGCAATCCCACCTGGCATTACCATGTAACCGGCTCCGCCATTGAGGAGGCGTTCAACGCCATAAAAGGCCCAAAGAGCCGTCTGGCCGCCTTCACCTCCGCCACGGGATCCGCCGGTACCATAGGCGCTGGCGACTACCTAAAGAAGAAATTCCCGGGCATGACCATCACCGCCTCTGAAGCCCTGCAGTGCCCCACCATACTTCAGAACGGCTTTGGCGAACACCGCATAGAGGGTATAGGCGACAAGCATATTCCCTGGGTGCATAATGTGCGTAATACCGATATGGTAACAGCCATAGACGACGAAGCCTGCATGCGCATAGTCCGGCTTTTCAACGATCCCGAGGGTAAAAAAGTGCTGGCGCAGTACGGCGTAAAAAAAGAGGCGCTGAAAAAACTTAACCTGCTGGGTATTTCGGGCGTTTCCAATATGCTCAGCGCCATAAAGACCGCCAAATATTATGAACTAGGCCAGGACGATGTGGTGTTTACCGTTTTTACGGATTCCATGGAGCTTTATGGCTCCCGGCTGAAAGAACTGGAGGCGGAGCACGGCAAGTACACCCGCGAGAATGCCCTTGTGGACTTTGAACGCCGTCTGCTTGGCGCGACCACCGATTACATGAAGGAATTGACCTATACCGACCGCAAGGCCGTGCATAACCTGAAGTATTTCACCTGGGTGGAACAGCAGGGCCGCAGCTCTGAGGAGTTGCGCCGCCTGTGGGACCCCGCTTTCTGGGATGAGACTTTCGCCAGGGTGGGAGAGTACGACAGATTGATAGAAGAATTTAACAGGGAAGTGGGAATACTGTAAGAGGCAAGGGCAGCAGTTTAGATGCAAAGATGTGTAGAGGCATAGATAGAAAGCTAAAGACATAATTTGCCTAAACTGCTAAACATCTAAATTGCTATGCGTCAGGTCTAGATTTACTTATGTCCACCAAAGGTATAATTAACATTGAGTGTCCGCATTGCGGTGACTGTTTTGACGCGGATTTCTGGACCGTGGTCCGTGGGGATTCCGACGCGTACTTAAAAGACCTCATAATAAGCGGAGAATTTGATTTGCTGGCGTGTCCGAAATGTTCCGCCGTATTTTCCCACGAAGAGCCGTTTTTATATCTTGATCCCCGCCTTGAACTGCTGGTGTTTGTTATGCCGGAAAACTATCTGCCGGAAAAGGAAAAATGGCTGGCTAAAATGAAGGAAGACTACGCTGCGCTTGGCTCCGCAGGCCTTGGCGGTATTTTGGAGGGTGTTAAGCCGGAATATTTTTTTGGAGTGGGAGAGCTGTCCGCCAAGCTTGCCCGCGATCGCGACATGGAAGAAGAAAGCGAAGTTCTTTCCTTCCTTGCCGTGGATAATAAGTTTAAAACGGCCCGGGTTAAAGCCGGTGAAGCGAGGCGCAGGGACTTGCCTTTTTGCCTGCCATACTCAGGCAAGGCCCCCCTCAGGAACGGGGCGCTGTCAGCCGTAAAAAAACTGCTGTCCGTAAACGACGCCCTTCCGCGCCTGAAAAACCTCCTTAATGAGCTGGAAGCTCTCAGCGGCGAGGAAATACCTTTTATTACCCGAAAATTGCCGCAATTTTCCGGTCCGGAGAAATGATCCCCCGTAAAAATTTTTGCGGCAAAAATTTTTAATGAAAATAGAACCGTTAAACGATTTAAATCTCCTGCGTGAAACAGGCGAGTCGGCCCGGCGTCTTGGTTTTGAACTTTATGCCGTGGGTGGCTGCGCGCGTGACTGGCTGCTGGGCTTTAAAAGCGCGGATATAGATTTTCTTTGCGGGGCGGAGCCTATGGCTCTGGTAGACGGGGTTACGCGGAAATTCGGCGGCAGCTTCACTAACTTTAAAAGGTTTTTAACCACCCGCCTTTTTTTGGCCGACGGCAGACGGCTTGATTTCGCTGTTTTCAGAAAAGAATCCTACTCAAAGCCGGCGGCCCTGCCGGTGGTGTCGCCAGCGGCCTCGGCCTCCGAAGACCTGATACGGCGCGATTTCGCCTGCAACGCGCTGGCGGTCTCACTTTTGCCGGCGTCGTTCGGGGAGGTTCTTGACCCGTATGGCGGCGCAAATGATATAAAGCTGGGGGTGTTGCGTATTTTGCATAAGCGGAGCTTTTTAGATGATCCTACCCGCATTTACCGGGCGGCGCGTTTCGTCGGGCGCTTTGGCTGGAAGCTTGGAGCGGACACTCACAGGCTTGCACTTGAGGCCTTAGGCGGCGGTTTGCCGGCCCAGCTCTCGCGCGAACGGCTGCGCAACGAACTTCTGAAACTGCTTTCGGAAAAAGAGCCTCTTCCGGCCTTTAACCTGTTAAAAGAGCTGGATGCGCTCAAGTTTTTTCACGAAAAATTTACTTTCGGTCCGGAAGCCGCGGCCGCCTCCGGACCCGTGGCGCGGCTCGCCGTTCTGTCCAGTGCGCTTGGACAAAACGGTAAAGATTTTATCGCAAGCCTGAAGCTCACAAGGGCGATGGTCAGGGAAATAATGGAAGAATGATTACACGGATTACTGAGTAATCACTCATTTTTTGACGCGGGGAACCGACAGGAGTTTCCTTACCGCTCCGCAGAATTCGTCCAGGCTAAAAGGCTTCGCTATACAGGCTAATTTGTTGGACTCTATCCATTCCACCAGTGAAGGGTTCAGGACATCTCCGGTAATAAAAAGCATATTAGGCGGAAAGGGGAGCTTTACGGCCGCTTCGTAGATATCCTTGCCTTTTAAGGCTCCCATTTCTATGTCGGATACGACAAGGTCATAATCTCCGGCCAGCAGCTTTTTTAACCCTTCGCGTGCGCCGACGGCTGTTTCCGCGAAATTGCCTTCCCCCTTAATCAGCCTGTACATAATCGGAAGTATGTCTTCCTCGTCGTCTATTATCAGAACCCTCTTTCCGGATATCCGCGCAATTTCAGGAACGCATTCCTGTTCGCTTGTTTTTTCGGCTGGCTGGAGTTCCACGCAAAACGCCGTTCCTATGCCTGGCCCGGAAAACAGGAGCGACAATGTTCCGCCGTGCTCTTCAATTATCCGTTTGCAGATAACAAGTCCCAGCCCCGTGCCTTTCCCCGCGGATTTGGTGGTGAAAAAAGGCTGGAACAGCATATCCATATTCCGGCGGGAAATTCCGCCGCCGGTATCATGGACTTCTGTCCGGACTTTGCCGTTTTTGAGGGAAGAGGTTATGGTTATTTCCCTGGGTCCTGTGTTTGCGGATACGGCGTCGCAGGCGTTCCCAAGAAGGTTCACGAAAACCTGGCTCATCTGCTGCGGGTCCATCTCTACAGGGGGCAAATTCCTGTCCAGCCTGCATACAAGCGTTATGTTTTCGGTCTTTTCAAGCTTATAGCGCATAAGATCCAGGGTGTCTTCTATAACCTCATTTATAAGGCAAACCGTTTTGCGGGTCTGGCTCTGGCGCGCAAAATTGAGCAGGCTGTTTACTATTCCATGGCAGCGCTTGGCGTTTTTCATAATATAAGCAAGGTCGTCTTTGAGAGTCTCGGGCGGCTTTACGGACCTGCCGAGAAGCTCCGCATATCCCACCACCGCTGTGAGCGGATTATTGAGTTCATGCGCGATACCCGATATAAGCTGTCCCACCACCGAAAGCTTTTCGGTCCTTATAAGCTGGTCCTGAAGCTTTGTCTGGTCGGTCAGATCGCGTATTACAACGCTCCATTCCCTGCCCTGTACCTCCCGCTCAATGGGCGTCCAGGTTACGCTGAGATTTGTTTCCGCTCCGGTCTTGTTATATCTGCCCCTGACGGTAAAATTTTTGACGTAACCCGCGCGCGCGAGCTCGGCGCGCAGGAGCTTTGTTTCTTCTGGAGGAAAAAGAGGGAAGATTGAGGTCCCCAGTATATCCTTTGACTTAACTCCGAATATCCGCTCCGCGCTTCTGTTCCATATTGTGACGCGAAAATCGTCGTCAAGGCCCGCGATGCCGTCGGCCGTGCCGTTTATTGTGGTCCTGTAGCGCGATTGTGATTCTATGATATTACCGATCAGTTCCGCGTTTTGAAGGGCCAGGCCGGTCGTGTTGCAGAAAATGGACAAATTTTCCATATGCTCGGCGGTTATGGGTTTGCCTGAATACCAGTTGTCCACCGCCACTATGCCGTATACCTTTTCGCTCCCCAGAATAGGGACCAGACAAAAGGCCCTGCTGTCGGTGTCCTTAAGAAAGCCGGTGTTGCATTTTGGCTCTTTCTCCGGGGCGCCCACATTTTCTGGTTTAGCCGTCCGGGCGACATGCGCCAGTATATCGCCCGAATCAAGCGGAATAGTTCGTTTACGGAAATTCTCCTCGGTAAACCCCGATTTGGACATCCCGTAAGAACACCTGCCGCTCAGGGTTTTGGCGATGGGATCTATCCAATAGAGAAGGCCTCTTTCAAATCCCAGACCGGTAACCGAGGCTTCCAGGCAGATGCGGCAGATTTCTTCCGTGTTAAGCTTCTTTAGAATGGATCCGCCCATTTTCTGCAGCGAACACAACTCCCGTATGCGGTCCTGTAATTCTTCGGAACGTTGTTTGATCGATATGGCCATTTCATTAAAGGCTTTCGCAAGCACCGCGAATTCCGCGGAGGTCCCGACTTCCGCCGTGTAGTCCAGTTCGCCTTTCGAATAATGGCCTGCGGCTGTTATCAGCGCCTTGATAGGAAAAAGGGAACGCTTTATCTTTCTGTAAATGAAAAGCCCGACGCTAAACCCGAAAAAAATAACAAAACCGAAAGTCGCCGCCCGTATCTGCGCGAGCGGTTTTAAAAAATCGGATGATTCCGCTATCACTGTTATGGAAAGGTCCGTGCCGGCGATATTCCTGCCGGTCGCAAGCGTTGAACTGCTTGTTTGCCGCCGCGACCCCAAAACCACGTTATTATCCTTATCGGTCAAAAAAGAAAAACCGGAGGCGCCCACATTAAGCTTATGGAGTTTATTGGCTATGGAAGTTAAGTCGGCCTCCAGATAGACTACGCCCTTGAATTCCCCCGCCGGATTATAAACCGGCTTGGAATAGATCATAAACGGCGGCCTGCCGGCGGCGTTTATAACGTTGGAAATATAGCGGCCAGAAGGCCCCGCCGCCCGGGTTTGCGCGAAAAAATGCCGCCCGAACGAACCGCACGGGATGGAACCGCCTTTTTTCACGCTGCACAGCTCCGTTCCGTTCCGGTCCAAAAGCCCCGCGCCCAGATGAATGCCCGTGCGGCTGATAAAAACGGAAGAAAATTGTTTAAACCCGGCCAGATACGAACCGGCCTCCTCTTTAAGCCCGAAATCTCGGTTATTGAAATAATCCTGTATCAACGGCACCTCGGAAAAAGATTCCAGGTCGGCTGCCCGCTGGGTGAAAAATGCCGCCAATTGCGACGCCACTTCCTGGGCGGTCAGGTTTATTTCCCTGTTTACGCTCTTCAGGATCTCGCGCCGGGCTATGTGGTAGGCAAAAAAACCGGAAAGAAGTATGCCGAGGATGGACGCTGTTATCACCGGAAGGATAAGTTTCCAGGTAAAGGAGTTTTTTTGCATAAGTTATTCTTTAGCCGCCTGAACCGCTCTTTCCACCAGTTTTACGGCGGAAAAAGGTTTGTGAAAAATGCCGTCCACATTTTCCAGAAAATACTTCCGCTGGCGTTCGGTAAGTCTTTTGCCGGTTATCACCAGCACTTTTATGTTTTTGGACGAAGCTTTATCTTTTAAGATTTTGCAGACCTCCAGCCCGTCCATATTCGGCATGACAACGTCAAGTATTATCACTTTCGGGGACTCATGGCCCACAATCATAAGCGCTTTCATGCCGTTCTGGGTTGTGCATACCGTGAATTCGGGCGCGTGCTCTTTAAAAGCCTTGGAAAGCATGTGCAGAATTTCTTCGTCGTCGTCCACTATAAGAATAACGGGCTTTTTTTTCGCCTCAAGAAGCTCCGGCGGGATGCGCATATGATATTTTTCCAGAAAAAGAATAAAATCGTTTTGATACACCCGTCGGTGGCCTCCCGGCGTGACATGGGCGGGAAGCTCTTTGCGGTCTATCCAGCTTATCACCGTTGTGTGGGCGACATTGCAGATTTTTCCCACTTCAAACGTTGAAAATTCCCGGTCCTGGTCCTGCATATAGGCCTCCTGTAATATCATAAAATTTCATCCGGTATTGACTTTAACGCAAATAAACGTGCCCACCTCAAACGGACAACAGCTCTTGCTATTTTTCCTTAACTCCGCCAAAAACGGCGAATCCGAATAATTTCCAATAGCACTCGACTGTTTTAAAACCACTTTCGCGCAACCATGCCAATTGTCTATCAAGAGTGCCGGGGCGATCCCCTTCGTTTTTTTGAATTTCAAGATGTTGTGCCCGTATTTTGTTCCTAGCAACCGTTATTCCTGTGTATTTCTCCATACCTTTAATTATCATATTAAGCCAAAAATCTTCATACATTTTTTGTATTTCTGGATTTCCGCCCTTAATAATGTCTCCGTTTATAAACAGTCCGCCATGGCTAAGAAGTGAATAAATCTGGCCATAGAGACTGCGCTTCTGTCGATCATTAAGATGATGGATTGCTCCTGATGAAATAACAGCATTGGCGGCAGGCAGATTGTCAATCCAGTCGGCTTTGCCGAAATTTCTGCGCAAAAAACTGATGTTCCCGGTTTTTGAAAATCTTGAACAGGCAATCTTTAACATGCTTTCGGAGCCGTCAACGCCTATTATCCTGGCTCGCGGGAATTCGCGAAGAATATTCCTGGAAAGATTGCCTGTCCCGCAACCCAGGTCTATAATAATGGCATTCTCCGGCAATAAGTTAACATGTAATCCATAACTAATAGCGTCCAAGAGGTGTCTATATGATCCATAGCCCGCTGTTTTCATCATCATTCGGTAGTTGGCCGCTCGCGAATTATCATATGCCCTGATTGAGCGGGTTGTAATGGTTTTCATTAATGTTTCCTCCAGGATACCTCATTGAAATCCAGCATTCCTGTTATGCGCGGCTTAAATATCAACCCCAAACTCATCCCATACGTTTTTATACGCTGATAAGTAAACAAAGCCCATGCCTGCTCATGAATTAAAGTATCAAGTTTTTTCCCTTTTTCAGTTTGTTCGGCTATTTCCCTGGTTTCAAGTATGTCTTCGTATAATGAATCAAACTCCCGGCTTTGTAATCCTGCCAGCGGGGATTTGCTATAAAAGCATACTCCGGCTAAAAACGTGGAATGTCCTATCGGGTCTGGGGCTAAATTAGCATAAATATCAAACTCTTGCAATTTTCTTTTTTTGATAATGCTGTCGGTCATCTCAGCAAGGCCCATTACAGTTATTTGTGTTTTGACGCCTGCCTGCTTAAGATTTTCAGATATTATTTTTGCCTCTCGTTCAGCCTGTTGAGAAGTCAAAATCCTAACTACAAAGTCCTTCGGCCAATCCGCATGTGCTAAAAACATTCTGGCTTTATTGAGATCAAAGGAATAATGATTCAGGAGATCGGCATGGCCGATTTCTCCAGACATGCTCAAAGAAGCTACAGCAATTCCATTTCCAAGCACGGCATAACGAATCAACTGGTCTTTGTTTATAGCATAATTAAAAGCTTGTCTGACCTCGACTTTTGCGAGTGGGCCGCGAAAGTTCACGAACCAGAAAACCGGGGTCAGAAAATTTTTGATTTTAACCACTTTTAGCGATGAATATCCGGCAATTCTGGCTGTTTGTGTGCCCGGAAGTTCCGACAATAGGTCAAGCTGGCCTTTTATCAAAAGATCAATTTGTTTCTCATAAGGCACGAAATGAAAAACCACACTTTCTACTTTTGGGGTCCCTTTGACCCAATAGTTTTTGTTTGCCATTAGTATTACCTTTTCCCCTTTATCCCATCTATGAAATATGAAGGGGCCGGTGCCTACCGGATGCTCCCGAAGATATACGTCATCATGCGCCGCAAAATATTTGGGAGGGACCATTTTTGCAAACGCAGCCAGGCTATTGAGAAATCTGCCTTTGAATTTTTTCACTTCGATGGCAACTTTATAAGGACCGATTACTTTAATGTTGCCCAGTTCCCCGAGTTGCATGCCTGCCGGAGAGGATGAGATGCTCATTAACCTGTTTAAACTGAAAGCCACAGCTTCAGCGTCAAAAGGTTCGCCGTTATGGAATTTTACTCCCGGCATTAGATTAAAAATAATAGCGTTCCCTTCCCAATACCAGGATTGGGCCAGGCATGCTTTTAATCGCCCATCCTCGTTCAGTTCAACCAGCCCTTCGTATAGCTGGTTCAGAATGTTGTCTGTCTTGTTATCAAACGAATAATGCGGGTCCAGTGTTACCGGGTCGGTAATATCGTCACAAACAATCACGGAATTATCGACAGGGCCTGCATCCAGGTTTTGCACATAAATAAGACCTGTGAAAAGGATACTGCCACATAGTATGCTCCCTTTCAAAAGAGTGAGCCTGTGATCAGATCCGAGGCGCCTGTTACTTATTTTTTTTATTTCAGAAGGCATTCCGCTTCCTCCTTCCCGGTGAACATTTTTTCCAGAGTATTGACGCGATGGCCCATCGGCGGCGCTTCGCGGAGGTCAACCTCCACTTCAATAACCGAAGGCTTGCCGCTCCCGAGCGCCGATAAAAGGCATTCTTTTACCTCTCCCGGCTTTTTTGCCTGGAAGGAAAGCGCGCCCAGACCCTTCGCTATCCCCGCGACATCCAGCCGCCTGCCGAACACGCTGGAGGTGAATTTTCCGCCGAACTGCATCCTTTCCCCGTGATATATCATACCATGGCCGCCGTTATTCAGCACCACCCAGACTATGGGAAGATTCATCTCAACCGCGGTGTGCACATCCATCCCGTTCATCGCGAATGCCGCGTCTCCCACCAGGGCCACCACGGGGCTGCCGGGGCGGGCCAGCTTTCCGCCGATACACGCGGTTGTGCCGTGGCCCATGGAGAAGAAACCGGTGTTCACAAAAAAACATCCGGGTTCACGGCAGGAGAAATAATGGAAAGCCCAGAACACCGAAGTGCCGGCGTCCACAAAAAGCATGGTGTCGCCGGTAACGGCTTCCTGGAGCTCTTTAATGACCCTTTGGGGCTTTAACGGCGTTTCCGGTGAATACATCTTTTCGGGGTTGATATATCTGGGATTTAATCTTTTGAATTCCTTTATCCGTTGCGGCGCCGCCGCCTCCCAGCCCGGTGTCGCGTAAATATCCCGCTCTATCTGGAAATTCAGCTCTTTAAGAGCGACCCTGGCGTCGCCCAGTATCCCATAATCGGCGGAATAGTTTTTGCTCATTTCTATGGGATCTATGTCTATCTGTATCAGGGCGCGGGCGGGGGACAATCTGGAATCCCAGCCGCATGTGGTGGATTCGCCAAGGCTGGTGCCTACTACCAGGAGCACATCCACCTCCCCGGACAACAGGTATTTTTCGGCCAGCAGGGACGCACCTAAGCCGAAAACTCCCAGGGAAAGAGGATGGTTTTCCGGAAGCGCCCCTTTGGCCGCGGGCGAAGTGGCCACCGGGATATTCAGCCTTTCCGCAAGTTTTCTCAATTCTTCGTGCGCTCCCGACAGGTTTACGCCGTTGCCCGCCAGGATGGCCGGGTTTTTTGCGCGCAAAAGTTCTCCGGACGCGGCTTTAATGGCCTCGCGGTCGAACTGGCCGGACGTTATCCGATATTTTGATAAAGGCACAATATCGGATTTTACCGGCTGTTTCATAAAATTCATCGGGAAATTTATATGGACCGGGCCTTTTCTGCCGCTCAAAGCTGTTCTTAACGATGCCCTTACAATGTCGCCGGTTTTTTCCGCCGAAGGGATCATCACGCTGCTTTTGGTGATAGACTTGAGCATATCAACGACATCTATCCCATGGCAGGTGCTTTCCTGGAATGCGCCTTTACCGAACGAGGAAGTGGCCACCTGTCCGGTCAAAACAAGCATAGGGATGGAATCAGCGCAGGCGCACGCTATTCCTGTTATCAGGTTTGTTGTGCCCGGGCCGGTGGTAGAGCAGCACACTCCGAGCTTGCCGCTTGCTCTCGCGTAGCCGTCGGCCATGAAGGCCGCGCCGCCCTCGTGTTTCGCCAGGACCGGGGTTATCCCGCCCAGATCGAAAACCGCTTCATAAAACGGCATAAGGGCGCCGCCTGGAATACCGAAAACATATTCCACGCCCTCGCCTTTCAGATACTCCACCAGGAGTTTTATCGCGGTGGTTTCTTTAATTTGTTTCGTCATCGTTCCCCCTTTTTCCCCAACCTGCCTGGAAAATTCAACTTACAGGTTAATACGGCCTCTTCAACTGAAAACGGCTCCTGCCGCCTTATACCCCCGAAAGACGGCAGGAGGTTCTTTTAAATCCGCGCCGGAGCTTTCCGGCAGGCCCTTGAAAAATAAAGCAAATCGGCCGGCTTTACGGCGCGCCCGCCTCTTTCTTATTGCCAATAAAACTAACTATGTTAATTTTACTAACATTGCTAATTAAATGCAATCTCATAATATTCCTTTTTAAAGGTGTATTGCCTCCTTCTCGGAATTTCAGAATTTTTCCCTAAAAAAGGCTGGTAATAGTTTTTTGGGTCTTGACGAAAAAGGAAACGTCTGCTATAACATAAACAAGACAAAGATAGTAAAGATAGTAAAAAAAGTAACAAAACTAATAGACAAATTTTTAAGGACGCCATACATGGAAGATAAACCATCAAGAAAAGCTTTCGGAACCCACGAAATCGCACGTATGTGCAATGTGACGCCTCCCACCGCTATTAACTGGATCGAGGAAGGAAAAATGTCTTCTTTTACCACCGGGGGAGGGCATCGCCGGGTGTGGGATAAAGATCTGATAGCTTTCATGCGGCAGCATAATATGCCTATTCCCGCGGAACTTGCGATCTGTGCAAAATTGGTGTTTTTAATTGTGGATGATGAGGAACAAAACAGAAGACTTATATCGCGTGTTATTAGAAGTTCCTATCCCGACGCCGGAATTGAGGAAGCGGTAGACGGATTTGAAGCCGGCCATAAGATCCATACCCTTTTGCCGACCCTGGTCATACTGGATATACAACTGCCTAAAATCAATGGAGTAAAGGTATGCGAAATGATGCGCGGCGCCCCGGATTTGCGCGGCATTAAAATTCTTGCCATAACAGGCTGCGACATTGAGGAGACAAGGTCCCGGATCCTGAAAGCCGGAGCGGATGATTTTCTCGGCAAACCGTTCAATATTCAGGAATTAAACGAAAAAATAGTGAGTTTGCTCGCAAATCCGGAGTAAGAATCCTCTGTGACCGGATACGAAACATTAAAATCATGAAAGAACAAATAAAAATACTGGTTGTGGATGACGAGCCCGGAATACGCGACATGCTCTCATACGAACTTTGTTCCCACGACTATCAGGTGGTCACGGCGGTCAACGGAGAGGAGGCCCTTGAAAAGGTCGGGAAGGAAAAATTCGACCTTGTCATCAGTGACATCAAAATGCCCCGGATGGGGGGACTTGAAATGCTGGACGCCATTAAAAAAGTAAATCCCGACATTGAAGTTATTATGTCCACCGGGTACGGCACGATTGAAACGGCGGTAAGCGCCATGAAAAAGGGCGCGTATGATTTTGTGCAGAAACCGTTTAATCTTGATGAAATCCTGGCCATAATAGAGAAAGCCCTGGAAAAAAGCGAGCTAAGGGCCCTTCTCGGAGTTTACGAGGCGAGCAGGAATATCTTCTCTTTAATCAAACTGGACGAACTCCTGCCCGTTATGGCCGGGCTTTCCAACCGGATTTTAAAAGCCGACGATGTGTCCATTATGCTGATGGACCATGAGAGCCGGCTCGCCGTCGCCGCGGCCGCCGGGCTTGACGACGACAAGCGCGGAAAAACCCGTCTGGCCCTGGGCGAAAGAGTCGCGGGTAAAGTAGCACAGAATCAGGATCCGGTTATTATTGACGGGCCGCTGGATAAGGATCCGCGATTCTCAGGCATAGACAGTCTTCGCGACATCCGCTCGGCCATCGTTTTTCCGCTGGTGATGGAAGGGCGCCTCCTTGGGGTTTTAAACGCCAACCGCACCGTGCGGGAAGCGCCGTTCACCTCCGCCGACCTCCGGTATGCCTCTGTTTTATGTTCCCAGATCGCTCAGGCCATACATAACGCCACTCTTTACAGGGCACTGGACAACAAAATACGGGAGATCCAGCGGATCCAGTCCCAGTTGGTGGAATCCGAAAAGCTGGCGGCTGTCGGAAAATTGGCCGCCGGGGTGGCTCATGAGATAAATAATCCGCTCACAGGAATTATTGGATTTGCGGAACTGCTGCTTAAGAGCGGGGAACTTTCATACGGCCAGCGTGAAGACGTGCAATCCATACTAGACCAGAGTCAGCGCTGTCGCAGGATAGTGCAGAATCTTCTCCAGTTCAGCCGCAGGAAAAAAGGAAACGTTGAAACCGTTAATCTCGGTTCCCTGCTGGAAGCCAGCTTGCAATTGATGAAGTATGATCTGCTCCGGTCGGATATTACGGTTGAAAAACACTTTCCAGAGGATCTTCCCTGCGTGCAGGGGAACGCGGCGCAGCTGGAGCAGGTGTATCTGAATCTCATCTCCAATGCGCGGCAGGCGATGGAGGGGAAAAAGGACGGGCTTCTGAAAATCAGCGCTTCCAATGAGGACGGCCGGATTGTTCTGCGGTTTGAAGATAACGGCTGCGGCATACCCCCGGAAAATTTAAATAAGGTATTTGATCCTTTTTTTACTACCAAGGCGGTGGGCCAGGGGACGGGGCTTGGGCTGTCCATCTCTTACGGAATTATCCAGGAGCATCAGGGAACGCTCCGGGTGGAAAGCCAGGCCGGAAAAGGGGCGACATTCATCATTTCGCTTCCGGTTTTCTCTAAGGAATCGGCTATATGAAAAAAAAACAGCTTCAGCGGTCATCGGAAATAAAGTTGAACATTCTGGATAAGATGCCTGTTGGTGTGCTGATTATCGGTAAGGATAAAAAGATACGCAGGGCAAATGCCGCCGCTTTGAAAATGATGGGACTGAATTCGGATAAAGGACTTATAGGGCAGGAATGTCATCAAAAAGTCTGCCCGGCTCTGCGCGGCCAGTGTCCCATATTGGATTTGGGCAAAACCGTGGACAATTCGGAAAAAATACTGCTTGATTCAACAGGCTGCCAGGTTCCAATTTTAAAAACAGTCATGCTTTTTGATCTTGCAGGCGAAGAAGTATTGATGGAAATGTTTGTTGATATAACTGAACACAAGAAGGTGGAGAATGAATTAAAAAAAAGTGAAGAACGGTTCCAGCAGGTGGCCGATAACAGCCAGGTATGGATCTGGGAAACCGACTCCGTCGGTTTGTACACCTATTCCAATTCCGTGGTGGAAAAAGTGCTGGGATTCAAGCCGGAAGAATTAGTGGGGCGGAAATACTTCTTTGATCTTTTTGCGCCGAACATCAAAGAAGCGTTCAAAAAAGCCGCCTTTGAGGCGTTCGGCAGAAAAGACCCCATTAAAGGTTTTGTCAATCCGAATATCCACAAGAACGGAAACACTGTGATTCTGGAAACAAATGGAGTGCCGCTCCTTGATAATGAAGGGAAGTTCCTGGGATACAGGGGCACGGATATAGATATCACCGAGCGCAAACGGTTTGAGGCCGCGCTTATGCAATCCGAAAAGATGTCGGCTGTAGGCCAGCTTGCGGCCGGCATCGCGCACGAAATAAACAACCCGCTGGGGATCATCCTGGGATTTGCGCAAAGCGTGGTTAAAAGGATCAAAGAAGGCGATCCTTTAACGCTCCCGCTTAAGACTATCGAGCGTGAGGCGGTAAGATGCAAAGACCTGGTACAGAGCCTGCTTGTCTTTTCAAGAAGTTCCCAAAACGAGAAACTGGAGGAGCTGGACTTAAACGCCGCCATGGAAGGCGCCATGGCTTTGATTCTGTCGCAAACCAGGACGCGTAATGTGGAACTGATCAGGGAGCTGCGCTCCGGTCTGCCACGGATTAACGCCAATCAAATTCATATCCAGCAGGTTCTCATTAATCTGGCCAATAATGCCATCGATGCGATGCCCGAAGGGGGGACGCTTACCATAAGCACCTCGCTTTCCGCCAGACAGCCGGGACATGTGGAAATCCGGATCAGGGACACCGGTACCGGCATTCCAAAAGAGATACAAAAAAAGATATTTGACCCTTTTTTTACCACCAAAGAGGTGGGAAAGGGCACGGGGCTCGGGCTTTCGCTTGTATATGAAATAGTCAGTAAGCACGGCGGGACTGTTGAACTGGAAAGCGAAGAAGGTAAAGGGACGGAATTCACCGTATTCCTGCCGGCACAATCCTTAGCGGCATCATTGAAAGTGGTATCCTGATGACCGCTGCTGAATGGCGCTTATGAAAAAAATTGAGTTCAGTGACCTTGAATTTGAAGATTTGTTGCGCTGTGAACCCGAAGCGGGCCGGTTGTTTTTTAATAACAGGCGCGCGCTTATTTTTGACGCGGCGACTATGGGAATTTTGCGCCAGCATCTTTTTAACACTACGGGGTGGGATTTGTCCATGGGGATACTCAGCCGGTTCGGGTACGAACACGGATACAATGACGCCAAAATGCTGGGCAAGATGTTTAACTGGAAAACCGATACCGACTGGCTGGCATCCGGTCCGTTCATACATACGCTGGAAGGTCTGGTGCATGTAACCCCGCAAAAAATAGAATTTGACCGCAAGACGGGACATTTCCATATGCATGGCATATGGCGAAATTCTTATGAGGCCGAAACTCATCTGAAGCTGTTTGGCCGCAGCGCCAGAGGTCCGGTCTGCTGGACGCTTACCGGTTATGCGTCCGGCTATGCCAGCTGTTTTTTCGGCAAAAATCTTCTGGCAATTGAAACTGAATGTGTCGGCAAAGGTGATGCGCGTTGTTACTTTGAAATCCGGCCGGTTGACAAATGGGGGGGGGAGGCTTTGTCGTACCTGAACGCCCTTAAAGCGGTTGATGTGGCCGGGCAGTTACGTGAGGCGGAAAACCGTTTTTATGATATTGCGCTTATCTCAAGCGATTGGATATGGGAGGTTAATGCGGACGGTTTATATACTTATTGCAGCCTGGGAGTGACAAGAATATTAGGGTATACCCCTGAAGAACTTGTGAAAAAAAAGCACTTTTACGATTTATTCCATCCGGAAGAGCGGGAACGTATGAAAACTATGCAACTTGGAATCTTTGCCAAAAAAGAGGCATTTAATCTTGCCGTGAGCAGAAACCGGCATAAGAACGGAGAGCCGGTGATTTTGGAGACAAAAGGCGTGCCTATTCTAGACAATGACGGAAAACTTTTGGGTTACAGAGGTTCTGCTACTGATATTACCGGGCGCAAACGCGCGGAAGATGCCTTGTGTGAGGCCGAGGAAAAATACCGGATGCAGTTTGAGGGGGCGCTGGACGCAATCTTCGTGGCGGATCCTGAAACCGGCTTGCTGATCGATTTGAATCTTGCGGCGACAAAATTGGTTGGCAGGGAAAAATCAGAGCTGATTGGCCGGCACCAGCAGATTCTCCATCCGTTTCCAATACCGGGGGAAAAATTATCAGATGACACTTTCAATCGCCATGTTAATGGGGAACAAGGCCTTATTCTGGAATCGAAGGTTATTACCAAAACAGGGGAAATAAAAGACGTAGCCATAATGGGAACCATGCTTAAGATAAAAGGGAGACAGGTTTTACAGGGAATATTCCGCGATGTTACCGTGCAAAAGAAGCTGGAAGCCGGCCTGCAGCGGTCCGAGAAGCTTTCGGCGATCGGGCAGCTTGCCGCCGGCGTGGCCCACGAAATAAATAATCCATTGGGAATCATCCTTGGCTTTGCGCAAAGCGTGGTCAAAAGGATTAAAGAAAGCGATTCTTTGTTTCTCCCGCTTAAAAGTATAGAGCGGGAGGCGGTAAGATGCAAAGACTTGGTACAGAGCCTGCTTGTCTTTTCAAGAAGTTCCCAAAACGAGAAACTGGAGGAACTGGACTTAAATGCCGCCATGGAAGGTTCCCTGACTTTGATTCTGTCGCAAACCAAGACGCGTAATGTGGAACTGGTCAGGGAACTGTGCTCCGGTCTGCCACGGATTAACGCCAATCGAAGTCATATCCAGCAGGTTCTCATTAATCTGGCCAATAATGCCATTGATGCGATGCCCGAAGGGGGGACGCTTATCATAAGCACCTCGCTTTCCGCCAGACAGCCGGGACATGTGGAAATCCGGGTCCGGGACACCGGTACGGGCATTCCGAAAGAGATACAAAAAAAGATATTTGACCCTTTTTTTACCACCAAAGAGGTGGGAAAGGGCACGGGACTCGGGCTTTCGCTTGTATATGAAATAGTCAGTAAGCACGGCGGGACCGTTGAACTGGAAAGCGAAGAGGGGAAAGGGACGGAATTCACCGTATTCCTGCCGGTTTCAGCGGCATCGCCCGCCACAGGAGATTCCTTATGACCGGCTCCGAAAGGCATATTCTTATTGTTGATGATGAACAGGGGTTTCATGACCTGTTCAGGTTTATCCTGGAGCCTCTGGGGTTCACGATAAGCTCCGCGTATAACGGTTTGGAAGGACTGGAACGGCTCAAGGAACGGGATTATGACATAGTGTTTTTGGACGTCCACATGCCGAAGATGACGGGAACGGAGCTTTTGAAACTGCTCAGGGAAATAAAGCCTTTGCAGTTGGTGGTGGTAATGAGCAGCGGGTCAGATCCCCAGCAGGCCTTTGAAAAGACCGCCAGGGACATGGGAGCTATCTCCTGCATGTTCAAGCCTTTTGAATTGGAACAGATTATGAAAAATATCACGCATATAAACGGCGCATAAGGGGAGTCATGGAAAAAATAATCTTAGTGGTTGACGACGAGCCGGGTTACAGGGATCTCCTCCATCTGGAACTTTCCGATCAGGGCTACACGGTTCTGACGGCCGGTGGAGGATACGAGGCTTTGGAGATATTGAACAAGGGGAAAGTGGACCTCATCATCACGGATATGAAAATGCCGAAAATGGACGGGCTTGATGTTGTGATCGCAAGCCGCCGGCTGCGCCCGGACATTCCTATTATTCTGACTACCGGATACGCGGTGGAGGAACGTGTCCAGGAAGCGCTCGCAAGAAAAGCCAGCGTCTGTCTGCGCAAGCCTTTTAATATAAGTGAACTGGTAGGTCTGGTAAACAAATATTCCCGGGTTTGACAGTTCAGGCCAGGCCGTATTTTTTCAGCGGCCCCCCTAAAAAACCCAGTCCCCTTTTGTTTTCTCTTCCAGCAGGCAGGCGGATATTTTTTCCCTATACTTTTCGTCAATGGCAATAGTCAAATCCCGCTCGAGCCTGGTCAGATGTTTTATTGCTTCCCGCCTGACTTCCATACTGGCGTCATTATAGAGTTCAAAAAGAATGTCCAGTGTCGCCGGGGCGCCTATGGCGGCAAGCGCCCCCGCAATACTTGCCCTGTTCAGGGGATTTGCGTCTTTGGAGAGGTCATACAGAAATTTTATGGCCGCCTCCGGTGAGGTTTCATAAAGATCCGCCGCCCGGACGGCGATCCTTTCCCATGCGGCTTCTCTTTCCGGAGAGGTGATGCCGGAAAGGATCTCAAGTATATTGTTCTCTTGGGGTCTGGCAGGCGTGTGTTCCAGCCCGCTTGCGGGCAAAGCAACGGCGGGAAGCGCCGGCGCCTCCCCGGTTTCCGGACTGTCAGGGGAGGGAAGTGGAACTTTACGGACCTCCTTCGCCAGGCTTGCGGCGCGCTCCGCTTCGCGGCGTTTTTCATTGAGTTCCGCCAGTATTTTAGTTTCTTCCACAGATTTTAACTTCTCAAGTTCCAGATACATGCGTTGCTCCTTGGCTTTTCTGAGCGCGGCCAGTTCTTCGTCCTGCTTCTCCACATTCTTCCGTGTTTCCAGTTCCCTGTAAATTTCCCCTTTTCTGACCTCGCCATCCACCAGCGCTTTCTGCAGGGATTCTATCCGCAGCAAAAGAACCTTTTCCTGTTTCTGCCGCAGATAGACGAAAATAAGAAGTGCCGCCGAAAATAATAACGACAACGCGATCACGGTGAAATAGGCGGCGGTATCCCGGCCTTCTCCGGTATAGTGCGTCTGCGCGTTTTTATTAAGAACCCGAGATTCCGATGAGGGCGCGGTGGTTGGACTTTGTGTGGAATCCCCGGGGGTGTGGGGTGCCTTTTGCGGCGCTTCTACCGTCCGGCGGGAAGAGACGACGGCCTGCCCCCCAACGGCAGGTAGAGGTTGAGGTAGAGTGGATATGACGTCGGTTGCTTTAACTATATCTTTACCTCTGCCTGCTTTTTCCCTGGCGGGGGAGACGGCCTGTATGGCGGGAGGGGTTTCAGGGCGCGCCGCGGATAATTTTCGTGGAGTTGCTGTTTTTGATTCCAGCATTGAACTGTACAAAAGTTTAACTTCTGGGTTAGCAGGAAAATATTTATGTGCCTCCTGGATGAAAAAATGAGCCTTTTTATAATCGTTACGCTCATAATTGCCGTTTATTGTCCTCAACATCACCTTAAGAAGAAGTCGTTTTGCCTTTTCATCGGCCGCGTTCAGCCGCAGAGCCTCTTGGAGTTGTGAGATGGCTTCCTCATCGTTCCCATGGAGATACGCCTGGACGCCTGTCTGATAGGGAGTAAGTATTTCCGGAGTAACGGATTGAGAGTCCTGCATTTCCGGCATGGAGGAAATTTCCCCCCAGGTACCCGGCTCCAATGGATGGGCGGCGGGAACCATTCCGGCGCTGAGGACCAGGTAAAACGTAATTAGCGCGGCGGTTCGCGGTATAGAGCTTTTTTTTGTGTAGTACATTAGATCAAGGCCTCCAGAAATCAGGTTAGTTACTTCTACAACCGCACTTTACGGGGTAACCCCATGGCTCTCTCACATGTCTGTGTAGTTGCAGTGACACTGGCATGTAGCCCCTTCCCAACGGCTGAGGGGACACCACAGTGGCGGTTTCCCCTGGCGCTGTCCGCGACTAAGCTTGCTCTGCGTAAAAAGGCAAAGCAAGCTTTGCCACTACAGGGGCAAAGTGCGGCTGTGGAATTAGTCGGACTCTGTTATGTCCTGAACTCTTTTGTAAAGGATCAGCGCCTCGCGATTGTCAGGTTCCAGCTCCACGGCCTTCCGGAACTGTTGCATCGCTTCAACATAAAGCCCTTCTTCCAGAAAAACATGCGCCTGTGACATGGTTGCAATCCCCTGTGCCGGTAAATTGTCCTGCAGTATCGGGAGGGCATCTTTTATCGTTTCCAGCGCTTTGCGGTATTGTTTGGAAAGGTATAAGCCTTTTGCCTTGTCAAGCCGTGCCAATGCCTGTGCTTTCTCCTCGGTTTTCCGCGCCAGCTCCTGTGCATGTTTTTCAGCGAGCCGCTGCGAAATTTGCGCGGCGGTTATACGGTTTTGAATTTCCACCGCGAGCAGTGGCGCATCCGGGTCCGATTGATCTATCTCAAGAATGCGCCGGACCGTATTTTCGCACTGCGCGTAATTGCCGGCGTTCAGCCAATCTCTGGTTTCCTGTTTCAGGGTTTTCAGGAGTTCCTCTTTCTTTTTCCCGGTAGAGGGAGGCAGAACGTCGTAATGCAGGGTCAGCCCGAACCGGTGCAGAGTTTCCAACTCGTGAAAAGCCGCCGCGTAATCAAAAGAGACCGGCCCCGTTTGAATGCTGAAGCCAAGAGTATATTCCCTTTGGTTGATTCCGAGGCGGATAAGAAGAGGCATGTCATCCGATATAGGACGTATTTCCAGAGCGGCTCCGGGCCGGACCACGCGTTGTCCGGAAGAGGGTCCGGTAATAATCGCGTCCAGACACAGGAGAAAGGTTCGCTGGTCTGAAAAGCTGTATACAGCCCCGGCTCTGTAAGAAACCGGAAAAATATCTTTTTCCTCCTTTAATTCAAGTTTTGGGGAAAGCACATTCAGAACGGAAAACCCCAGAGTCAAGTCCGGCAGCGGTTTTACCTGGAGACCCAGGTCCGCTCCTATTCCCATTGACGAAAGGTTTGCCACTGACTGTTTTACCGCTTTTAATGTGAGGCCCGAGGACAGGTATTTGGAGGTGCGCTGGGCGTATGAAAGCAGAAAAGCGTAATTTTGTTCGTCAAAACTTCCAATGGACTGGCCCAGTTCGTCGGTTCTTTCCGCGGCGCCCGAACCAAGATGTGTAAAACTGAAATTTATCCCCTCATAATCAGAAATGGGGTAAGATACCGAAACCGCATGGTATTGCCCTGAATCGAACAGGGGCGCGACCATCAGGACCACCTCTGCTTCTGAGGTGTTGGCTGCTATTGCCGCGGGATTTGCGTAAGCCGCCGCAGCGCCAGTAAGGGCGGTTGAGGCATTGGCAAGTCCGGCTTCTCTGGCGCCGGCGGAAAATGACGTAAGCCATTCACCGGGAAAGCCTCCGTCGGCGGGCCTGGAGCGGAACTGCACATTTGCGGCTTCGGCCATTGCGGCCGGCGAACACAGGTTCAGCCATAACCCGAACCCGAAAATTGCGGCAATTTTCGGGTCCATGGGGATGAATTCGTCCCGCACTTTTTCCGAAAATTGTCGCAATTTTCGGAAAGGTATCATTTGATTACCCCGATGCGGCGTATTTCTTTCTGCTTGCCAACGGCTGATTCGGCGCATATCTCCGCCAGATACATGCCGTTGGCCACCGTCCGCCCTGCCCCGTTTTTGCCGTCCCAGAGAATTTCATTGGCCGGCCCGGAGGGGTCACCCTTCCCGCAGCCTGGGGTGCCGGAGCCGCAATCAAGGATGCGCACCAGGTCCCCCAGCAAAGTGTAGATACGGATCCTGACTGTGGAGTCAAGAGTCAGCGCATAGCGTATTCTGGTCGTTTCACTGCCGGCGGCAAAGGGGTTTGGAAAATTAGTGACGCCTGAGAGTATCTGTGCCGGGGTAATCGCGGCGATGACGCTGAAAACGGATAATCCGTTTACGGACGCGCTGACCTGCTTTCCGGCGGGAACTACGGTCTGCTGTGATGGAATGCTCCAGCTGCCCTGGGCTTCATCCAGCCTGCTTATTTTCAGGTGCCGGATGTCAGCAAGGGCGGCGTCAAGACCGCCTGGCTGGACGCTCGCAGGCACTGTGAAGGTGAGTCTGGCCGCGATAGCCGCATCTGGCAGGGTGTTGCCGCTGAGATCCCTGGCTTGCACATTCCATATCGGATAGGAAAGGAGTTTTACAAGCCGGTTTCCTTTTGAATTCCGGTCGGCCTGTTCAATAAGACCCGCCAGGGAAGTTCGGGCATCCTGAAAGCTCAGGCAGCCCTGCGCCGGCATCCCGGAGAGTGTTTCCACCAACAACAGCCCGTCCGGGCTTTTTGCCTTCGCTCTTGAGATCATAAAACTGCCGGCAGGACTGTCCGTTTTTTTCGCGTATTGGTCCTGGGCTGTTACTTTCCAGAAATATTCCACATCGGTCAGCAGGGAATTCAGCGGGGGAGTATAATTTGCGTCGGTTAAGCCGGTAACAACAATACCGCCGGTCGGACCGGCGGCGGTAGAATACTGCAGGGTGTATGTTACGGCGACCCCTTCCGGATCTACGGCCTGTTCCCATGAGAATTTTAGATCAAATATAGCGGGAAAACTTTCCTCAAGCGGTTTTATAAGGTTGAACGTCTCCGGCGGAAGAGAGTTGATTACGGTAAAAACCGGCGACAGTACTATTCCGGTCAATTGGGGGGTTCCCGAATCCATGGCCATGATCTTGAGCCGGTAGGTGGAGAGATTTGCGAGCGTTGTTGTGTCAAAAGTGTAGCTGGTCTGGACAAGCCCGCCCGCGACCATCGCGAAAGTGGCGCCGGAGTTTGCGGAAAAATATATATCGTAGGTATGAGTGTCCATGGAATTCGGATCAATCACTCCCCAGGAAACAGTAAGGCTGCCTGAGTACGCTTCTTCCCCCTCTGTGGGAACGGAAATAAAATACACTGCCGGAGGCTCGTTTATGTTGTCTACCGCAAAATCCGAGTTGGAGGAGGCGGCGGAGGATAGTCCGCGCTGGTTCGTCGCCTGCACTTTAACGCGATAGGCGGCGCCGTTTGGAACGGAGGCGGAGTTCCAGAAATAAAAAGTGGCGTCCTGGGTTATTCCACTGGCGATTTGGATGGAATAATCGGCGCCGCTGTTGGAAGAAATAAGTATCCTGTTGGTTATGTAATCTTCGGGATTGGCGTAGGACTGTGTCCAGGCGATGACTGTGGTCCCGATTATAAGTCCGCCTCCATGGGGAGAGGTAAGCGTGATGGTGGGGGAGGAATCCGTCATTATGAACGGACTGACAGTTGAAATAGGCGAAAGATTACCCAGCTCATCCTGCGTTTTAATAGCGAAATAGTAAGTGGTCGCGTCAGCCAGGCCGGTGACCGTTGTTTGCACATCTTCAAGTGGCGCGGCGCTAAATAGGCCCGACTTCTCCGGTGAGGCAGCGGCCCAGGCCTCCTCCGTCAGTATAGCCGCCTGGGAAGAAAAGCGGATCCTGTAAGTTGCGTCGTCCACACTTCCTTTATCGTCCCCCGGGAAGGTCCAGGCCAGAGCGGCCGAATTTATGGTGGGGCCTCTGGCGGCGGTCATGGCTGTGACGGGGCCGGGTGGCGTATGGGTATCTACGGTGACGCTGAAGGTGTTGGACCAGTATCCATAGAGTCCGGCGGGATCTTTTGCCCGTATACGCCAGTACCAGAGACCTTCAGAAAGCGTTGTCCCGGTGGTGAAGTAAACATAGGAACTTCCTGTGGGAACTACGGGTATGTTCTCCTCCGAAATACGCGGGGAGAAAAAGGATGGTTCGGTATCCGTCTGAATATTATATAAAAGCGGCCAATCCGCGTCGGGATCACCTACAATGCTCCATTTAAACAGAGGGGTGGAGTCATTGGTCCTGCCGCCGTTTTCCGGGGAAATGGATGTGGGAGCATTTGGAGCCCGGTTGTAGGCGATATTGAAGAGTGACGCCTTGGGTCTGTCTGGGGGGGCGTTGGAGAAAAAATCAGCTTTAACTTTCATAAAACGCTTATTATTATGACCCGGCCAGATGGTTAAGGGCGCGCCGGCGCTGTAAAATGTGCCTGTGGAGCCGTCGGGGCCTCTGAAAGAGTCGTAGCTGATTTCATCCGGAGAGGAAGCCAGCTGTAAAAATACGCCGGTGTCCGCCGGCTTGTCGCTGAATTCCGCGGAAATGCTGTCCCAGGTTACCGGCCCGGTGGAGGAGTACCCTTTCCATACGTCTATCGGTGAAGATATCCATGTGCCAGTGGAACTAAAAGTATAGGTCCACAGGGCTTTTACTATATCTGAGTTATTGCCTCCGAAAATGAGAGCTTGTTTGTTAAGTGTATCGTAAACGAGCCCGTGGCCATAACGACCGGCCGGTGCATCGGGGTCATATTCGTAGTCTTTTGACCATTTGTTTCCGGCAAAATTGTAAAACCATATATCCCCCAGATACGATGTTGCAGTAAAACCTCCATATTGAAATATGCTTCCGTTTAAGGAATCATAAGCCATCGCTCCCTGCCAATGCGGTTCAGGTTTTAACGAAGGAATTTTGTCCGTCCATGTCCGGGAGGCGGTGTCAAAAGTCCAGGTGTCGTTAAGGAGCGCGCCGGAAACCCAATCCTTCCCGCCAAAAAAAACCATCTTTTTTTGGGTCTTGTCATAAGCCATGGATGCTCCCGCGCGGCGAGAGGGGGCCGGGGATAAAGATGCCACCGACCAGCTGGATGCGGCTACATCGTAAATCCAGGTGCCGCTGTCATCCGCTCCCCCTAGCATGACCACCATGTTCAGGTCGGAATCATAGGCCATTGCGGGCAAATTGCGCCAGGGCGGCGCGGGAGAAGCGGGAATATTGGTCCAGGTGTCAGACAATATATCGTATGTCCAGGTATCATTTCCGGAGTTGCCTCCGAACATCAGAAATTTGTTCCCCGCCCATACCAGGGCATGGCCGTAGCGTGGGCCCGGCGGACTGGCGGGAGATTTTTGCGTCCAGCCGGTGTCCCATAGCCAGGTGTCGCCCAGCGCTGTGCCGTCGGTGTTCATTCCTCCGAAGACCAGCGCCTGGTTACGGATCTCGTCAAAGGCAAAGCCTAGGTGCCAGCGGGCGGCCATTGGGGCCTGTCCTGAGTAAGCCCATTTTTTAACAAGGGACATATTGCCGCTGTTTATTTCCAGGTTTTCCGGGGTTCCAAGGGTAAAATCGGCTGGCGTTATATTACGGCTTCCACCGGCGTGAAGGGGGGGTGATAAGAACAGGAGGACCAGGGCGCAAATGATATATTGCGGTCTGTTTCCCGCGTGGCATGTTCTCGCAGTCATGGCCCGCTGAGTATGTTGCGAAGTTTCTCCAGAAGAACCCGGATAGGGAACGGTTTTTCCAGATACGCCGCAACATTAACACCCTCCTGAATATCCAGCAGTTCCCTGAAGCGCCCTTTCCCGGTTATGATTATCACAGGTATAAGAGCGGTTTGCGGATCCTTCTTTAATTGCAAATTGACCGAATGGCCGTCCAGTTTGGGCATCATGATATCCATGATGACCGCATCCGGGGCATGTTCGCGGATCTTTTTCAGCGCCTCCAGCCCGTTGAAGGCCTCCTCTGTCCGATAGCCGTTTTTTTTCAGGGCTGTCGTAAGGACAAATACTATGTCGGGCTCATCGTCCACTACAAGGATGATCTTTCCGGTATTTTCAGATTCCATGACTATCGCCTCCCCGTTCTTTACTTTGGCGCCTGGGCAGTGAAATATTTATCCTGGTGCCCTTTCCCAGCTGGCTTTCCACCCGGATGCGACCGCCGTGCATTTCCACAATTGCCTTAACTATAGCCAACCCTATTCCGGAACCGCCGGCTTCCCGTGTTACCGAACCGTCCACCTGATAAAATCTGTCAAACATCCTCTTATGGTATTGTGGAGCGATGCCGCAGCCCGTATCCCACACACATAAAACAACTCCTGTTTCGGTGTCCGAAAGCGCCACCCCGACCTTGCCTTCACGGGGGGTAAACTTTATGGCGTTGGCAAGAAGGTTTATAAGTACCCGTCCGATTTGTTCCGGGTCGGCTTCAATAAGGCAGGGCACGGGACCGGAAACAGGTTCAATGGAAATAGCCCGCTGTAGAAACAGGGGGTGAAGGTCATTTATGGCTTTTCGCGCCAGGTCGGCCAGATCCACATCTTCAAAGCTGGGGATAAAAGTACCTTTTTCAATCCGGGAAAAATCAAGGATGTTAGCGACGATGGAATTTAAGCGGCTAAAATTGCCAAGTATAACGTCCAGCAGTCTTTTTGAGGTCGCATCTGTGATCTCCGGTATAGTCTGGAGCAGAAGGTCCAGCGCCCCGCCTATTGAAAAAAGCGGGGTGCGCAGTTCATGCGAGACATTGGAGACGAACTCTGATTTCAATTTATCCAGCTCCTCGTAGGCCGTGATATCGTGTTTAAGTCTCTCAGTTTCCAGGCGGTGGGAGTAATGCTCCGCGCATCTGAAGGCCATGGCGATTAATTCGTCAAGGTTAAAGGGTTTGGCGATATAATCGCACGCCCCCAGGCGCATGCATTCCACGGCCCCTTCTATTGTGCCCGCCCCTGTAAAGATGTTTACGCAGGTCAAGCGGTGGTTTTTTTTGATGTGTTTCAGAAGTTCTTGTCCTCCCATTACCGGCATGGTGAGGTCCGTAAAAACGACGCCGAATTCGCCCTCTTTGAACTTTTCAACGGCATCTTTGCCGTTTTGCGCTGTAACGACCTCAAAGCCCTCCCCCGTCAGAGCTCTGGTACAGAGGCGGAGGATGCTTTCATCATCGTCCACGATCAGGACTTTTTTTGGGTTCAATGTTATGTCGTCCATTTTTGTATTCCAACAGCTTCATCACTTCTTCCATAGAGCGGAGTTTTACAATTCGGCCATATAGCCTAGTGTAAGCGGCGTTTTAAGCGTCGGTTTTAATTTTTCCGCGCTTATAGTAATTCACACTCCGGATTTTTTCACCGGTGGATTTTCGCCGGCAGGTTTTCCCATATCTCACCCAAAGCAATTATATAATAATACAGACGTTACGGAGCCAAAACGGTGCATCTGAGCCAAGTGCCGCGTTCCGCTGTCGGGCTTTGGCGTTTTCACTCGCCTCATGGGTTGAGTTTTGTGCGCTCTCTCATGTTTTCTCCCCAACTCCGTTGCAGGATTTTATTATGCTCAGAATTTTCTTCTCAGTCTCCAGAAGCCTTGTTAATTCATCCAGCGAAAGGCCTGGTATTTCTGTCTTGTAATACCAGGCCTCAAGTAAAACATAGAACTGCTCTTTGATCTTCGGGTTCACAATCCCGGCTTCGGCGCTTGAAGAGAAGCCTTCATACAAAAAACCGGAGTTTTTTATTCTCACAGCCCAATGCCTCGCCTTTAAATCCAATATTGAGCGGTCCAGCATGTCTATCTCCGGGGCGTCCCGGCAGATATCAGCCGACTCCCGGCTGTCCGGGGCCGCAGCGCTTCCCGAAAACGGCTCCGGAGTCGCGCCGGATGAGTCGGCAGGTGTTTCAAAAGGCGTTTCAAAAGAAGTCGTGGGAATCTCGGGTAACGCCGGAAGGATATCGGTGAATTCAGTGTTGTACGTGGCAATAATTATGCCGGTTTCGGTTTCAATCATCCGTGCGTTAATTTCACACTTGCCGGCGCTGGTTAAAACTGACCCGGTGATAATCGCGTCAGCGGGCATCAGCCGGCCCGGTTCGTTAGTTAAAGCCTGGGTAACAGCTCCCGAGGCCGCCAGCCAATGCTCGCGCATAACTTTTTCCAGTGAATTCCGCTCTGTGACTTCAACCTGGCCTAGTTGCACTAATTGAGTGGTCAGGCGTTCCGCAACGGCGCGGCCTTCCTGAGAGAGGCCGGGGTTCGTGGAAGAAAACGGGATTATAGCGACTCTGGTGATTTTATGAGCTTTTGCCGCGCTGGAAAATTTTTTTGCCATTACTTTATAATTCCCGGCGCATTCCGTTTCTGCCGGCGCTATCAGCAGAAATAAAGCGGCCAGAATAAATACGGCTCCCGCAGTAAACGGCTGGAGGGGTGGTACGCCGCGCGTGGAAGCTGTTGAGGCCTTATCCCGTGCGTCATCCTTGGAAATTGACAGGCGGGTTAACGGGGTCTGCAAGCCTAAAATATTAATTGTCATAGCGCCGCGTCTTTTCGAAAATTCTTCTATCTATAGTGTACTATGACAAGTTAATGAAAACTTCAGGAAGGGTTCAATTTTTATTCAAATCGAGAGCCTCTTGAATTTTGGGTGTCCCACGGGTAAAACAGAGGATATTAGTAAAAAAGGAAGAAAAGCGGACTTGCCCAAAAGTTCAAGTAAGGCGGGGGTCTCGTCGAGGCATTTTTCATCATTCCGGTGAAGCCCTTGGCGTCACCCCGGCGAAAGCCGGGGTCCAGTGTCATAGATATTCCTGGATTCCGGCTTTCGCCGGAAAGACACAAATCGGGTGGGTGTTCAAAATCGGAAGGGTGACTTGTCCGGTTCGCAGTTGGAACGGGGATAGTTTATTATGTAAAAAAAAGCTGTTATAAATCTGATAAGTAATACGCTGTCCAGCCGCCTAGCCGTCAAACTGTCAAGCCGTTGTCGCCGGCAGAAATAGCGCAAATTCGCTGCCTTGGCCTGGCGCGCTTTTAACCTCAACCCAGCCGTTATGCTGCCTTGCCACGCCGTAAACAGTGGAAAGCCCCATTCCAGCGCCGTTGCTTGTTTTTGTATTTGAAAACAGGGGCTCAAAGAGATGTTCAAAAACTTCCGCGCTTATTCCCGTTCCGTGGTCCTGTACGGTAATCTTAATAAACAGGGTTCCGGCTTTTTGTGGATTAGGCGAATGTACGGTGTTGCCCTCAAGTTGCAGGGCGGAGGAGCATATGACAGCCGTTCCGCCTTCGTCAGTGGCTTCGCGAGCGTTAACCAGCAGATTTACCAATGCCTGTTCCAGCAGCACGGCGTCGGCTGTTATGCCGGGCAGCCCTGTCCCAAACCGCGGTTCTATTTTAAAATCCCCGCCCTGCGGTAGTTCAGGTCTTTTCAGCGTGTTTTCTATTATAACGTTCACGCTGCAGGGTGTCTTATTCATCACCTGTTTTCCGCCGAAAGCGAGAAGCTGTTTCCCAAGAGCGGCGGCTTTAGCCGCGGCTGCGCGTATTTCCTGCAAATCCCGCTCCAGGAGCTCGTTTTTTCCGGCTCCGCCAATGGCCAGCGTTGCATAACCTTCTATGACTCCCAGAATATTATTAAAATCGTGGGCAACTTTACAGGCTAACCGCCCCAAGGCTTCCATTTTTCCCTTTTCCGGCAGATAGCTGACCTCTTCTTGCTTTTGTGGTTTCATGGGTTACTCAAATTTATAGCCGTGGCCGGTTACGCTTACCAGCCGGGCGGCAAGCTTTGGACCAAGTTTTTTTCGTAATGAATAAATATGGGTTTCAACCGTATGGGGGTTGTCGTAGGTGGCCATGTCGCAGCCCCAGACCGTTTCCAGCATGTACGGTACCCCCAATATCCGTCCCTTTTTTTCCAGCATCAGCGTAAGCAGGTCAAATTCTTTGCGGGTAAGCGCCACCAGTTTGCCGCCTAATTTCATGGTGCGGGCGGCGGGGTCCAATTCAAGTCCCTGCTCCCGTATCTTGCGGGCGGCGGGGCCGGAACCGGCGCCGTAGCGCCGCAACACGGCATTTATCTTTGCCGCCAGCACGGAAAAGGCGAAAGGCTTGGCAAGGTAGTCGTCGGCGCCTTTATCGTAGCCTTCCACTATATCGGCGTCCTCCGTTTTTCCCCCTGAAATTATTATCACCGGTATGGCGGCGGTTTCGGCCGAGCATTTTATGGCCTTGCATAAGGCGAAGCCGTCAAGCCCCGGCAACCCGACATCCGCCACAATCAGATCCGGCTTTGAATCGCGCGCAAGCATGAGCGCCTCGGAACCGTTGTCGGTGAAAATGACGGAAAAACCGCGGTTCTCAAGGTAACGCCGCATAACATCCAGCATTTTGCGGTCATCTTCAACCAAAAGTATCTTTTTAGGCATAACATTCTTCCTTATTCCCCAACTGCTAACACCCCGCAACGAACAGCTTCTTTTTATGCTCTTGCCTTGTCGGCGGGGCCGTCCAGCACCTCGCGCAGTTTAATGGATAGCGCCTCAATCGTGAAGGGTTTATAGATGAAGGCTATGCCAGGTTTAAGAACCCCGTGTTCAACTATAGCGTCTTCAGTATAACCTGACATAAAAAGCGTTCTGCGAACCAGCTTTCTGCGCGCAAGTTCCGTGGCCAGTTCCCGCCCGTTCATGTACGGCATGACGATATCAGTCATCAACAGGTCCACCGGCTTGCCATGGCGCTCAGCGGCTTCCAGGGCCGACTTGCCGTCGGCGGCTGGAATAACTGTGTAGCCGCTCATACGCAGCAGCCGTTCCCCTAAACGGCGCAGGCTTTCCTCGTCTTCGACAAGCAATACGGTTTCGGTGCCACGAAGAAGAGTATCCTTGTCCTTGTCCTTGTCCTTGTCCTTGTTCGTGGTTTCAATATATGAAAAATATATCCGGAATGTCGTACCGCAATTCAGTTCACTCTCAACCTCAATATCGCCGCCGCTCTGTTTGACGATTCCGAAAACAGTGGAAAGGCCCAACCCGGTGCCCTTACCCTTTTCTTTGCTGGTGAAGAACGGCTCGAACAGGTGTTTCTTAACTTCCGCTGTCATGCCGCTTCCAGTGTCGCGGATACTTAAACATACAACGGGTCCGCGTATCAAGTCCGGATGTTTCATGAAGAAGTCATCTTTAGGGGGAATTAATTCCGTCTCCAATGTAAGGGTTCCGCCCATAGGCATGGCGTCACGCGCATTGACCGCAAGATTGACAAGAACCTGGTCAATCTGCCCGGGGTCAACCTTAGTATGGCAGGGCTGTGCCGCGAGCTTGATTTCAATCCTGATGCTCTCTCCAATAAGCCGCCCGACCATCTTGACCGTATCATTCACGGACGAGTTAAGATCAATAACTTGAGGATTAAGCATCTGCTTGCGGCTGAAGGCCAGAAGCTGGCGCGTAAGCCCGGCGGCCCGCTTGGCGGCGTTCAGAATCTCTTTTACATCATTGCGCTTGGGGTCATCGTCGGCCAATTCCTTCATCAAAAAACCGGCATAGCCGGAAATAGCTGTGAGGATATTATTGAAATCATGAGCCACTCCGCCGGCAAGACGGCCCACAGAATCCATCTTCTGGGACTGGAACAATTTATCTTCCGTCTGGGAGCGCAGAATGCTTTCCGCCAGGATATCCGTAACTGATTTTATGAAATGCCGCTGGCTATCCGTGAACAATACTCCTTCTTTCAGGTAGAGATTAAGAACCCCGAGTGTCTTGTCGCTGGCTATGATGGGTGCGCAATAATGACCGTGCGGCATCATTCCCTCGTACGTGATGTGATGCTCCTCGCCGACTTTGATGGATTCCATAAACCGGCAGATCTGGGCGGCTTTGCCGCACAGACAGCGGCCCAGCGGGACATTAGCGCAGGCGGTCAGCAAAGCGGGGGCCAGCCCATGGTGCGTCATCAAAACCAAGGCATTTCCCATGGGGCTCATGAGGAATATCGCTCCCTTAGGCTGTATGGCCAGCCATGGCAGCGCAAACAGGCCCACAAGATGGCTGTTCAGTTTCTCGCGCAGCGGAACATTCGCCAGCGAACGCTGTAGCATGGCATTAAGGACGCTCTGCATATCAAGGGTCTCGCGCAGGGCCATATCCGTTTTTTTTCGTTCGGTGATGTCCTGACAGGAGCCGACGGCTCGCACCGGACGCCCCTCCTCATCATTAAAAATCTGCCAGCGCTCTTCGACGAACTTTATGCGGCCGTCTGCCGTCACGATACGGTGTTCTATCGCGTGGCGCAGGTTTTTGCCGTCATTCGACCCCACAAAAGCCGCATCCACTTTCGAGCGATCCTCAGGATGAACGAGGGCTAAAAACCCAGGATGAGTTGGTTGAAAATCAGCCTGGTCTATTTCGAAAATCCGGTAAATTTCATCGGACCATTGCACCTTGAGATTAGAGAGCGTTGTTTCCCAACTGCCGATTTTGGCGACTTTCTGGGCTTCGCTCAATCGTGCTTCGCTCTGCCTTAGATGCTCATTCGTCCGCTTCTGCTCGGTAATGTCCCGTATATTACACTGAATCACTTTGTGCGGGCCCGCCTGGTAAATATTGCTGACGAATTCCACATTGATTTCCCGGCCGTCCGTGGTTATCAGAGGAAGGCCCTCATAGCGGACATAGCCCCGGCTTTTCAGCTCTGCGAACTTAGCATGATTGGCAACTATATCCCTGAAAGCCCCGATCTCCCATATTTTCATATTAAGAAACTGTTCATGCGAAAGACCTAATAGGTCGATAAGAAACTGATTTGCGTCTACGATTACACCAGTCTCTGAGTCCAGGATGAGGATGCCGTCCTGCGCCGCTTCAAAAAGCCTGCGATAACGCGTTTCGGATGTCTGCAACGCATCTTGCGCCTGTTTGTGTTTCCGGCGCTCAGCAGCCTCCCGCAATGCCCGCGTGACGGCCGGGACGAACCGATCCAGGTCGCTCTTGATGAGGTAGTCGTTGGCGCCCTGGTGCATGGCTTCAATGGCTAACTTTTCGCCTATGCTGCCGGAGATCAGGATGAAGGGCAAGTGTGGGTCTTTCTGCCGGACCAGCTTTAGGGCGTCCAGGCCGTTAAAACGCTGCATATGATAATCAGAAAGCACAATATCCCACACCGACTTATCCAGAGCAGTTGCCAATTGGGCAAGTGTTTCTATTATCTGGTATTCCGGCTCGATGCCGCCCTGCCGCAAATGCGGCAGTAGAAGGAGGGCTTCCTCCTCATTATCGTCTATTATCAGAATGTGCAATTTAGTAATCATAAGTTTATGGTGTTCCAACAGAGGAATTCAGATTAAGGTGCAACCAAAGAGCTTATGAGATAACGGCTCTCGTAGTAATAGATGGGTCCCCCCGAATCAAGCCACTCCCCTGATACCCGTATTGGTATTATTTTAAGGAACGATTCCTTGTTTGTATTCTAACACTTATCCGCACAATATACTATTATTTCCTAATTAGGGGCCGCTGAAAAAGTCTGG
>DMES01000054.1 GCA_003450815.1 Elusimicrobiota bacterium | reverse complement strand
ACTTTTTCAGCGGCCCCTAATTAGTTCTTTTCCGGGAGTGGGTGGAGGTTAAAAGCGCGTAAAACCTTTACTATAAATGTAAAGGGGCGAGAGTAAGGGCAGTCTGCAGGTAACAACTTGGCTATCGGGCGGAAGTGGTTCCGAGGGTGGACAATCCGGCATCAGGCAAGCGTGTCAAGTTGGCCATATATTACGGATGAAGGTACGACTTAACCATAGCAGGTATAGGGGGATGTTTTTAACCGTACTAAATCTTTAAAAAGGATGGCTTTTTCAGCCGCTGGTCAGTCCGCTTTCTGTCGTATTTTCGGGTTTCTGGCGTATTTTTGAAGCTTGGTCGTTATTTTTGCCGCCCGCTGCACGCCTTTTATTATCATTGCTATCTCAGTTCTTACCGGATTATTGGCGTCCAGAACTTCGTTGATAAGGGTGGCGTAGCCGTTTATAGCCGCCAGCGCATTATTGAAATCGTGGGCTATGGGCCTGGTTTCCCTGCTTACCGCTTCTAAGGCTCTGGTAATAGCAAGTTCCGATTCCATTTTCTTTATTTTTGTGATATCGCGGAGCACTCCCAGTACTCCGGTTATTTCACCATGCGCGCCGCGCAGGGGCGTTTTTATGCCGTTGAAGTAATACTTGCCGGAGGGCATGACCATTTCCTTGTTGAAAACAAGGGTTTTGCCTGTGCGAAATACTTCAGTGTCTTCTTTGATTACTTCTTCCGCTATGTCGGGGGGGAAAATCTCTGTGTCTGTTTTACCCGGCATTTCTTCCGGTTCCAGAAGGAATACATCGGCGCAGGCCTTGTTCGCTTTAACATATACGCTATCGGTATCTTTTATGAAAATAACGTCTTTTGCGGTGTCAAATATCTTGCGCAGCATTTCCTCATTTTCCTTTAAGATATTTTCCAGCCGTCTGCGCTCTGTGATGTCGCGGCACAGCGACACTATCCGCAGTGACTCGCCGGCGCCTGCCACGGTAGCGTTTATCTCCACCGTAGTTATGTGGCCGTCGGGGCTGGAGTAGTCAACCAGCAGATTACGGGCGCGCCCGCTCCGTACGCATTCAGCGACCGCCGCCGCGTTCTTTTTCCGCTCATAAGGTGCGGTCCAATCCAACACGTTTCTGCCGAGTATCTCGCGCAGTTTGTGATATCCCGTGAGGCGGATGTATTCCTGATTCGCGTCCAATACCCTGCCTTTGCGGTCAAGGATCAGGAGCCCCGTGTCGGTTGTTTCCACAAGGGAGCGATACTTGCTTTCGCTCATTTTCAGGGCTTCTTCCATCTGCTTGCGGCGGGTAATATCCCTGTCTATTCCTCTGTAACCGGTAAGCTCTCCCTTTTCGTTTAAAATCGGATTTGCGCTTGTTTCCAATACTATCAGGCTGCCGTTCTTATGGTGGTTTGTGTTTTCCACATTCTGGAAAAGTTCTTTCCGGATTATGTGTTTTGTGAAAATAGCGCCCACCCGCTTTGCCTCTTCAGGCGGCATAAGATCAAACGGTGTTTTCCCTATCACCTCGGAGGCTTCGTAACCCAGAAGCTCCTTCAACCTGGGGCTGCAATAAGTGTAGGCGCTGTTTTTGTCCACCTCCCAGATCCAGTCGGGAGTGGTTTCCGTCAGGTCCCTGAATTTTCGCTCGGACAGTTTTAGGGTGTTCTCCATCCGCCTGCGTTCGGTTATATCTTCAAAAATGCCCTGTATCACTTTCTTTCCGCTTATTTCCGTTACAGCGGCGTTTATCAGTACGGGGACGGAAGTTCCGTCTTTTTTGACAATTACCGCTTCGGAAAAGTCTACGGCTCCGCGCTTAACATGATTTTTAAAATGTTCCTTATAATATTCCCTTTGGTCGGACGGATGCAGTTCAAGCCGGTGCATGCCTATAAGTTCCGTTTTCGTTCTGCCGAACAAGCGTTCAGCCCGTTTGTTCGCGTCAAGAAGAGTTTCAGTTCCGGCATCCGCCAGAAGAATGGCAGCGTTTGCGTTTTCAAAAAGAGTTCTGTATTTTTCCTCGTTTTCCTTTAGCCGGTTTTCCAGACTTTTTTGTTCGGTGACGTCCCTTATAACGCAGGTGAGCAGGAATGGTTTTCCATTTTTCATGATTGCGCTGCTTTTCTGCTCGGCGTAAAAATAAGAGCCGTTCTTTTTCATTATTCTGTAAAGGAGAAGGGGGAGAGTGCGCCCTGTCTTCAGGAAGTTAGAGAAAGCCCGCTTAAGCAAATTTCTGTCGCCGGGATGCGCTAATTCCATCACATTGCGGCCCACCAACTCGCCGGGGGAGTAGCCGTAGCTTTCGGCCTGCCGGCTCATATAGGTGAAATTCCCTTTCAGGTCCACTGTGCAGATTATGTCCCGTGAGGAATTTATTATGGCGCGGTGGTTCTCCAAACTTTCTTTAAGTTTGTCTTCGGCGAACTTACGCTGTATTATTATGGCATAGACGCGGGCGAGCTTCCTGGCCGCGAACAGGTCATAAGCCGTGTAGTTCAGCCGGCTATTGGCTAGGGCCACAATTCCGGTCAGCCTTTTGTTGAAAACAGCCGGCGCGGCTAAAATCTTTTCGATTTTTATGTGTCCTTTCGGCGAACCGCCTGACCGCGGGTCGGCGGAAGCGTTATTGGCGAGAATAGCTTTTTTATGTTTAAGCACCCAGCCCCATAAGCCGCCGAATTTTTTAAAAACGATGGATTTGTCTTTGACCCGGCATTTTTTCCAGATATCGCGCGTCATGGTGGGGGAAACCATCCAGCCGGTAGCGGGGTCAATGTAGGCCACAAAACCGTAGCGGCTGCCGGTAATAAGCCTGGCTTCATTCAGCACTTTGTTAGAGATATCCTCTATGGAAAGGATGGCCGAGGAAAGATAGGCGCTTTCTATTGCCGCAACCGCTTTGTCCAGTTTTTTTCTTAAAGCGATATCGCTTTGATAGCGTGTAAGACGTGTTTCCCTGTAGGAAGCGTAACCAATCGGCTTTTTTACTCCGCGTTTTACATGGCGTGTTTTCATTAAAAATTTTACCGCAAAAATTTCTACCATACCCCGCCCTTTATGGCGGGAAAATATTGCGGAAATAAGAAGTTTGGCCGTCCAATAGCCATAGGCACTGATACGGCACTGGCATAGCCTTGAGGGAGAAAGAAATTCCCCCCGCATCCCAAACCTGCCTTGTAGTGTATTATATAAAAAGTGTGGCCATATATATATTCAAACTGCACATCATTAAGTTTTTTATGGAAAGGCTTAAAGAACGCCGTAGTTTGAATTTTATGGCGTTTGTCAGGGAAACACTATAGCGCGGGACCTGTTTATAGAAGCAAGAATGCCCGAAAATTGCCGCAATTTTCGGGGTTACTCAAACTTATACCCGTGCCCGGCAACAGCTTTTATGCGTTTGCCGTGGGGGCCAAGTTTTTTGCGGAGGTTTGAGATATGAACTTCCACTGTGTGCGGGTTGTTATAATCGGCAAGGTTATGGCCCCAGACAGTTTCAAGCAGGCTGTTAAAAGTAAGAATCTTGCCTTCGTTTGAAATAAGCAAAGCCAGCAGGTCAAACTCTTTGGAGGTCAGCTTTAAAGCCCTGCTTTTGAGTTTTGCCGAGCGTCCTTCAAGGTCTATTTCAAACCCGGCTTTCTTGATTTTCATTTTTTTTGCCGGACCTTTGCCGCTTCTGCGCAAAAGGGCCTTTGCCTTGGCCAGCAGCACCGGGTAGGAAAAAGGTTTGATGACATAATCGTCGGCGCCAAGGCCGTAGCCCGCGACCAGGTCCATTTCTGAAATCTTTTTTCCCGACATTATTATTACCGGTGTATCGGACAGAGCCTGCGAGTCTTTGATTTTTTTGCAGAGGGCAAAGCCGTCCATGAGCGGCATTTCAACATCCGTGATCACAAGGTCGGGTTTTTTTGAGAGAGCTGTCCTGAACCCCTCCGCTCCGTTTTTGGCGGTAATCACCGAAAATCCCCGGCCGTCCAGGTAGCGGTAAAGTATTTCCGACAGCTCTTTGTCGTCATCAACGATAAGCGCGGTTTTTCGGGTAGGTGTTTCTGTCATGGTCAGATTATAATACTTAAAAACTTTTGATGCAAAACTTTTACCATATTCGGCAAATTTGTTGCGCCGTTTGCGGCAGGTGGCGGGGTTATTCACAAGGTCCCAAAAATTCAGCTCTGACTGAATTTTTGGGAATAAAAATCGCCCCGCCGGAAATTTCACTGAGGAGGTAGCTGATGTCTTACATGATGTCTTGGTCTGATATTTATCCGGCGGGGCTTAAGGGCTTGTAACGGGATAATATGAGCATTTGGAGGCCCAGATTTGAGCCGGATGCAAGGCGCGACAAATGAGGATAGTGGTTCTATCTGAGTGAGGAGCAACGCGGCAGCCGACTCAAATCTGGACCTCCCCCGGGGGCTGGCCGCTTTTGGGCTGCGCCTTTGCGGCGTTCCGCTAGTACGCGTCGCTTCACGCCGCTTTGGCTCGCTCCAAAATCGGCTCAGCCAAATGTTCATATTATTCCGTTACAAGCCCTAAATAGACCAGCGCTGCAGAAGCTAAGCATACGGTCGTTAAAGACCTTTTGCTTTGGGGGTTTGGGTTAGGGGGGCGCTTCGTACAGCGCTGGAGATCTTTTAAATTTTAAAGAGCGATGCTTCCTGCTTCTTTCATCTTATGTACAAAGTATAAC
The DNA here is from genome assembly GCA_003450815.1 of Elusimicrobiota bacterium. Classification (GTDB taxonomy): domain Bacteria; phylum Elusimicrobiota; class Elusimicrobia; order Elusimicrobiales; family UBA9959; genus UBA9634. Next base: position 23,300 of record DMES01000054.1, on the reverse strand, counting down.
AAACAATGTTCAAGAATCGCTCAAGTATGGCTCAAGTTACGCTCAAAAAAATTTAACCGCGCGCGGGGTGCGAACAACTGTGGACCGCATGTTTGTAAAAGCGGCGGGCTGGCCATTATTCGCGCGGTGGTTAAAGCTATTTGCTATTCACCGGCTGCTTCACTATAATATTATCCTTATATGACGGCTATACAGTACTTAAAAGGCGTGGGCCCGAAAAAGGCGGAACTTTTAGGCAGGCTCGGCCTTGAAACCGTTGAGGACCTGCTTTTTTACTTCCCGCGTAAATGGGAAGACCGGCGCCTTGGCGCGAAACCGGAAAACCTGCCCTTTATTGAGAAAGTTTCCGTGTTAAAGGGGCGCATAGTCTTGGTAAAAGACCTCTACACTTCGGGTCGTCTGCGCATTTTTAAAACCATTCTGGATACAGGGGCGGTTAGAGCGGAGGTTAGCTGGTTCAGGCGCCATTCCCCCCGTTTTGACGTATTCGGTCTGTTGCGCAAAGACCTTAAGGAGGGAGCGGAAGTCTGGGTGGTGGGGGAACCGGAGGACCCGCTTTTTAAAACCCGCCTGCGCGGAGAAGAATATTATCTGGACGGAGACGCATCCGCCAAGCTTAACCACATAGCGCGTCTGGTGCCGGTTTATCCGCTTACCGCCGGCCTTTCCGCAAAGTTAATGCGCGAAATTTCAAGAAAAGCCCTGCAGGAGCGCGGCGGAGCGGTGGGGGACTTCCTGCCGGCGGGGTTGCTGTCTAAAAGGGGGCTTTTTGACAGGGTTTCGGCGCTGCGGGCGCTCCATTTCCCTGAAAACGGTTTCCAGCTGACGACCGCCCGCAAGCGGTTTATTTACGAGGAGCTTTTTTTAATGGCATTGGCCTGGGCGCTGAAACGCCGTCAGACGCTGCGCGTGCTTAAAGGGTTCGGCTACGAAGTAAAAAAACACCTGCTTACGCCTTTTAAGGAACGCCTGGGCTTTGAGTTCACTAACGATCAGAAGCGGGCCATAAATGCCATTTTTGCTGATATGCGCGCGCCAAGCCCCATGGCCCGTCTGCTTGAGGGGGATGTGGGCTCTGGTAAAACCGTGGTGGCTTTAAGCGCGCTTCTGCTTGCGGTTGAAAACGGCGGACAGGGGGTGTTTTTGGCGCCCACTGAAATCCTTGCGGAGCAGCATTACCTTACTTTTCATAAATTCCTTGACGGGCTCAAGGTTAATTTTGCCCTTCTTACCTCAAGTGTGAGGCCGAAGGAAAAGAAAAAAATAATTGAACGGCTGGCTGCCGGTGAAATAGATATCCTGATTGGTACCCACGCGGCCCTTGAAGAGGGTGTTAAATTTAAAAACCTGCGCCTTACGGTTATAGACGAACAGCACCGCTTCGGCGTGCGCCAGCGCGCGGCCCTGCGCCTGAAAGGCGATAAAGCCGATATGCTGGTTATGACGGCAACCCCGATCCCACGCACCCTGTTCCTTGCTCTTTACGGCGACCTGGACCTTTCGGTCCTGAAGGAAATGCCTCCCGGCAGGCAGCCCGTTAAGACCGAACTTGCCGATGAGTTCCGGGCTTTTGAGGCGGTGCGGGAGGAGTTGTTGAAAGGCCGCCAGGCCTATATAGTTTACCCGGTTATAGAAGAGGATGGTGCGCGCGGACTGAAGTCTGTAAAAGAGGAATTCGCGAGGCTGAAAGGAATTTTCAAAAATGTGGATATGCTGCATGGCCGTATGCCGTCCGAGCTTAAAAAAAAGGTGATGGATGATTTCGTCTCTGGTAAAAGCAAGGTGCTGGTGGCCACCCAGGTGATAGAAGTGGGCATTGATGTGCCGAATGCCACCGTGATGGTAATAAATAACGCGGAAAACTATGGTCTGGCGAGCCTGCATCAGCTGCGCGGAAGAGTGGGCAGGGGCAAGCACGGCGGAAGATGCCTTTTGGTTACGGGGCAAGCCGTCACGGAAGACGGTGGGCGGCGCCTGGATGCGCTGCGGTCGTCTTCCAGCGGTTTTGAGCTGAGTGAGAAGGATATTTATATGCGCGGCGCGGGAGACATACTTGGCCTGCGCCAGCACGGCGACATGGATTTTAAAATAGCGGACCTTTCAAGAGATTCGGGCCTGCTTGAGGCCGCTATAGCGGACAGGGAAGAACTTTTACGCGCCGACCCGGACCTGCGCGCGCCGCAAAACGCTGGCCTCAGGCGCAAGCTTATAGAGCTTTACGGTAAAAAATGGAGTCTTATAGATCTTTCGTGAGGGCCGATGTGGCAGGCTTAAGGTTTTACCCCACACTTTTTTCCACCCGTCTTCCGCAGGACATCTGAAACGTTAAACAGCGGTATGTTCTCTACTGGCGCGGGGCCTGCCGGGGGTTTGTATTAGCAGGGCCGGGTCGTCCGCATAGCGGCCGCCCTAACCCTCGGCCGATTGCAAGAGCAATTCGGCCTGCGGAAAGCCCTGCTAACACAAATCCCCCGCCACCCGCGCAGATTATCGTTGTTTTGGTGATTTGGGGAAGACGGGAATAAATCTTTCGGGAGGGGTGATGGATGAAGGCGGAAGGCTTAAGGTTTTTACCGACTTCAGTCTTCAGCCTAAAATCGCAGCAACTTATCGGTTTTGAGATTTGTCAGGTACTCTATTAAACTTCTGTGTCTTTCAAGCCCCGCTCTTTTGGTCTTTTGATAAATATAAAAATAATCTTCCAGCAGCTTAAGCTGTGGAAAAACATTTAAGAGCGTTTTAGCTCTTAATTCCTTTAAAACGCAGTATTTGGGAACAAAACCGATGCCAAGCGACTCTATGGACGCGTTGATTATACCCCGGATGTGAGTAAGTTCAGTGATGGTCTTAAATTCCGGTTTTGCGTTGTCGGGCAGCGCGTTTAAAAAATTCCCCCACCAGGCCCCGGCCTTGTCGAAGGAAAGAATATCGCAGGCGGACAGGTCAAGGGGGGTCCTTACCCTATTTTTACTTATAAATTCCTTTGACGCGATAACCACATACTCTTCCCGGAAAAGCGGTTTTTTCTCTATGCCCTCTGCTTTATGGTCCCGGCAGTCTATGATGATGTCTACCTCATCATTGAGCAACGGTTTTAATAAGCCGTTCTTAAACCGGAAATCAATGTGAATGCCCGGATTTTTTTTTATAAACCCCTTTAAATATTTCACCAAAATCGTGGTCCCGAATTCAACGGTGGAACCAAGGCGGATGGTTCCTATATTTTTATTTTTGCTCTTAGCTATCAGTTCTTCCGTTTTTTCCAGTTCATAAAAGATCGTTTCGCATGTTTTGTGAAGAAGCTGTCCGGTACCGGTCAGATGCAGCTTGTTCGCCGCCCTACTGAAAAGTTTCTCTCCGGCGCTCTTTTCAAGGTTTTTAACCGCATGGCTGACAGCGGACTGGGTGATGAAAAGTTTTCTGGACGCCTCTGTGAAGCTTAGCGTTCTGGAAACCATAAAGAAGGTCTTTAACTGGTATAAATTCAGGCCCATTTAATGTTTTATAGCTAATTCCCGGGATGGACCGCAATAGGCTATGAATAATATTCATGATAAATATGAATATTATGAGTTTGTGTGCTATCTGCGGGTTTGTTAATATTTTAGCCGCATAGCGGAAAATACGCCAAGAAGAAGAGGGATAAAAAATGAACAACAGCACATTTCAATTCAGCGTACCGGAAAATAGTCCGGCGCTCAGCTACGCTTCCGGAAGCCTGGAACGCGAACAGCTTAAAAGCGAGCTGAAAAGACAGGAGGAGGAACAGACAGAGATTCCGCTCATCATTGGCGGCAGGGAGATCCGGACGGGGCGCTTCGCCGAGGTTGTAATGCCTTGCGATCATAGCCGCATACTCGCGCGCTGCCACCTGGCCGGCGAAAAAGAGGCCGAAATGGCTATTGAGGCCGCGTTGCGCGCAAAAGCCGAATGGTCCGCCCTGTCCTGGGTGGAACGGGCTTCAATACAACTTAAAGCGGCGGAACTGGTTTCCACGCGTTATCGCCCGGTAATAAACGCGGCAACGATGCTTGGGCAGGCTAAAAATGTTTTTCAGGCCGAAATTGACGCCGCCTGCGAAACTATTGATTATCTGCGCTATAACGCGTATTTTGCCTCGCAGATATACGCCGTTCAGCCGCGCTCTCTTATGGATCAATTGAACCGCGTGGAGTACCGGCCTCTGGAGGGTTTTGTGTTTACCGTTAGCCCGTTCAACTTTACGGCTATCGCTTCCAACCTTAATATGTCTGTGGCGCTTATGGGCAATACCACAGTTTGGAAACCATCAACCACCGCGTTGCTGTCAAACTATCATCTGATGCGGATATTCATGGAGGCCGGGCTGCCTCCTGGTGTGGTTAATTTTATCCCGGGACGGGGAGCCGAACTGAGCGGCAGGGTCCTTAGCCACCGCGAGCTGGCAGGAATACATTTTACCGGCTCAAACTCCACCTTTCACCAGCTCTGGCGGGGTGTGGCCGGACGAGTAGCGGATTACCGCTCCTACCCGCGTCTGGTGGGTGAAACCGGCGGAAAGGATTTTATCTTTGCCCATGCCTCGGCGGAGGCGGAAGCGGTCGCAACGGCCATAGTGCGCGGCTCGTTCGAGTATCAGGGCCAGAAGTGCTCCGCCCCTTCGCGGGCCTACATCCCCAGGTCTCTCTGGCCGCGGATACGGGAAATTATCATTGAGATGCTGAAGCGGGTACGCGTGGGCGATGTGCGCGACTTCGGCAATTTTATGAACGCGGTGATAGATGAGAAGGCGTTTGACAGGATAATGGGCTACATCAATGCGGCCCGGTCCTCGCCGGATGTGGAAATTGTCTTCGGTGGAGGCGGCGATAAGTCAACCGGCTATTTTATCCAGCCTACGGTACTGCGGGTATCCGATCCGAAGTATGCGACCATGCAGGAGGAAATTTTCGGCCCGGTTATGAGCCTGTTCGTTTATGAAGACAGCATGTTTGAAGAGACGTTGCGGCTGTGCGACGATACCTCTCCCTACGCCCTGACCGGGGCGGTTTTCATCCGCGACCGCTACGCCTTCATAAAAGCCTGTCAGATATTGCGTTACGCGGCCGGCAATTTCTATATTAACGATAAACCGACCGGCGCGATGGTGGGGCTTCAGCCTTTCGGTGGCGCGCGAGCTTCCGGAACAAACGATAAGGCCGGCGGACCGCTGAACCTGCAGCGCTGGATCAATCCAAGAACTATCAAAGAAACCTTCATTCCTCCGACAAGTTTTGAGTATCCGTTCATGGCGGAAACGTAACGGGTAATTTACGAAATAGATATAATTGGTAAGATACACAGGCAATTAGAATAATAAGGATGAAAAGGTCATTTATGAAAAATATTATCGTTCTAAGCGTTGCTTTTCTGCTTGCCTCATTTTACTGTGTAAATTCCGGAGCTGAAAATTATCCGGCGCCGCAAACAACGGCGATGCCGGACAACGCTGACGCCACGAATAACTTTTACGATAACACGGAAACTGTGCCGTTAAGCTTGAATAAGCTGGAGATAGCTGGTGAAGTCGGGAATCCGGGCCCGGTGGACTTCGCCGGCCTTTCAAAGCACTCGGTTATTGTCAAGGAGGCGATTCTGGATGAGGGAGGCAAGCCTAAATTTATCGGCGCTTACCGTTATGACGGTTACTCGCTATTTGATATTTTAGACAACAGCGTTCTGAATAAAAAGAACAAGGCTGAATTCCCGCCCATTATAGATATGTACATTGAGGTGGAAAATGACAAGGGTGAGAAAGTTGTTTTCAGCTGGGGGGAGATCTATTATCCTAATAATCCGCATAAAATAATAATCGCCACGGATGTTTCAAGAATTGTCCCGTCAAAAACAAAAGACCTCTGGGTTTTGCCAGGGAGATCACGCCTTGTAGTGGCCGGCGATCTGGTGACTGAAAGGAATATCTCAGGTCCTGTCAAAATCACTGTTAAGTCTTACTCTATGTCATTTAAGGTTGAGAAGGGGATGTCACCCATGTTCTCTCCTGGAATTGGTATATTCTCCGGCGCCGAAAAGGTGAGTGAACTGACGGATTTTCCGGCGGGTCTTAATACGAACACCTTTAATACGGTTTTTTATGGCCGGGGAAAAGGCATACATAGCACAACGCCGTTTACCGGGGTAATGCTGAAAGACGCTCTGGCGCGGTATTACCCTTTTAACCGCGCCAATCTGCGGACCGGCTTGTTGTGCGTAACAGCTAAAGACGGCTACCGTTCCGCCGTTTCTTATTCCGAACTTTTCAATCGCAATGACCAGCAGGAGTTTCTGCTGGTGAAAACGGCGCCGGATGCGGATGGCGGTCTTTTTAGTCTGTTCCCCGCATCCGATTTTTTTTCCGACCGGGCCATAAAATCAGTAACCGAAATACACTTCAGCAATTAAAAACTCCTGCGGCATTTGATATTATTTTTATATGGTTCATAATTTTCTATAAAAGAGGTCTGTTGTCATGAAACACTTAAAGAGCATTGTTCCAGTCCTTTTGGCTTCCTTTCTGGTTTTCGGCTGCCAGAATAAGCCGGCTCCGCAAAACATCGTGCGGCTGGCCACTACCACCAGTGTGCAGGACACCGGCCTGTTGGATGTGCTGACGGACGCTTTTCAGAAAGACGGCAAGCATAAGCTTCAATCTATAGCCGTGGGTTCGGGCCAGGCCATGCAGCTGGGCAAAACCGGCGAAGCCGACATCCTGTGGGTGCATAGCCCGGACGATGAGGCCCGGTTTGTGGCGGAAGGTTATGGGACTGACCGTACCACTTTTCTGCATAACGACTTTGTGATACTCGGTCCAGCCGCAGACCCAGGCAAGGTGAATGGCACAAAAAAAGCCGCTGAGGCCTTTAAAAAAATAGCCGCCGCAAAAGCCTTGTTCGTTTCCCGTGCCGACAACTCCGGCACCCATAAGAAAGAGCTTAAAATCTGGGATGCCGCCGCTGTAAAGCCTGCTAAAGAGACATACATAGAGGCTGGGCAGGGTATGTCCGGCACACTTTCCATCGCCAACGAGAAAAACGCGTATGTTCTCGCTGACCGCTCAACATATCTCTCAATGAAGAAGAACATCGGCCTTGTGATAGTCAGCGAAGGCGACGACGCTCTTATAAACCGCTATAGTCTAATACTAGTCAATCCCGCAAAGTTTTCCAAGGTTAACGCGGAGGGAGCCAAAGCATTCTTCGATTTTATCCTTTCAAAACCAGCCAGAGAACTGATTGAGAAGTATGGTCAGGATAAATATGGCCGGCAGTTGTTTCTCTATGATTATCCGATTAAATAAATATTCGATTGCTTACACTGATTAGGGCCGATTACACAGATATATCCTCAAAATCTGAATCTGTGTAATCCTGTCTAATCTGTGTAATCCAAACCATATGGAATTCATTCTTTCCGGCTTTCAAAAAGGGATAACTTTAATATTCTCCGGCAACGCCGAGATATTCGCTATTGCCAGGCTGTCGCTGACCGTGTCAGTGCTGGCCACGGCGGCTGCCGTGTTTGTTGGCGTGCCGCTTGGCGGCTGGATAGCCGTAAAAAAATTCCCGCTTAAAAAACTCCTGATAGCGCTGGTCAACACCGGCATGGGTCTGCCCCCTGTGGTGGCGGGGCTAGTCGTGATGCTTTTTCTGTCGCGCAGCGGACCGCTTGGCTTTCTCAATTGGCTTTATACGCCGATGGGTATGATAATAGCGCAAATAATTATTGCCCTGCCCATAATAACCGCGCTGTCCGTCTCAGCCATGCAGAGCGTGGACCCCAGGTTTTATCAGCAGGTGCTTACCCTGGGCGCGAGCGACTGGCAGGCCATAAAGGTCTGCCTCAAAGAAATAAGGCTTACCGTGCTTGCCGCAGTTATCGCGGGTTTCGGCCGCCTGGTGGCCGAAGTTGGGGCGGTGATGATAGTCGGCGGCAATATCCGCCACCAGACCCGCGTGCTGACCACCGCCACCGTGATGGAAACCCAGATGGGCAATTTTGACACGGCCATAGCCCTGGGCCTGATACTTTTAACTTTAAGTTTCGCGGTCAATATGGCGCTGACGCTGATACAGCAGAAGAAGGCTTAGTAAAATGTAGAGGAACAATATTTTATAAAAATTTTTGCTGCAAAAATTTTTAATGATAAAACTTTCCAACCTGCGTCTGGATTTTGATACCGGCTTTAAACTGTCTGTGGACTCGCTGAATATCCGCGGGGGGGAAGTTTTCGCCATCATAGGTCCTAACGGAGCAGGCAAGACCACGCTTTTAAACGCCATGGCGCTGCTAAGGAAACCGGCTTCCGGAACGCTTGAAATAATGGGGTGTGATGCCCTGGCGCCGGCCAATAAAATGTTCCTGCGCCGCGCCATGTCCGTGGTTTTCTCACAGCCGTACCTGACAAACGACACGGTTTATAACAATGTCGCCCTGCCGCTGAAGTTAAGGGGGCTTAAGGACGGTGCGGCTGTGGAGGAAGCGCTGGAACTGTTTAAGATTTCGCACTTGAAGGGGCGCAACGCTAAAACACTTTCACAGGGAGAGTCCCATCGCGCGGCGCTGGCGCGGGCTTTTGCTATTCGCCCGAAACTGCTGTTGCTGGATGAGCCGTTCGCTAGCCTGGACGAGCGCGTTAAAGATACTATAGCCCGAGATTTGCGCAAGGTGATAACGGTGTACAATGCCGCCGTGGTTTTTGTGACGCAGGATCAGGGCGGGGCGCTGACGCTTTGTGATAAGCTGGCCGTGCTGATGAACGGGAAGATAATGCAACAGGGGCTGCCGCAGGATATTTTTGTCCGGCCGGTTTCCAGGGAGGTCGCAGATTTTGTCGGTGTAGAGACTATACTGCCCGGCAAAGTGGCTTCCAGGCGGGACAACCTTTGCGCAGTTGAAACCGGCGGTAAAACACTGATGGTCGTATCCGATTGCGGGCCAGGGGACAGCGTTTTTGTATGTGTCAGGCCGGAAGATGTGTCCGTTTCCCTGAGCGCGGATGCGGGCGGCCGCAGGAACAATTTCAAATCCAGAGTGGTTTCGGCTGCGCCGTGGGGCCTGGAGTACAAGGTGGAATTGGACTGCGGTTTTACTTTGCGGGCCGCCGTCACAAAACAGCTGGTGGACGGGTTGGGAATAAAACCGGGAGCGGAGGTTTACGCCTCCTTCAAGGCTACGGCGCTGCATCTGATAAGGAGGGCGTAATAATGATTAGTTTTGAACAGGCTATTGAAATCGTTTTAAAGCATTCTTTACCGCTGCCCGCTGAGAAAACCCGCGTGGAAAACGCTGTGGGCCGGGTACTGCTTGAGGACATCCGCTCCGGCATAGACATGCCGCCATTCAATAAGTCGGCGGTGGACGGCTATGCTGTTCGCTCCGCCGATCTCGCAGAAAACCGGGAGCTTAATTGCGCCGGCCTTATACAGGCGGGTTGCGCCTTTAAGGGCGGGTTGCGCCGGGGTGAATGCGTGAAGATTATGACCGGCGCTCCTGTGCCGCCCGGCGCCGACGCGGTGGTGATGGTGGAATGCACAAGCGAGCGGAACGGCCTGGTAAAATTTGAAAAAGGCATAAAGAAAGGCGCCAATATAGCTCTGCGCGGTGAAGATATAAAAAAAGGGAAGAAGATATTCAGCCGCGGAATTGTTATCTCCATCTCCCACATAGCGGCGCTGGCCGCCGTGGGCCGCAGTCATGTTAAGACCGGCGCTCTGCCGACGGTTTCGCTTGTAAACACAGGCGGAGAGATAGTTCCGCCAGGCGCTAAACTGGGCAAAAACCACATTTATAACAGCAATGGGCCCATGCTTTCCGCCATGTTGAAGGCCGATGGAATATGTGTTACTCCAGTTATTGTGCCGGACGACGCTAAAAAGATGAAAACCGCCATCGCCAAGGCGCTTAAATGTGACATAGCGCTTATCTCCGGCGGTGTGTCTATGGGGGATTACGACCTGGTTCCCGGAGTGTTGAAAAGTCTGGGCGTGAAAGGCCTTTTCCACAAGGTGCGGGTGCGGCCTGGCAAACCGATGTTTTTTGGAGTGAAAGGCCGCAAGCTGGTTTTTGGCATACCGGGCAACCCGGTGGCGAACTTTATGGCATATCTCGCCTATGTGCGCCCGGCCATACGCAAGCTGGCCTGTTTCCCGGACTATGCGCCGCAATTCCAGACCGGGGTCTGCGCCGTAAAATTCGAGCCCAAAACCCCGCGCCGTGCCTTGGTTCTTTCCACCGTGCGCGCGAAGACAAATTACTTACTGGCCGGAGTTACCAATAACGGCTCGGCTGATATTTTAGCCCTGGCCCGGGCAGACGGTTTCACAATGGTAAAAGAGGGCGGCTCCATAAAGAAGAAAGAAAAAGCCAGATTCATAGCATGGCAATAGATTATTTAAGACTCTCGCTCACTGACAGGTGCAATTTAAACTGCATTTATTGTACCCCTTTGGAAAAAAACCGGTTTCTGGCGCACGAAGAAGTATTGACCCACGAAGAAACCGCCCGGGCGGCCCGGGCTTTTGTTAAGGCGGGAGTGCGCAAGATACGACTGACCGGCGGAGAGCCGCTGATAAAGAAAGATATTACCAGGCTGGTGGGTATGTTGAAGGTGATACAGGGGCTGGAAGAACTGGCGTTGACCACTAACGGCATTTACATAAGCGAGATGGCCGATGGTTTGAGGGCGGCTGGCCTTGACCGGGTAAATATCAGCATTGATACGTTGAAAAAAGAAAAATTCAAAATGATCACCGGTTCGGACGGGTTTGACGCTGTCTGGCGCGGCATAGAAAAATCCCTTAAGGCAGGGTTTAAGGCGGTAAAACTGAACGTTATTTTAATGAAAGGTATAAATGACGATGAAATAGCCGATTTTGCCCGGCTTTCTGTGGATTACCCGCTGACAGTCCGCTTTATAGAATTTTTCCCGACCAATAAAAGGTCAGCAAGTCTTACCGGCGCGCTTATACGGACTGAGGAAGTAAAAAAACGGATTGAGGCTTCTTTCGGGGCTTTATCCGAGGCCGCTCCCGTGGAAAGTGGCGGCCCGGCGCGCGGTTATACTCTAGCGGGCGCGCGCGGAGGGCTTGGTTTTATAAGCGGGCGCAGCGACAATTTCTGCTGCGCCTGCAACCGTGTGCGGATGGACTGCTCCGGCAAAATCTACCCGTGCCTGTTTGCCGGCGCCACCCACGACCTGCGGCCTCTGCTGCGCGGAACGGCTGATGATGCGGCCTTGTCGGAATATGTAAAAGGCCTTTTTTTAGTAAAATCTAAATACAATAAAACCTCCACCCACGCCGGCCACATAGAAATGAGTAGTATAGGCGGATGAGAGGAAAGTTGGAAGTTCAGATCGGATTGCTTATATGATCGATGTCGGAGAGAAAAAAGATACCAGACGTATCGCCAAGGCTCAGGCTTATGTTAAGCTTAACGCCGAAATTATCCGCCTCATATGCGCCAATAAAATCCCCAAGGGCAATGTTCTTGAAGCCGCGCGCTTTGCCGGGATACTTGCCGCCAAGAATACCGCCGGCCTCATCCCTCTCTGTCATAATCTCCCGCTCAATTTTGTGGGTGTGGAATTTGAACTGGATAACATCGGGGTACTGGTGAAAACAGAAGCCCGCTGCACCGGCAAAACTGGCGTTGAAATGGAGGCTTTGGTGGCCGCCAGCGTTGCCGCCCTCACAATTTATGACATGTGCAAAATGTTCGCCCAAAACCTGGAAATAGGCAAAGTGTTTTTGCTGGAAAAGGCCGGCGGCAAAAGCGGTGTGTATATAAGAAAGGCTAAAGGCTGAAGGTAAAGCAGATAAAAAGTTGTGTTATACAATCTTCAGCCTTCAGCCCAGCCTTCCTTCAGCCTGACAATATGGGTAAAATCTTTTCAATAAACTTCAGCTCGGCAAAAGGCGTGCCTAAAACACAGGCGCAGAAAGCTGTGTTGGTAAAAAACCACGGCATAAAAGGCGACGCACACGCCGGCACCGAACTTCGGCAGGTAAGCCTGCTCCCGATGGAGAGCGTGCGCGGCCAGATAGAGCTGGCCAAAGCAAAGAACGCCGGTGTTGAAATCCGCCCTGGAATATACGCCGAGAACATCACCACCGAAGGCATAAACCTTGCCGACCTGAAACTCAAAGACAGGCTGCGCGCGGGTAAAACAGCGGTTCTTGAAATTTCAAAAATAGGAAAAGAATGCCATAAACATTGCGCTATTTACCATGAAGTGGGCGACTGCATAATGCCAAGAGAAGGAATTTTTGCCGAAGTTATTGAAGCCGGCGAAATAGCGGTGGGCGATAGCATAGAAAAGGCATAATACTTAAGGCTAGAGTCATGGAAAAAGCTTTACAAAACTTTAAAGTGGCTGTGCTGACTTCCAGCGACCGCTGTTCCCGGGGTGAAACCCAGGATGAAAGCGGCAAACTGATCTCCGAAATGGTCAAAGCCATAGGCGGCCAGGCTGCGGCCTGCGATATAGTGCCTGACGAGATAGACCGGATAAAGGAAAGGCTGATTTATTACTGCGACACTCTAAAAGCCCGTGTTGTTTTTACCACCGGCGGAACAGGGTTCGGCGGCAGGGACATTACCCCGGAGGCCACCGGCCAGGTGATAGAGCGCTTAATCCCCGGCCTGAGCGAATTGATGCGCGCCGAGGGCCTGAAGAAAACAAAAAAAGCCATGCTTTCCCGGGGAATATGCGGTATACGCAAGAATAGTATAATAATAAATCTGCCTGGCAGCCCCAAGGCTGTAAAAGAATCCCTTGAGGCGGTTTTAGACCTTATACCGCACTCTCTGGAAATGCTGGACGGCGGGGGACATTGACTAAAGTTTGGAGTTAGGAGTTGGGAGTTTTGAGTTAAAACAGACAGCTCAACGGAGGCAATTATGAAAGGATGGACCGGCAATATACTCAGGGTCAACCTGACCAAAAAAACTTATAAAAAAGAATCTTTCACAGAAGAATTCGCCACTACCTGGATAGGCGGGCGCGGCTTTGCCGTTAAAATTTTATACGACGAACTGAAACCCGGTATTGACCCTCTTGGCCCGGAGAACAAGTTAGTTGTGGCGCTTGGCCCCATCTCCGGAATACCCGCTCCAAACACCGGGAAGGCCGTGGTGGCCGCGAAGTCGCCTTTGACGGGCTTTTACGGTGACGGCAACCTGGGAACCAAAGTTGCGGAACAACTGCGGAAAGCGGGTTACGACGCTATGATCGTGGAAGGCAAAGCCGAAAAGCCGACTATGCTTTATATTGAAGATGATAAGGTGGAATTCCTGAGCGCCGAAGAGGTATGGGGAAAAGGCACTTACGCGACCAACGACTGGGTCTACGGTAAATACGGAAAGAACGCAGGCGTGCTGAACATCGGCCAGGGCGGCGAGAACCTGGTCCGTTACGCCGTCATACGCAGCATGGAGGGCCGCGCGGGCGGCCGGCCGGGCATAGGCGCCGTTATGGGCTCAAAGCTTCTTAAAGCCATTGTGGTTAAAGGCACGAAACCCATCCCCCAGGCCAACCCGGAAGCCATGAAGGCGCTGGGTATCGGCGACCTTAAGAAAGTTTATGAGATGGACAAAAAGTCGGGTTGGACCAAGCAGAGCACAAACGCCGTTCTTGCCTGGTGCAACGAAGTGGCGGGGCTGCCGGTGCAGAATTTCCGCAAGACCAGCCATGCCGAAGCCTGGAAAATAGACGGCGAGCGGCTTAACGCGGCCAGAGTGGCCACTTACGGCTGTCCGAACTGCACGATGAAATGCGGTATAACCATACACGACAAAGAGGGGCGCGAGTCTGAGCTTGATTACGAGAATGTCGGCTTGCTGGGCAGCAATCTCAATATTTTTGACCTGAACCAGGTAGGCTCTCTGAATTATCTGTGCGATGAATACGGCCTGGATACGATGTCGGCCGGATGCACGTTGAGCTTCTACGCCGATGCCATTGAACACGGCGCTACTACCGGCGACTTCAAGTTCGGTGATGCCGAGAGGGCCAAAGAACTGCTGCGGCTGGCCGCGCACCGCGAGGGAAAAGTGGGGAACCTGCTTGCCGAGGGGTCGCTGCGGATGGCTAGGGAATTCGGGCATAACTCCGAGGCTTACGCCATGCAGGTGAAGGGGCTTGAAGTTGCGGCTTACAACTGCAAGTTCATTCCCGGCCAGGCGCTGTCGTTTGGCGTTGCCGCCATAGGGGCGCATCACCGCGAGGCGTGGATTATTTCCTTTGAGCTGAAAAATACCACGCGAGAATCCTTTGGCCCTGAGAAGGCGGCCAAGGTTATTGAACTCCAGCGCATCAGGGGAGGCATGTTTGAAACCCTTGTAGCGTGCAGATTCCCCTGGATTGAGGAGGGCTGGTCGCTTGAGAATTATCCTAAATATTTCAACACGGTCACAGGACTGAATTGGACGCTGGATGATATGTGGAAGGTGGCCGACCGCATATATGCCATGATAAAACTTCATTATATCCGCGAGTTCCCAGAGGCGACGCGCAAGGGCGACTATCCCCCTGCAGTCTGGTTTGACCAGTCCAACGCAGATACCGAAGGCCCGATAGCCGGCAAGTGCCTGGATATCGCCAAGTATGACCAGCTTCTGCAGCATTATTACGACCAGCGCGGTTACGACGAGCGGGGCATACCCCCCAAGAGCCTGCTGGGCAAGCTTGGCCTGTCCAAAGAAGCGGCCGCCGCGGAGAAGTACGCGAAGCTGAATTAAAGCTGAGATTACACAGATTAAATTAAGATTACACTGATTTTGATGTTAAATCTGTGTAATCTGCCCCTAATCTGTGTAATCATTAATTTGCCATGAAAATTACCGTTAAATTGATAGGCCCGCTTATTTACGAGTGCGGGTTCAGCGAGAAAGAGCTGGCTCTCCCCGGGCCTATTACAGCTGGTGAGCTGTCAACTCGTGTAAATATAGACAAGAAGCGTCCTACTATTATCACGCGCAACGGTAAGGCAGTTGCCACAGCAGACGCGCTTGAAGATGGCGACCGTGTGGTTATCTCCCACATATACTCTGGCGGTTAATGTGATTCAAAAAATGCCCGGCGCCATGCCGGTTTGTGGTTCTGCACGGCATTTCGGCCCATTTACAGAAAAAGCGCTGAACCGACCGTTTACGTTACTTGTTTCTGTTTGCCATTGACAAGTCAATAGTCCGCGTTTATACTATATTTATGAAGAAACTCGCCTTGGCTCTGCTGGCCTTTGGTCTTTTGACGGTAGCGGCGTATTCCGAGCCCGCGCCCAGGCATTTCTGCACAATGGAACAGGGCGTGGATAGGCTTTTAGAGGCGGCGGATATTCCTGAAGATTTTCAGCGCGAACCGATAGTGCGCTACATGGCTTCCTCCATAGTCAGCGATAAGCTGGTGGAAAAACCCGGCCAGCCCATAGAAATAACCTGGAAAGACATATACGATCTTAGGGGGACAATAAACGCCTGGCTTTGCAACCAGGGCCGTAAAATGAACTGTGTGGGCCAGGCCATTGACGCCGTCGGTGCCGGGCTGACAGGTACTACGGTGGGGAAAGTTATGATGGGTGGAGGGCTTGCGTTGAGCGGCCCGCCGGGTTTTGTGATGCTGGCCGGTATGAGCATAACCCAGGAAACTTTCCAGTGCCAGCCCAGCGCCGTAATAATGGCCATAGAGGCGGGGGCGAGCGTGGCCGTAAGTCTGCCCTGGTGCAAAGTTCCTGGCCTAAACCAGGCTTGCGTTTCGGTGACAAATGGAGTTAAAGAAGGGGCGCTTGTCGCCGCAAGAAAAATATTCGGCGATAAGGTAGTGGTTAAAGCCCTTAAAGAAACAAAAGACGGGCTAGAAGTGGTGTTGGTGAAAGCCGAGAAAGCGTCACAAAATGCGGCTGCCGCCGGCCTTGAGAAGCCTGCCTCCTCTCAGATCTCCTCTAAAATATCTCCTGGCGATAAAAAGCCGGAAATCAATTCCGGCAGCGGCAGTGTCGGACATGCTTCACCTGCGACAAAAGCTCACCTTGCGGAGATATACGAAAAAGCTTCGGCTGCCAAGGCCGAGATTGATAATTTAGCCGGCAACATCGCACACAAAGTTGGAGGCAGAGTGGCTACGGCCCCGTTGAAGAGCCAGGAGCGTGCTCTAGACAAGGTCTTCAAGGATTATAAGGGAGACGTAACGCATCTCAAAGATCTTGCCCGTAATACCATAGTAGTCGAAGAGAGTCAATACGCCCAGGCTGTCTCTCTTCTGCGTGAGCAGGGGGCCAAGGTGAAGACTATCAGTTCCGCTTCTGATCCTCTGGGTTACAGTGGGACGAACACTCTAATCAGGACCAAGGCCGGGATACCCGCGGAAATACAGGTGAATACGCCAGAAATGATCTACGCCAAGGAATTGCCCGTAAATGCCAGGAAGATCTTGGGAGAACAAAAGTATGCCGAACTCCGCGTAAAGACGGGTGTGGAAGGGGGGCGCGGCCACGAATTGTATGAAAAATATCGCAGTCTTCCCGAGGGTGATCCTCAGGCCGCAAAGATAGCCGCGGAGAGCCGCGCATACTACGACTTAATCAGGCGGGCGATGAGAGGTCGTTGATGGGTATTTCGAAAGATCAGTTTCGTGACCGCGACATCTATCTTGACTACGATTTTGAAGATGTTATGTTCCGGTACGAATTTACAACACGCCGCTTCTTTCGTAAGTTTTATGGGAAATCGGAAGAAGATGAAGTTCGGTACGACAACCGTCTGCTGAACGATGCGATGCGGTTCGGTGACGAAACAGACGCAAAGACTTATCAGACAGGGAAAATGGGGTCAGCCCCCATTTAACAAGTTGGCAACGTGTATAAGCACGAGCGGTCCTACCGGGGTTATTTATGAAGCCGGTCAATGTGGTTGCGAAATCTGGCAGAGCATAGAAAAGGCGGCGTTGCCTTTTCTATGCTTTTGAAAGTCAGTTTATTGAGGAGGGGTCCCGCCAGCTTTTGCCGGAGCGGTCACGGTAGGTTGTTAGCCACAGGTATGCGCCATTTGTTACTGGCTTTAGGACGGGTGTGTCCTTGCCTATATTCCGTATGGGCGGTATGCGCACTATCATTTTATCACTCTTGCGGTTTTCGCGGTTGTCCTTGTCAAAGTTGCATGTTATCGCCATAACTATCCTCGCTTCCCAACCCCATGTGTATATCGTATTACAAAGGAGAGGGGATCCATAGGGCCAAAAGACCCATTCCCCGGAGGTTTTTTGGCCTGAAAATATTTCTGATATAATAATGCCTGGTAATAAAGGATAGAATTTTATGGATATCCATGTAGAAGAAGTAAAAAATAAAAAACAATTAAAACAATTTGTGCTGTTCCAGAATGCCCTTTACAAAAACAATCCGTATTATGTCCCCTCATTATATTTTGATGAGGTTAACACATTGGATCCTGAAAAAAATCCCGCTTGTGAATTTTGCGACACCAGGTATTTTCTCGCATATAAGGGAAAGAAAATTGTGGGGAGAATAGCTGGTATTATAAATAACCGTTACATAGAGATATGGAAAAATAAATACGCGCGTTTTGGCTGGGTTGATTTTATAGAAGATCCCGCTGTGGCGGAAGCGTTGTTTAACGCTGTTGAAATTTGGGCAAAGGAACAAGGCATGTCGGGTATGCAGGGCCCTTTGGGGTTTACCGATTTTGATAAAGAAGGCCTGCTTGTGGAGGGTTTTAATGTGTTGGGGACTTTGCCTACTATATATAATCATCCGTATTATCCGGAATATATAGAAAGCATGGGCTATATAAAAGAGATTGACTGGGTTGAATATAAAATAAAAATTCCAAATGAATTACAGCCGGATATCCTCCGCATAGCGAATATAGCCGAGCGCCGCCTGAAACTTAAAGTGGTACATCTTAAAAAAGCAAAAGATGTGCTTCCTTACGCGAAGAAGATATTTGAGCTGCTTAATGACGGGTACAGGCAGTTGTTCGGATTCGTACCGTTAACCGATGCGCAGGTACAGGCCTATACAAAACAGTATTTTTCTTTTGTGAATCCTGATTTTCTGCAGGTGGTGGTGGATAGCAAGAATGAATTGGCGGCAATAGCTATTACCATGCCGTCGCTGTCTAAAGCCCTGCAGAAGTCAAAAGGCAGATTATTCCCTTTCGGCTTTATGAGGCTTTTAAGAGCGATTAAGCATAATGACGCAGTGGATTTGTACCTTATAACGGTCCGCAAGGACTTGCAGGGTAAAGGCGTAAACGCGATTTTAATGCGTGAGGTCCAGGATGCCTGTTTAAAGTATGGCGTAAAATATGTGTACACAGCCCCCGAGCTTGAAACGAATATAAATGTGAGAGGGCAATGGAAATATTACGAAAACGAACAGGATAAACGAAGGCGATGTTATATAAAACTTTTCAATAAGGCGTAATTATGGCAAATAAAAAATATGCGGTTATTACAGGCGGCTCGTCGGGTTTGGGTTTCAGCCTGGCCAAAGAGCTGGCCTTGCGGGGATATGTCCCGATAATTATTTCGCGAAGCGCTGAAAGAGTAAATAAGGCGGTTGAACAGCTTAAGGCGCAGGGAATTGAAGCCCTGGGGTTTACAGGTGACATCAGTTCTGTTTCTGAGATGCGGGCCGTTTCCGGAAAAGTTAAAGATTTGTGCGGAACTATAGATTTTCTGGCGCTTAACGCGGGAGTTGTGCACGTTGGGCTTCTTGAAGATTGCACCGACATGTCCGTTTTAACTGAGGACATAAACATAGATCTTACCGGAACAATAATTTCAACCCGTATGTTTCTACCTCTTCTCGCTTCCGGGGCCCGTGTCCTTATGATTTCATCCGCGTTCGGAATTATCGGCGGCGCCGGGTATGCGTCATATTGCGCGGCGAAAGCGGGAATCGTTAATTTTGCGGGTTCAATGCGCAGGGAACTTCTATGCAAAAACATTTCCGTTTATGTCGCCTGCCCGGCTGATATAGATACTCCTCAATACGCTTATGAGCGGGAAACTTCTCCCGAGTGGCTGAAATCCGTGTCAGGCAGAAAAAGCCTTTTATCTCCGGATACGGCGGCAAAAAGAATATTAAAAAAAGCCACGGGAAAAAGGCATTTAATTATCATTAACCCGGAAATAAAACTTCTTCAGATATTGACAAAAATTCTTCCGGAAAGGCTTGTGCTGCTTGTGGGTGATCTGGCTATTCCAAAACCGAAAGCTTAAGTTGATTGCACAGATTCCAGAACGATTACACAGATTTTTATTCGAATTCGCCAATAGGATTGGGTCTGCTGGATTTTTTAAGCAGACCTAATTGATCTCTGCGTATTGTCAGCGGAAGTGGTCTCGCAACATTCTAACCAGGCCTTCGGTGGCTTTTTCGGGAATCTCTTCGCCTTCCCAGTTAATTGAAAAATGGGCGTTTCGCTGTGTGGGTTTTACATAGGTCTCATACATCGGCAGCACCGAGGCGAGGATCTGGTGTTTGGTGTCTTCAATGCTGCGGCCCCTTTCCTTGATGTCCCGCTCAACCCTGCGCAAAACCGCCGTGACCATCCCGGTTGAAACGAATATCTTGTAGTCGCAAAGGGAAAGGAATTTGGGGAAATAAAGAGCGTAGAGCCCCTCAACGATAATCAGTTTCGTTGGGCGGCATAGCATTGTTTCTTTTTCCCTGGTATGCAGCTTGAAGTCGTAGATGGGCTGATTAACGGCCTTGCCTGAGCATAGTTGCTTTATATGTTTTAACGCCAGTGCGGAATCAATGGCGTTCGGGTGGTCGAAATTGTAAGCCTTTCTTTCTTCAAACTTCAAATGGTCAAGCGGTCTGTAGTAATTGTCAAGGGACAAGATCTGGCCGCCAATCCCTATTTTTTCGCATTCCTCGATTAATTTCTTGGCCAGAGTGGTTTTACCGGAGCCCGATCCCCCGGCTATGCCGACCAAAAACCTGGTTTTTGTTTTTGAATCCATAGTTGTTCCTTTTATAACGGATGAAGGAGATTTATCAGTCACAAGTCACAGGACACAAGTCACAAGTATAAAAGGATAATCCTTGGAACTAAATATGTTTAACCCGTTCCTTTAGGTTTACTAAAAGCTCCACCGCCAGATTGGCCTGCATATTGGCTACTATGGCTACGCGGGGCGCCATAGGACTGATTCCAGCCGGGCATTGTGACTCGCCGTCGCCGCAGACATAGAGGTTGCCCATCTTGCGGGTGAGAAGTCTGGCGTTTTTGCCGTAACCCGCAAGCCCCGAGGCAGCGATTATGGGCTTTTTAGGGTAAAGTGAAAGCCAAGTATTTATAAGCATACCTTTTTGTACGGCCTTATCAAAAGCTTCTATCAGAATGTCCGCCGAACCGAAGATGTGTCCGGTGTTTGCGTGTGTCACTTTTATGTCGTGAATTATATATTCCGAAAATGGATTGATGTTTTTTAGATTCTCGCGCAGGGCTTCAACTTTACGCCGCCCTATCTGTTTGACAAAATACTGCTGTCTATTTAGGTTTGACGGTTCAACCCTGTCGAAATCGGCGATAATCAAGCGGCCCACGCCCACCCTTGCCAGGGAAACGGCAACGTTGGAACCCAACCCGCCGGCCCCAGCGATACCAACCGTGCTTGTTTTCAGAGCGGCCAGTACCCTCGGCTCATGCCGGGCGAAAAGGTCTTTAAATAAGTTTTCCATACCGTATGTTTATCAAACGTCAGAATTCAGTAGACAGAAGCCAGAAGTCAGAAGTCAGAATGGGGAAACTTTATTATTGCCGGTATTCTTATTCTGACTTCTGAATTCTGACTTCTGGCTACCTGCGCAGTTGCTGTCAAATCCGTATATCTTTGAATACTTGTTCCGTATATACTCAAGGAAAGGCTCCACTTTTAATTCCGAGCCCACGGCCTTCTTTACCAGTTCCTCCGGCAGATACTTCCTGCCGTGCGTGTGGATATTTTTCGCCAGCCAATCTAGCACCGGTTTGAAATCGCCTTTTTCAATAAGGGCTTCGGCGCCGGGTATTTCCGAGGAAAGTTTGTTAAAAAGCTGGGCCGAGAGCAGGTTGCCGATGGCGTAGGTTGGAAAGTAGCCGAGCATGCCGAGCGCCCAATGGATATCCTGCAACACGCCTTGTGCGTCATTTTTTGGCGTAATGCCGAAATATTCGCGCATTTTTTCGTTCCAGAGTTCCGGCGCGTCTTTAACCATGAGTTTTTTCTCAAGCAGCAGAGTTTCCAGCTCAAAGCGCAGCATGATATGCAGGTTATATGTTACCTCGTCGGCTTCCACCCGCACGAGAGAGGGTTCGGCCAGGTTGACGGCCTTGTAAAGCTCCTCCGGGGAGGCGTTGTCGAAATTACCCGGGAAATGCTTGTCCAGCATGGGCAGTAGCCAGCGGCAGAAAGGCTCGGAACGGCCTATTATATTTTCCCATAGCCGGGATTGCGATTCATGTACGCCTAAGGACGCGCCTCCAGCAAGCGGGGTAAATTCAAACTCCGGAGCCATATTCTGTGCATAAAGCGCGTGGCCGCATTCGTGAATTGAGCCGTAAAGTGAGGTGCCGATATAATCGCGGCAAGTCCGGGTAGTGATACGCACATCGTCAATGGAAAAATCGCATGTCATGGGGTGCGCTGAGCGGTCCTGGCGGCCGCGTCTGAAATCATAACCGAGGGCGGCGGTTATCTCGTTCACAAGTTTGAGCTGGGTGTCTTCGTCAAAGTTCCCTTTGAGCAGGGCGTTGGATACAAGTTCTTTTCTGGAACTGATCTCCTTAATAATCGGTTTTAGCCCGGTGGCAAGTTTTGAAAACAGCGTTTCCAGGGACGATTTTTTTAAGCCGGGCTCATAGAGATCCAGCAGGGCGTCGTATGGCGATTCTTCAAAACCCAGCAATTCGGCTTTTCTTATATTTAAATCCAGCAGTTTTTCAAGATTGGGGGAAAAAACGGAGAAATCGGACCCTTTTTTAGCTTTGGTCCAGGCTTCTATTCCAAGGGATGTTTCTCTGGACAACTCGGCCACAAATTCCGAAGGCAATTTGACGGCTTTATCGTAGTCGCGCTTTATAGCGCGCAGGTAGCCGGCTTCAAATGAATCATGGCCCTTGCCTTGCGCCCAATCGTAGGTTTGGGCGATAAGGCGTCCCGCTTCCGGCGAGGTGAACTTGCGGTGGGCGATTTCTTCAAGGGCGCCTATCGAACGGGCCCGCGCGCCCGCGCCGCCGGACGGCATATAAACCTGCTGGTCCCACTGCAGAACCCCGTTGGCCGAATTTATCGCGGCAACCTCTTCATAAAGCTTGCGCAGTTCTTTGAATTTATTTTCCATGGGGCCTCGTTCAGTGGAGTATTATAGGTAGGGGGGAGGCTTAATTTAAAGGGTAGAGTGTGGAGGGTGAATGGTGGAGTTGCAGCAATTAGGTAACTCCTTACCCTAAACCCTGAACCCTCTACCCTGACTTATCCCCCGCAGCCGCAACCGCCGCCGCAGGTGTGTCCGCCCTTGTTCATGGGGCAGGAGCTTTCAAAAGAGCCGCCTTTTTTAAGTCCCACCACTTCGTCCGAAATTTTCACCACTTTCCCCAGTTTCTTGTCATAAACATAGCGTCCGGTTTTGGTTTCTTTTTTTTCTATATTTTTATCGTTTGAAGACATTTATATCCCTGGATTATTCAATATTCTTGGGGTACAGGGTATAGGGGTTAGGGTATAGCTATATGGAAGTTCCTTTTTCCGCACCCTGAACCCTCTACCCTAGCCCCTATACCCTGAAATTGTTTGCGCCCACCTGGAATCGAACCAGGACAACCAGCTTCGCAGGCTGGGACTCTATCCGTTGAGATATGGGCGCATCTGTCGCACCCCGCACGCACTGCACAGCGTTCGGGGCGGATTAGCCGCCGGGCCTTAATAGGTATTGCGGCCCGGTGCTCTACGAGGGGAGCTAAGCTCCCCTTCGTCGTTCGCTTCACCGCCTTCGGCGGTCCGCTCACTGAACCCTTTCTATAATGTACCCGCGCTCACTGGCCTATGGCCGTGCCGTATAAAGGGCTATGCCCATCAGACGGCCTAACGAAGGTAATCGCACGGGCTTAACTTATTTTACAAAGGTTTTTGGCACTTCACAAGGAACGCTTTTTTCGCCTGGTGTTCATACAGCCGAGAGTATCTCCATTTCCGCCCTGACATGGCCGTTGGTGAGATGCGCGTATCTTTGTGTCATGACCGGGATGGGGTGCATGCGCTCGGCCAATCCGGC
>DMES01000074.1 GCA_003450815.1 Elusimicrobiota bacterium | reverse complement strand
TTTACGAATCGAAATTCTTCACCCTCCCCGCGGCGTTGCGTCGTCAGGCTTTCGCCCATTGCGACCAATTCCCCACTGCTGCCTCCCGTAGGAGTAGGGCCCGTGTCTCAGTGCCCTTGTGGCCGGTCATCCTTTTAGATCGGCTACCCGTCATTGCCTTGGTGGTCCGTTACACCGCCAACTAGCTGATAGGTCTCAAGCTTCTCCTCAAACGACCCTTGCGGGCCTTTCATCCCCCGATGATGCCTCCGGAGGATTATATGGGGTATTAGTCCGACTTTCGCCGGGTTATCTCCCATTTGAGGGCAAATTGCTTAAGTATTACTCACCCGTCTGCCACTAAGCGCCCGATATTCTGGTACGCTCCGTTCGACTTGCATGTGTTAGGCACGCCGCCAGCGTTAACTCTGAGCCAGGATCAAACTCTCCAAAAAATCCGTAACTGTTAACAGCGAACATAGCTATTAGCAATTAGCATTTACGGAGTAGTTCTTAAGGCTCTGATTTGCTTTAATGCTGTCTGTGCAAAGTTCTCACACCCAATTTGGATTTTTAATGATTAATCATCCCGTATAAACCTCAGTTGCCGATGATTAGTGGCTGGCTTCCGGTTTCCCTTCCGCCGACCTATCACCCGCGCCTGACTTCATACGATCAGGGTGCCCATTCATACATAATTTTTTAGAGAACAAACCCTTTCCTGCTTTGTAGTTTTACTCTACAGGTACGGGTAATTTGTGTCGCCGCGGATTGTGTTCGCGGCTGACAAGATAATACTAGCAAAACTTCGCGAAGCCTGTCAACTCTTTTTTTCTCGTCGAGGAATTGCGTTTCGCGACATCGTTTTTTCCGCCGGATGCAAATCAACCGTATTATTTCGCGGGCGATATTTGCCCGCTCTTTTGACTCGCGCTTAAGTTTTTGCGCGAGTCCGCGCGGAATTATTCCCCAACTGTTTTACTAGTGTATATCAAATTGGTAAAGCTTGTCAAACACGGCAATTTATGGAACCCCATTTCCGCTGAATGCTGCAACCTCCGCTTTTTTATGGAATTTACTTTATAATGTATATACATGAGACACATAGGGCAAACATTTACCGAGAAAATCAAAGACTACAGAGTTTGAAAGCCCTAGCCATGACATAAAACGTTTCAGAAGTTTCTCAACAAGGGGAGGGTGTATTTCACAAAAACCGGTATATTTTTGTATACTTTCATCGGCTTAAAACATCCAGAAGAATACAACAGGAGACACATCTTGAATCCAAATAACGCTAAGAAACATCTCTGTCCCCATTGCGGAAAATTCATCAAAAGCGGCGGCGGAATACCGGTCCCCTTCTTTATTCTAGTTCTGCTATTGTGTGCCGGCTTTTTTTTATGGACCTCCGGCAAACACAGCCAGGCGAATGTTTCGGGCCAGCCGTCAGCCATCGGAAAACTGTACCGCGGAGTCCCGGATTATATTACCTCACCTGAAGCAGACAAATCATGCGGTGTGTGCCTGGCCTCAGCCAACAGCTTTCTGGCTAGCAAGAAACAGGCCACTATTCGTGAAAAGACAAAGGACATGGCCGGCCTGCCTGCCGGCGAATATCAGATTGGCTCCCCGGACGGATTAGGAGATGCGGATGAACACCCCCGCCATCTGGTCCATCTGGACGCTTTTTATATTGACAAATATGAAGTAACCACAGCGGATTATATGAAGTTCACTAAAGACAACTATGCAAATTATCCCGAATGGGCAATGCCCGAGGGGAAGTTTAACATCGACACCGGTAAAAACACCTACTACCGGCACCTTTCCGCCATTCTTAAGACCTGCACAAATTGCCCCATCGTAGGCGTCACAGCCCAGAGCGCAGAGGCTTATTGTAAGTCAAAAAACCGACGCCTCCCTACCGAGGCCGAATGGGAGGCTGCGGCCAGAGGAGGAGCTGACTCGGCTTTCTCTTTTGGAGAAACCGCCGCCATGGCCGGGGACTACGCCTGGTATGAAACCACCTCCGAAGAAAAGCCCCACCCCGTGGGCACAAAGAAACCCAATAAGTACGGCATTTACGATATGTACGGGAATGTCTGGGAGTGGATCTCGGACATATATTCGAAGGATTACTATTCCGAAAGCACGAAGATCAATCCCAAAGGCCCGACAGCCGGAAGGGGCAATATTATCCGGGGAGGCTCCTGGGCTTCCGACGCAAACTCAATGCGGTCGGGCAACAGGGCCAGCACCTTCAAACCCAACGATGATATAGGCTTCCGCTGCGCGGTTTCCGAGAGCGCGCTTTTGGACGAAGGCGCAACTAGCCCAGTTGCCGTTGAGATAGCCAGTAATTGAAGGGCGACGGCGGGACCAGTGATTCAGTAATTAAGTGATTGAGTGATCTAGTTCTCAATGAAATTCTTGTGCAAATTAACTTAATCACTAAATTACTCAATAACTCAATCACCTGCAAAGGAGTTCCTGATGAGCCTGCATCATAACCAGCCCAAAGGTTTGTTTCTTTTATTTTTTGTGGAAATGTGGGAGCGCTTCTCTTACTACGGCATGAGGGCGCTCCTCGTGCTTTACATGGTGAAGTACTTGATGTTCTCCACAGAAAAAGCCGGCCGGATCTACGGCTGGTACACCGGGCTGGTATATCTAACCCCGCTTTTGGGGGGCTACATAGCGGACCGCTATCTGGGGCAGAGGAAGTGTATAATAATAGGCGCCGTTCTTATGGCGCTTGGGCACTTCGCCATGGCATTCCCATCCCTGCCGTTTTTCTTTTCCGCGCTTGGCCTGCTGATACTCGGCAACGGCTTCTTCAAGCCGAACATCTCCACCGTGGTCGGTTCGCTTTACGAACCTAATGACCCGCGCCGGGATGCTGGCTTCACCATTTTTTACATGGGCATCAACCTGGGCGCCCTGTTCTCGCCGCTGGTCTGCGGCACTTTGGGTGAAAAGGTGGGCTGGCATTACGGATTTGGGGCGGCGGGCGTGGGAATGCTTATGGGGCTTGCTATGTATCTGTGGGGGCAGAAGGCGCTTTTAGGCGACAAGTGCATGAAGCCGGCCTTCATCCACGGCAACAGGATAGAAGATAAGCCGCTGACGCATATTGAAAAGCAGCGGATAGCGGTTATTTTTATTATGGCGTTCTTCGTTATTTTTTTCTGGGCGGCTTTTGAGCAGGCGGGTAGTTCGCTGACACTATTCGCGGACAGGGAGACCAACCGTGCGCTCAGCCTGTTCGGCTACAGCTGGGAGATGCCGGCCAGTTTTTTCCAGGCGGTGAATCCGCTGTTTATACTGATACTGGCGCCGTTCTTCTCTAAACTTTGGGTGCGGCTGGGCGAAGCGCAAAAGGAGCCGCCGAGTCCGATAAAATTCGTATGGGGGCTAGGCTTACTGGCTGTCGGCTTTGTGGTGATGATAGCTGCTGCGGCGGTTTATCAGCAGTCGGGGCCGGTGAGCGTGATGTGGCTAATGGCTGCGTATTTCTTCCACACGATGGGGGAGTTGTGCCTATCACCAGTGGGGTTGTCTTTGGTCACAAAGCTTGCGCCAGCCAAGTTCGTGTCGCTTTTGATGGGAACCTGGTTTCTGGCAAACTTCGCGGCTAATTTTGTGGGCGGTTTCTTCGCGGGGAACTATGACGCGATGAACCATACTTTATTCTATATGATACCTACCGGGACGGCAGTGGGAGCAGGGTTGCTGCTGCTGGCCCTCACACCGCAGTTACGCAAGTGGATGCACGGCGTGCATTAATTAAACCGGGGACATAATACTTATATCTGCAGCTTGAATTTGTATTATGTCCCCATATTCGGGTTATGGCCATTAGACGGCCTGTGCGGCCGCCCTTATCCTCAGCCGACTTGCCTGACAAGCCGGCCTCCGGAAAACCCCCGCAAAGATATCCAACATCTAGGTTAATATATCAAATTATCCCGGTGCCAGGCCGTGGGCCTCAATTAGGTTATATTTTGGCATACAATGTATTGTATATCGCAATACAATAACCCCACCCCTATTAATATCCTGGATTCCTCTGAAGCAGGGCATCCCCCCTTGCACCTTCATCATGTGTGCACTATACTATTGGTTGGGATGAAACCTTCAATATTGATAGGCAGGTTTTTTTTAGCGGCTGCGCTTTCAGGGGCGGCGTGGCCGGTATTTGCCAAAAGCCCCACATTGCCTATGGCTCCCAAAAAATGGACCATCATGGTCTACCTGAACGGAAAATCCAATCTTGAGGAGAACCATTTTCACCGCCTAAACAGCCTGGAGAGCGCAGGCTCCGACGCCGGAATGAACATTGTGGCCGAGTATTCCCGCATGCGCGGCCAAGACGAGGATTTTACCGGCGACTCGGATTGGACCGGTTCCCGCCGTTATTACATCACCCTTGACTCAGATCCCAATGCGCTGAAATCCCCTGTGCTGGAGCAGACCGACATGGTGGACTCAGGAGACTGGCGCCGCGTTGCTAATTTCATTAAATGGGCCAAGAAGAATTTTCCTGCTGAGCGCTACCTTCTGCTATACCGCTTCCACGGCATGGGCTGGATTGACCCTGAAAAGCCAAAAGGAAAGGCCATGAATTTTGACGATGAAACTGGCAATTTCACCGCCACGGCTGAAATTTCTCAAATTCTGAAAGAGGCTGGCGGCGTAGACCTTTATCTTCAGGATGTCTGCATGATGCAGAGCCTGGAAGTGCTTTATGAGATCAAGGATTACGCCAAAATAGCGATAGGCGCAGAAACCCTTTCCTACGGCTTTAACTATTACCTTCTGGCGTCGGCCATATCGGCCAGCCCGGCCATTTCAAACACAGAGCTGGCCAAAAGCGTGCTAAGCACTTACCGTGGCGATTATGGTAGAAGCGGATTCAACTACCAATTGAGCGCCGTAAACACTTCCGCCCTGGGCGACATGGCGGTGCAGGTAAGACGCTGGACAGCCGCCGTGATGCGGGTAAACGACCGCGCGGCGGCGCTGGAAGCAAAAAAGAACGTAACGCGTTTTACCAATACCCAGTACGCGGACCTTAAACTTTTTGCCGGCATATTTTTAAAAAACCTTCACGCCGATCTTCCCGGCGCGCAAGAACTTGCCGCCGAGACCAGATCGCTCCTAAGCGTGCTGGACAACCGGCTGGTGCTGGATAATATAACTGTCGGAGAGAAGATGTCGGGGTTGGGAGGGGTTTCTGTCTATGTGCCTGACGGCAACAATGACCTCTGGGCCATAAGTCAGCATGCGGCGCTGAATTTCGGCAAGGACTCCGGCTGGACCGACTTCGCCCGCTATCTGAAAGACATCAATTAGACTATTTTTCAAAAAATCAGATAAGACCGATTTCTGTGGATTTGTGAATAACCCCGCCACCTGCAGCAGGTGGCGGGGTTAATTTTTCGGCGCCGATTCAAAAGTCGAAGTAGGCGGCCTCTTCTGCAACAGCATTACATCTCTTGCCCTTAGAGTCGGTCATTTTGCTGCGCATATAGCCCTTCCCGCCCCATGATGCGCCCCAGCTGTTGCGCAGGATCCATATACCTTTTCCGGGTGGAAGGTTGCCGTTTGCGTCAAACGCGGCACCCTCATTGTCCCAACCCACAATATTGATCATGTGGTCCAGTTCCCCTGAGGCGCAGGCGTTGTAGATTCCGCTGCTATAGCTTTCCCATCTGCCGGCCGCAGCCGCTACGCCGATAGACACAGGGCTGCCGGTGGCGGTTATATAAGCTTCTATCTCCTCCACACTCGGGCCCTGGCCTTTTTCACCGAACATGTGCCAGCCGGTTATATGCGCGGCCAGGTCCATCTTCGCGGGACATTTGCCGTGACCTTGTTTATAAGGACATGCGCTCCAAAGCGGCTGGCCGCCGGGTTCCACAAAATCATTAGCGGAATCAAAGTAGCCGCCTCTGCAACCTGCGGCCTCGGTGGAGTTGTCAACCAGCCATTCCTGTGAAAGGCGGCCTGGATCTTTTCCAGAGAGCGCGTGCCCGTCGCGATGCGTGGCCGTAAGACTGAAGGCCCAGCAGCTTCCGCACGAGCCCTGATTTTCCACCTGCGTCAGTTTAGCGCGCAGATCCAAAGCATTTGGGATACGCACACCGCGGTACTGGAACTGCTGCCAATACGCCGCGGGAAGGTCTTTTCTTATGAGCCCTTTTGCGTGCGCCTTGCCCCCTGGCACTGCCTGGAAAGTGTCCGAGGGACCGGTGGGGGAACCGGGCATCTCCAGCTTAAGCGGAAGCGTGGCTACAATACCTTTGACATCCATTCCCTGGTTGAAGTCCGCCTTATCGGCGGCGAACGCCCGCACAGCGAAAAGAGCCGCGCAGGCTATAAGTCCGATGAACCATTTTTTGAGCATTCTTGCCTCCGTTGATTACTACTAAAGAAGACAGAATCCAGAAGGCAGAATACAGAGGGAAACCGTGCTCTTCTATGTCACCCTCATTATTCTGACTCCTGACTTCTGACTACTGTATTCTGCTTCCTGGCTGCCTAAGAGCTGCCTCTTCAGTATATAATACAGCACAAAGATTTGCAATTTGTATAATAAAGCGCTATGAAAAAACCAGAAACCATTGCGCAACCGCTTACCGACCAGGACATTTACCTCTTTAATGAGGGCAATCATGTGCGGCTATACGAAAAGTTCGGCGCTCACCCGGTTTCGGGTCCTGTTGAAGGGACACGCTTCGCGGTGTGGGCGCCCAATGCCAAGGAAGTTTACGTGATGGGGGATTTCAACGGCTGGGATAAAACCAGGGACGCTTTGCGGGAGAGGTCCCGCTCCGGCATCTGGGAAGGCTTTATCCCGGGAGTCAAACAGGGCGGCAACTATAAATATCATGTTGTTTCCAGATACGCCGGCTTCCACGGTGAAAAAGCGGATCCGTTGGCATTCGCTTCCGAAGTCCCCCCAAAAACAGCTTCCGTGGTCTGGCCGCTTAACTACAGCTGGAATGACACCCAATGGATGGAAAACCGGAAATGCGCCAGCGGCTTAAACAGCCCCGTCTCCATCTATGAGATTCATCCCGGTTCCTGGAGGCGCGTGCCCGAAGAGGGAAACCGTCCGCTCACCTACCGTGAAATGGCGGCGCAGCTGCCGGAATATGTTAAAAAAATGGGCTTCACTCACGTTGAACTTATGCCCGTCACAGAACACCCTTTTTACGGGTCGTGGGGGTATCAGACCACCGGTTATTTTTCCCCCACCAGCCGTTACGGGACTCCCCAGGACCTGATGTATCTGATTGATCAGCTTCATCAGAGCGGTATAGGGGTTATACTCGACTGGGTGCCCGCGCATTTTCCGGCGGACGCGCACGGTTTGGAATATTTTGACGGCACGCATCTCTATGAGCACGCCGACCCCAAACAGGGAGTGCATCCGGACTGGAACAGTTCCATTTTTAATTTCGGCCGCAACGAGGTGCGCAGTTTCCTGCTCAGCAGCGCCCTGTTCTGGCTGGACAAGTACCACGCCGACGGGCTGCGGGTGGACGCAGTGGCGTCCATGCTATACCTGGATTATTCGCGCAAACCCGGCCAGTGGATCCCGAACCGGCACGGCGGAAACGAAAATCTTGAGGCAATCGCTTTCTTGCGGCAGTTCAACCGCGTCGTTTACGAGAATTATCCTGATGTCCAGACCTTCGCCGAGGAATCCACTGCCTGGCCCGGTGTTTCACGCCCCACCTATGTGGGCGGGCTGGGCTTCGGAATGAAATGGGACATGGGCTGGATGCATGATATCCTTCAGTATTTATCCAAAGACCCGGTGTACCGTAAATACCATCATAACGCCCTCACCTTCCGCATGCTTTATGCGTTCGGCGAGAATTTTGTTCTGCCTCTGTCCCATGATGAAGTGGCCCACGGCAAAAAGTCCCTGCTGGACAAAATGGCCGGTGACTCCTGGCAAAAATTCGCGAATCTAAGGCTTCTATACGGGTCCATGTTCGCCCAGCCGGGGCAAAAACTTCTTTTTATGGGCGGCGAGTTTGCGCAATGGGCCGAGTGGGACCATGAGCGCAGCCTGGACTGGCACTTAACGGAACACGCGCCTCACTCCGGAATGCAGCGCTGGATTCAAGATCTCAATCTCCTATACCGGTCTGAGCCGGCGCTGCATGAGCTTAACTGCAATCCCGCCGGCTTTGAATGGGTTGACGCAAATGATTCGCAGCAAAGCGTACTGGCTTTCCTGCGGAAAGGCGGAAACGAGGCGGAAACGATACTCGTGGCCTGTAATTTCACATCCGTGCCCCGGTTTAATTACCGGATAGGCGTGCCGAGCGGCGGTTTCTGGAAAGAACTTCTTAACAGCGACGCCGCGGCTTATTGGGGAAGTGGGCTTGGGAACTTGGGCGGCGTAAACGCCGAACCTTTTTCATCGCATGGGCGGCCTTATTCCCTGAGAGTAACGCTGCCTCCGCTTTCAACTGTGTTTTTTAAGCCTGAAAATCATATATGAGCCGGGCTTTTGTTAAAGAGGACAGCAACGCCCCCGAGGAACCCCGCAAGAGACATCCTAGCGGGCGGCCCAACTATGTCACTCCCGGCGGAAGGGCGTGGCTTGAGGGCAGGGTGGAGAAACTTGCCGCTCAACGCTCCGCCCTGCTGGGCGAAAAGCGCATGGACGAGCCTCGGGCTCTGCGATTAAGCCAGACAGAACTGGATCTGGCTTATTATGAGGCACAGTTGAAGAGGTCTATATTGGTAGATAACCGTGGACTATCCGCTTCCGATGTGCGGTTCGGAGCGGCAGTCTCCGTTAAGGAAGAAGACGGAACAGTACGCGAGTTTTATATAGTGGGCGAGGATGAAGCTGACGCGGATGCCGGCAGGCTGAACTGGGCGTCGCCGCTCGCCGGAGCCCTGCTGGGGGCGGTCCCGGGAAAAAAAGTATCTGTGCCCAGAAAATCCGGCGATATCCGGCTTGAGGTTGTATCTGTCCGCTACCCAAAACACTGACCAACTCAACCCCACAATCTGCTTGTAAATCAACTGTGCCGGCTTGTCGCACACTTTTTTAGAAACACCCAAATTTGATGTTAAAAATGAATGTGCGGCCCGGGGCCTATTTTTCTTATAATATATAGGTTAACATAACATTATAATCTGGCGATTTTATACAAAAACAGGTAACACCAACGCGACACACCGTTGTCGCGTTGGCATGCTAGGATATATACATGGCGCAAGCAGCGCCAAATAAGCTACCGGAGGTCATATGTCTAAAGAAGAGAAATCAAGGGCGCTTGACGTGGCGCTGGCGCAGATAGAAAAAAGTTTCGGCAAAGAAGCCATTATGAAACTGGGCGACAGGGCTTCAAGGATGAAGATAGAAACCATCCCGACTGGCGCTCTGTCGCTTGATCTGGCGCTTGGAGTTGGCGGACTGCCGCGCGGCCGCGTAATGGAAATTTATGGTCCGGAATCTTCGGGCAAAACCACTCTTATGCTGCATGTTATAGCCGAGGCGCAGAAAAAGGGCGGGCTGGCCGCCTTTATAGACGCCGAGCACGCGCTCGACCCGCTTTACGCCAAAAAAATAGGCGTAGACATTGACAACCTGCTTATCTCTCAGCCCGACTCCGGCGAGCAGGCCCTTGAAATAACCGAGAAGCTGGTGCGCTCCGGCGCGATTGACATCATCGTCATCGACTCGGTAGCCGCTCTGGTACCCAAGGCCGAGATAGAAGGTGAAATGGGCGATACGCATGTGGGCCTGCAGGCACGCCTGATGAGCCAAGCACTACGAAAACTCACTTCCATAGTATCCTCCACCAAAACCTCGGTCATTTTCATCAACCAGCTCCGCCACAAAATAGGCGTGATGTTCGGCAACCCGGAAACCACGCCGGGCGGACTGGCGCTTAAATTCTACGCCTCCGTGCGTATGGATATAAGGAAAATAGAAACCATAAAGCAGGGAGATGTTGTAACCGGCGCGCGCATACGCGTGAAGGTGGTAAAGAACAAGGTGGCGCCCCCTTACCGCAACGCTGAATTTGAAATGGTAAACGGCCAGGGAATTTCCACCGAGGGCTGCCTTATCGACATGGGCGTGGAAACCGGCTTGCTTGAAAAAAGCGGCACCTGGTTCATTTATAAAACTGAGCGCATAGGACAGGGCCGCGAAAACGCCAAAGCCTATTTTAAGGAACATAAAGATAAGGCCGCAGAGCTTGGAGCCGAACTGAGAGGCAAATTCCTTCCGCCCGCGCCTAAAACAGCGGAGTCGGCGGCTGAAGACAAACCGGAAGAAAAGCCGGCTGAAAAAAAAGAAAAGGTAAAAAAGTAGGAACGGCGGTAATCGGCAGGTTAAATTAAAGGTTACAGGTTGCAGGTAACAAGCTGCGGTATTTTTCCGGCTTGTGACTTGTGACCTGTGACTTGTGACTTCTAATGCTCGAACTCGCTAACATATTCTACAGGCACCTCTCAGTAGAGCGGGGGCTTTCAAAAAACACCTGTCTGGCTTATGCGGGCGATCTGAACGCTTTTTTGCTCTACTGCGAAAAGCGCGGGACCGCCCCCGCGGAAGCCGAGGCGCCGTTTATAGAGGAATACTTCTGGTCCCTTAAAAGCGGCAAGGGGCTAAAAGCCTCCTCTATATTCCGTAAAACGGAGGCGCTGCGCGCTTTTTACAGGTTTCTGCTGCTTGAGGGCAAAGCGAAAACAGATCCCACTAAAAATTTTCGCGCGCCCAGGATGGCACAAAAAGTGCCCAGGTTTCTGGACCGCCGCGACATGGAGAAACTGCTGGCAAGGCCCGCAGGGAACAATTTTGCGCGCCTGCGCACAGCAGCAGCCGTAGATCTGCTTTATTCCACCGGCATAAGGATAACGGAACTGCTGATGCTTAGGCTTGAATCCGTCAATTTCCAGAGCGGGTGGCTGAGGGTGTTCGGCAAAGGCTCAAAGGAGCGAATAGTACCCGTAAACCAGGCGGCGCTTGGCACTTTAAAGAATTATCTTGAGGCGAGGGAGCTCAAGTTCGGCACAAAGGGTTCCGACGCTGAACTTTTCCTTAACAAGAGCGGCCGGCGCCTGAGCCGCGTACAGATGTGGAAAGATATTGTGGGTCTCGGCAAAGAAGCCGAGGTGCGCATTATGCCGCACCCACATCTTTTCAGGCACACTTTCGCGAGCCACCTGGTGCAGGCCGGGGCGGATTTGCGTTCCGTTCAGGAGATGCTAGGGCATTCAAGCCTTAACACCACCCAGATTTACACGCACATAGACAAAGGAGATTTAAAAATCGCGCACGAAAAGTACCATCCGGATAAGTGAAGCTGAAGGAAGTAATCGTTAACAGAGGCAAAAATAGTGAAACTGCAAAATCTTACACCTAAAACATCTGGCTTGTGACTTGAGACCTGTGACTTGTATGATAGAAGACCAAAACGATATTTTTGACTCGCGTGTTAAATTCCACGACCGCCACCGCTTTGAGATAAAGCTGGATATTGACCTTGACGCCGGCCTTGAGAGCGCCTATTCGGTGGAAACGTATTTTTTCGTACCCAAGGCGCTTAATATAGGGCCGCATTCCTATTCCAAGGAAAATTTTTACAACGATATTCAGCGTTATATCCGCTTTAAAACCCCGAAGGTTAGCCTCTTAAAGCTTTGCGACCCGTCGCTTGATACCTCGCCGATAAAACGCATACGGGAAAAGCTTTCGCTTATACTTGCCGGCTCAAAGGACCGCGAGCTGGTAAAAACCGTTTATGACGAATTTAAGCTGCTGGGCTGCGTTATTCGGGGCGAGACACGCGATCACGCCAAGATGCTTATTGAGAGTTTTGAAACTTATGGCGCCACAAAAAAAGACCAGCACCGCTCTTTTGGGACTGAAGCTCTGGATCCAAAAGGGCGGAGCCAGACCAAACAGTTATTCGTGCCGGAAGCGCTGGGCAATTTCCTGGAGGAAATCAAGCAGTTGACGACTACCGTTTCCATGCTTAGAAGCTCGGTAGCAGACCCCGCAGTACCCACAGTAATAAAGGAAACCTTCGCTTTTTTTGACGAATATTTCAGCCTGATAATAGAGGAATACCTGACTTCTGTACTTGAGGCATTGAGAAAAAATGTAAGCGAGCGGGAAAGTTTCAAAGAGCTTGAAAGCGAACTTGTGGCCGTAATAGTGGCGCAGGGGCGCTACCGCGCGGCCATGAATTATCCTTCGGTGCTTGCTGACCTTAAAGGAAATGAGGTTATTATTTACCGGCGCGGGGTTTTAAAAAAGTTTATTTCAAGCGTACTCTACCTTAAAACAGCAATTTCCGAATGGCAAGCTCTAACGCAGGTACTGTTCAGCATGGCGGCGGGAGTGGCCATGCTGTTTGCCGTGCTGGT
This sequence comes from Elusimicrobiota bacterium, assembly GCA_003450815.1. Classification (GTDB taxonomy): domain Bacteria; phylum Elusimicrobiota; class Elusimicrobia; order Elusimicrobiales; family UBA9959; genus UBA9634. Next base: position 20,027 of record DMES01000074.1, on the reverse strand, counting down.
TACATTTTACGTCCAGAACCGCTACACCATTAACAGCCTGCCTTTCCTGCTTGCCGTGGTGATCAGTTATATGTTCAAGGACCGGATAAAGGATTGGCTGAAAGTGCTTTTTTCCAAAAACCTCACGCGCTGGATTTCGGACCGCAAAATAAGCATACTAGACCCCTCCACCGGAGAGCGCATAGGCATACTTAAAGAAGCGTTCACTTTCATGCCTGAGCGCAGTGTGCCGGCGGATATTTCCCGCCTGCGGCGGCTTGACAACATCACCTCCATTGACGAGGACGGCAAACCGGAGCGCGTTTTCAAGTACAAAAAAGAGATACGCCTGTATCCCGAGCGGATACGCAGGCACCATAACCGTCTCAAAGATTTAAACGATATAATGCGCTTCAGCATTGAGAATTTTATAAAGCAGGCCGACGATCCTTTTGTGGATTATCCCGTGGTCGATCCTGTTTCCGGCGAGGTCTCAATCGTGCCCTGCCCAAGGGTTTATCATGTAAACCTGGTGCTGAAATATGTGTACGCTTCCAAGAACGGCAGGGAAAGCATGCATTACGACCGTATAAGGATCGTGCTTAACAAAGACGGCATACGTCGCATTGAGGAAGTTCAGACGGCATAACCCGAAAAATTCCGATTAGGTTTTTGGGTGCAAAAGGATGCCATTTTTCAGGCAAGGAGCATTGTATTTATGGAAATAAAAGCTATAGGCATTGTCGGTTCAAGCGCCGTGGGCACGGCTTTAGCGGAAATATTTTTACAGAACGGCTTTCAGGTGCGCATTTACGATGATTTCAAGGACAGCCTTGGCGTGTCGCTGGCTAAAATAAACTGGTCTCTTTCCCGCGAGGGAAAAGGTGAATTATTTTCAAATATTGAGGGGATACAGGACCTTACCAAGTTTAAGGGAGCTGATATCTTAATAGAAACCCTGCCGCATGACATGGAGGACCGGAAGGCTTTTTTTGCGAAACTTAAAAAGGTGCTTGAGCCATCCTGCGTAATAGCCGCGAACTGCTCTGTGACACCGCTTAAAAAGCTTATTGAGAACACCGAACTGCCGGAAGAATTAACTGTGGGATTTAATTTTGTGCAGCCCGTGCGCTCAAACCAGCTGGTGGAACTTGTAAAAACCGACCATACTGGCGACACAACGCTTGAAGCCTGTCTGAATTTGCTGAGAAAGATAAACAAAACCCCGGTTATAGTGAAAGATAATCCGGGCCAGATAGTGGAGCGGCTGCTCAGGCCGTTTATACTCAGCGCACTCAAGGTTCTGGAAGAAGGCAAGGGCCGCCCGTATGAGATAGACGCCGCTTTCAAAGAAATTGGACAGTTGCCTTGCGGACCCTTTGAAGCCGCTGATTTTATCGGGCTTGACGAAGATTACAAGGCAACGCAGGAGATATATACGGCGCTTGGCTCTCCGGAGCGACTTGCGCCCTCAGCCACCGAACTGCGCCTGGTGCAGTACGGCCAACTGGGCCGCAAGTCCACCATAGGTTTTTATATTTACGAGGACGGCAAAATAGTGGGAGAAAACCCGGTGCTTCCAAATATTTTGAAATACCTGGGCCTGAAGCAGACTTCAAAAGAGGAGATTTTTACCCGCATACTGTCCCCGATCATAGACGAGGCGAAGATCCTGGCTTCCGAGATTATGGCCTCTGAATACGATGTTGAAACCGCCGTCAAGCTGGCTTTCGGCTGGCCGAAAGGGCCGTTCGCCTACGCCCGCGACCTGTCCCATCTGCTGGAAAAAAAGAAAGTGTCCGAATTCGACAAACTGGACGCGTATTAAAAGCAGCGAAGAGCAAATGGCGAATAGGAAATAGCGAAAGAATAGTCTTTGCCTCAAAAAAGGTAGACGCTACCTTTTCAATAAGCCCCCCTCACTCCTTCAATTCCAAATTCCTCAAATGAAGGTGGAAGTCCAATGGCCCAAACCCGCATAGGCCCTAATACCGTAACCCTATGGGCACCTGTTCACTTGGCCGGCGCTTGCGCGCGGTGTATGATATAAACAAGCGCAGTTGTGTATCCAACAGACGACATGCAGAATACGCAAAGGACAGATATATGACATACCGCACAACGCAGTTGCTTCTTGTTTTAACCGTTTTTTCATTAAACGCTTATTGCACCGGCCCGGACATGGCCACGGAATCTTTCAAGGAGCTGGAACAGGCGGGGCAGATTGCCGCGCTCCAGGGCGATAGCGCCGCTTCCGGAACGATTCCTGTTGCTATCAAACCCGCAAGAGTGGGCCGGGATTTAACTGAAGAGTTCAGGCTGACATGGGACACTATAGACCTAAAGCTTGGAGAGAGTGAGAAGACCGAGCTCAGAAAGTACAAAGTCCTGTTTGTGCGCGGATTTCTAACCGGTGGCTATGTGCAGCCTATAAGTTTGTTCGGGAAAAAAGTCTGGACAGGCCCCTACTTTAACGATCAGATCAGCCTGCTTAAAGAGCTGGGAGTGGAGTTTAAGATGGTGGATATAGACTCAACAATGCCTCCCGCGCACAACGCGAAAAAAACAGCGAAAGACATCAGGGACTCGGATAAGCCCGTTATTATAATTTCCCATAGTGACGGCGGAATGTACGTTTTACAGGCTCTTACGGATAACCAGGATCTTCTCCCCAATGTGCGCGGGTTTATTTCGCTACAAACCCCTTTTGGCGGCACTCCGATAGCCGAGTACATCAAAGATAACAAGTATCTCTCCGCGGCAATGGCGAAGATCCTTGCCCATTTCGGCGGAACGGTGGACTCGCTGCTGAATCTCACACCCGAAGAACGAAACAGGTTACAGGAATCAAGCCGCGGCACCGTCCGGGAAGTGGTTTCAAAAGTTAATATGATATCTTTTGCGTCTTGGAAGGATAACGAACCTAATAAAATAGATACGCTGCTTGAACTGCCAAGGGACTACATGTTAAAACAGGGGCTGGCTAACGACGGCCTGGTGCCGCTGGAAAGCGCTATATTGCCGGGCTCCGACTATATTAAGCTGCCTGGTGTGGACCATATGGTGCCGGTAATGGCGGCGGATAAGATGCTGAAATTCGACAGGCGCAGGTTTACCAAAACGCTTTTGTTGATGATTATTTCCAAGCCTGAAAAATTCAGCCAGAACTGAAGTGACAAAAAGGTAGACGCTACCTTTTTTTATTTGTGATTCATGACTCTCAGCGCAAAGCGCTGAGATAACCCATCAGGCGGTAGATCAGTTTGGCGGCATTGAATTCTGTTATCGGCGAGCCTTTTATCGGAGCCACTTCCACCACATCTACTCCCACAACCTTCTTCTTCAGACAAATAGCCTTAAAAAGCGTCATGGCTTCCTGCCACATGAAGCCGCCCGGCTGCGGCGTGCCGGTGCCGGGCATTACTGATGAGTCAAAGCCGTCCACATCTATGGTCAGATAAACCGTGTCGGTCAACTCGCGCAATATATCCCTTTCCAGTTTCTTAAAGTCCAAATTTTCATGCATCAGATGCGTTTTTACCAAGCCCGTGTTGTGATATTTCCGTTCGTCCGCTCCCACGCTGCGTATGCCTATCTGCACCAGTTTGTTGGTGCGGGAGGACGGGTAAACCGCACAAGCGTGGCTATGGGTCGAGCCCCTGTATGAAGGACGCAAATCCGCATGTGCGTCAAAATGAAGGATGGAAAGATTTTTATGCCGCTTTATAAACGGGGGAAGCAGTCCCAAGGTTACGCTATGCTCACCGCCTATAAAAAAGGGTAAAGCGGAAGTGGAAGAGAGAAGCTCTTCCACAGTTTCTTCAAGCGCGGGGAAAAATTTATTTTCGGGCAGGGCGCAGTTTACCGGGCGCGAGGTGAAAATCCCTTTTTTCCATGTTTCGGTTTTGGTCTCCTCGTCCCAGAGTTCCAGTTGATAGGAGGCGTTAATAACCGCAGCGGGACCGCGCTTTGTGCCCTTGCCGTAAGAAGTGGTTTTTTCATAAGGCACCGGCACCACCACGAAGGCGGCGTCGTTGAAATTAATTTGTTTGCGCATGACGAACTGCGCTATCGCCGGTTTTAGGAGCATAAGTTATACATGGTAGAAGGGATAGGGTAGAGGGTGCAGAAACAAGAAACTCCTTACCCTGAGCCCTAGACCCTCTCTTTAGAATACGAAAACCGCTGCGGCCACCACCGTAGTCCAAACGCCCTCGGTGCAGATAGCGGATTGTGTAATGTTGGTGGTTTTAACTATCTTGCCGCTAAGCTTCCAAATTTCTTCTTTCTGGTCCCAGTTGGTTTCGCTGCCGAATTCCACCCCCTGGATAGTTGACAACATCAGCGCCGACAGATCCTCGGCGTAATCGCCGGTTTTCTCGTCGGTTTCCCCGAAAGTGTGATGCTCTGAGATGTAACCGTAATGAGAGCGGTCTTTCGGTATGGCAAGCCCCACCGACGCGGCGATAAGGCGATGGTTTTCATTTACCGCGTTGCGGCTCAGCACGCAGTGCAGTATCTGCCCGCTACGAAGTCTCTGCAGGCCGAGCTTTCTGGGTATCACCTTGCAGTGCGGAGGAAAAATACTTGAGACATGCACCAGATTAAAACGGGCCAACTGGGCATCTCTGAGGGCTTCCTCAAAACTTGAGAGTTTCTCTTTGTGGCGCCCTATACCTTTTGTCAGGAATATCGCTTTGGGGACCATTATTGCCATATTTATTATTATAGTAAAAAACACCTTGAAGTCGGCGTGGTGGAAAATTGACTGGAAAGCTGAACGGCAATTTCTGAAACACAATCCCAATAAGGTGAAATAAGTATTATGTCCCCGGATTACCGGACGATTTTTTTCTGGTTGCCGGGAACTGGTTCACATGCACCACCTTCGCAGGCGGGAAGCCGTTGAAGTAGGTGGACGAGGCATGGCTGTAAGCTCCTATATTCTCGCTGTAGAGAAGCTCTCCGAGTTCAAGGTCCGTGGGAAGCGTTTCCGACATTGAAATCACATCAAGCGCGTCGCAGGTAGGGCCGAACACGGCGCAGACCTGCTCCGGGCCTTTGCGGAACGACTTCATATGATAATGGCAATGGTCAAAGATGATGCCGGAGTAGGTGTGGTAGACGCCGTCATTTACATAGTAGCAGAGTTTCCCGTCGCGCACCGCCTTGCCATTGATCTTGACTACGGAGGTGCCGGCGGTCGCTATCATAAACCGCCCCGGCTCGGCCAGGATCTCAATCTCCCTGGGGAAAAGCCGGTTCAGTTCGGTGTTTATCTTTTTAGCCAGAACACGGAAGGACTTTACGGACTCGTCATAAGGCGCCGGGAAGCCGCCGCCGATATCCAGCAGGTTCATCTTTGTGTAGCCGCGGGCCCGCACGTCTTTAAAAACATTCGCGGCAAGATTGATCGCCTGCACATAATTCTCAAAATTGGTTGTCTGGCTGCCGACGTGAAAGCTTAAACCCTCAACGGTGAAACCGGCCCGGTCGGCTGCTAAAATAAGGTCCACCGCCTCCCCCGGATCCGCGCCGAATTTGGAAGAAAGCTCCACCATTGCGCCGGTATTGGGCACCTTAATGCGCAAGGCCAGACCGGCGTTTGGGGCATATTCTTTTAACTTTTTTATTTCCTCAAGATTGTCGTAGGTCACCAACGGCTTGTAGAAGTCAAGTTGTGTCAAAGCCTCTATAGCCTTGATGGGGTTGGCATAAATGATCTTGTCCCATATCCATTTCTGACGCTGTTTCGGAGGCATATGCTGTATGTTTTTGTGGACTATATCGAACTCCGGCATAGAAGCCACATCAAAGCTTGCCCCGGCTTCATAAAGCGTTTTGACGATGGCGGGGTCTGGGTTAGCCTTAACAGCGTAATAGGGCTGCACACGCGGCAGGTATTTTTTGAACTCAGCGCAGTTGCGCCGCAGTTCTTCGTGGTCGACGATAAACAGCGGAGTCCCGTGCTCTTCGGCCAGCTTTCGCAATTGATTTGGATTCATAAATGCCTCCGTTAATTAATGGGCGGAGAATAGTGGGTATAGGGCACAGAATCAAGAAACACTTTAAGTCTAAACCCTGAACCCTCTACCCTAACCCCTATACCCTGTAGTTAGTCCCCGTCCGTTATCAGGAAGTTCTTGAACTGCCAGGGGTCTTTTCTGTCTATGGCCGGGTTGTTGTGGCCCAGAAACTCGTTGGTGTAATGCTTCAGCGGCGTCCAATCCGCCGGCGTTGAGATGAACTTGCCGAGGTAGGGTTTGGCCACCTTAAGAACAAATTCGTGCGGCAGATCGTCCGGCACACAAACGCCACGGTCCGGATTCTCAAGCATCCACAGTGTGGCAGCCACCACCGAAATTGCCACCTGCATGGTAGTGGCGTTCTGGTGCGGCACCAGCCGCCGCGATTCTTGTATGCTCAGGCTGCTGCCGGTCCACCAGGCGTTGTAGGGATGTCCCATCATCAGCGCGCCAAGAACATCCGAACCGCTTGTTATCTCGTCGGTCAGAATGCGGATCTTCGGCTGCAGCTTGTAATCATAGCCGCGCAGCTCGTTGAGCGAGGCAATGGCCGAGTCGCTCGGGCAATAGGCATAATGCACCGTCGGACGGTAGACGGCTTTTCCTTTCTCCCATACGGTCAGCTTATCGGAAAGCGTGAACGCCTCTCCGTGGCGGACCACCATGGCCTGGATACAGTAATCTGGCACCCAGGAGTTTACCCAGGTGTTCATCCCCATGCGCGCAAGGCAGATCTGGTTGCGGGGGCCTTCCTTGTGCTGGTAGGCGTACGCCGGCAGCTCCTTCTCGTGCGTGCCCCAACCCATCTCCGCCGTGGTAATGCCTTCCTCACGGAAGCCCTCCACGCTCCAGGTGTTCACGAATTCATTCACCTGCTTAGGCTTGTCGGTTATCTGGGTGTCGCGCTCACTGACATGGATGACTTTCACACCCAGCTTCCGGGCCAGGTGGTTAAAACTCTGTCCGGAAATAAGCCCGCGGATATCTTCGGCGGCTTTTCCTTTTACTTTCTTGTCTGCCAGCATCCGCTTGCCGATATCAATAAGGCCCTGCTTTGCAAAATGCGAGATGAGGCCCGGATTTGCGCCGTGTTCAATTACCGCTGTGACGCCGCCCGGCGTCCATTTCGACATCATCTTCCGCATTTTCATATGTCTATGGTAAAGCGTGCGTTCAGTGGGATGCTTATCAACGGCGCCTTCATAAGGGTCCCAGACCTCAGTGGAGGTATTGACATAAAGCACTCCGTGATCGCGGCACCATTGCAGGATCACGCAGGCGTCTATGTTCCAGGCGAGGTCTATAAGCACGTCCCCGGCGGAAAGATACCTGCTGAGCAGCGTGTTCAAATTGTCCCGTGTGACCCGGTTGCGGACAAACCGGACGCCCTTGGCGGTCCATTGCTTGAGCGCCGCGGAGCGGTTTTCAAAATCCATCACCGTGATGTTTTTAGCTGGAATTTTTATGTGCTTGAGCAAAATAGGCAGTGTGCATTGCGCCACCGCGCCGTAACCCACAAAAAGTATTCTTTTTTTTAATTTTATCATTGATATTTACCTCCGTCGGCTTTTTATTATACCTTAAGGAACTTCATTTTCGCAACCACCAAAATTTTACCGCGGAACGTCTTTCGGCCAGGATCCCCCACCATAAATAAAAACCCGGGATGCGTTGATAAAGCACGCCCGGGTTTTCAGCAAAGATTTAAAAAGTCCGTTTTAACAAATATGCGCTGGGAGCGGTTATCTACAGGCCGCCGCCGTCCGCAGGCCCAGTGATCCTGTAGGTTATTTCCCTGGCGCCGGAAACGGAGCCCATGACAAACCCCCGTATCTCGGGCAGTTCGCTGCGCACCACGCCGCTGAGCGAGGAAGTGTAGTATATTGCATTCATTTCCCCTCCTTGACCTTGTATTTATCTTATGGCAGTTTTCAGCTCAGAGCACTTGGGCCTAAATACCGCAAAAAGTCTGTTTTCCGGCCCAGACAGAAGCTGGTCTTTCAGCGTAAAAACCCGGGAACTCACCAAAAGCGCAGCAGCGGCCGCAAAGCCTTCATGTCCAAAACGAACTCCGGTTGCTTAAGCAGGCTCGCGTAAAGCATATCGGCCAGCGCCTTGCCGGCCGCCAGGTCTGTGGGATGATGCACACCGCCGATCAGCCGGTACAGGGCGGCCTCGTCAGCGCGGGCCATAAACTCGGCGCGCCGGGCGGGTACCAGATCAGACAGTATCAGCGCAAAAAGCCGGGACATAGCGGAATGCCCGCTGGGATAAGAAAAGCCTTCCACTCTGGGAAGGCAGGGAGTCAGGCCCGCGTCGCGCATGAACGGGCGGGGCCGCTTGTAAATATTTTTAACTGATTTGTGGGCGGCCACGGAATCTTTGGCCACATTATTGAAGAAGACTTTAACCGCCGCCGGGGAGGGGCTGCCAAAAGGACTTATCCTGCCAAAAAATATTTCATAGTCGTTACTTATCTCGGAGTTAGCCGCCGCGCATTGCGCTGCTGTGCGGCGGGCCTGCCACTCGTACAAGACCCTTAAATCCTCCCTGTCTTCCAGGCTGCCCTCGGACGGAGCGGCGGGAAGAGCACCCAGGTCCAGCTCACCGATGAAGAGGTAATGGCCCGGGGCGGAGTACCGTTTCGCCGCCGCCGTGGGAGGAGGAAACGGAACAGCCAAGCCCCCCTCCCGGCTAAGGATACTGAAAGCGCCGGCGAAAACGGCGCCGGGCAGCAACACGAGCAGCGAAATATAAAGTGTAATGCGGCGATATAGCTTAAGCATTCAATAAAGTATATCGCCTTATGACGGGAATTCAAAGGGAAGAAAGACCCAGACCTTGCAAGGCAAAGGTCCTATACAACCAAGCCTGCACAATTCCACACCAGCGCTGAGACGAACCCGCCCCCCTCACCCTAGTCGGGCTCTATACGTCGCCTGGCCGAGCATCTTTCCGGAAAGCTTTTTCCATTTTGGTTATAAGCTCTTCCGTGTCTACCGGTTTTGCGATAAAATCAACTATGCCCAATTTATACATCATCGCCTTGTCAAGATCCGTATTCAACGCTGAAATAACGATTATGGGAATGTTGTTTCTTTCGCGGTCTTCATTAAACATCTTGCAGATCTCGACGCCGTCTATTTTCGGCATAAGGATGTCGAGCAATATCACATCCGGCTTGAATGCCCTGGCCGCCGCTATTACGTGTGTCCCGCTCGACAAGACCTTAACCTCATAATTACCAGTATCTTCCAGATTGATCTTTATTATCTCGAGAAAAGATTTTTCGTCATCGACGACCAATACCTTTTTCTTACCCATAATTTACCCCCGTATTTTTTGGGTTATCCGTTAGCAGTATCCTTGCCTGAATCGCGGATTTTAAGCTTCTCCTGGTAGTCGTTTTCCAGGCGTTCACGCGCCTCCTGGAAACGTTTGGCCAGTTCCGCTTCCCTGGCCGCGTAGTTCTCCTGAAGAGCCGCTTCGCGCTTTTGGAGGTCCGAAACTATCTGCTGTTCCTGCTCTATCACGCCTTTTATTTTGGCTCTTTCGTCTCCCAGTTGGGTGCCTTTTATGCGGTAAGCGTCTTCCAACTCTTTTTTGCGCGCCTCATATTCGCTCTTTAATTTGTTCTCCAGCTGCTCCATGCGGCTATTATGGGAGTTTATGGTTTCATTCAACTGGCTGTTTTTAGCTTCTAAATCGTTTTTAAGCCGGGTAATATTATCCGCCATGCTGCGGTCGGCGTCAAGCTGTGTGCTCTTTTCAGCCAGCAGCGCCTCGTAGTTTTTTTCAATCTGGGTCTGGCGGGTCATCAGCATTTTTTCCTTCAGTTTATAGGTATCAGCGAATGTCGCGGCAAGTTGCTGCTCCCTGCCTATATATGCCTCTTCTATATCTTTTGCCTGGCTTTCAAGGCGCGCGCGATATTCATTCTTCATGAACTCCAGTTTGCTGAAATATTCGCTTTGCGCGGCTTTCTCCGAATTTTCGGAGCGTTTTATAAGGTCCGCCATCTGGGCCAGGTACTGTTTTTCTATGTTCTTGATTTTTTCACTATATCCCTGCTCGAGTCCCCTCCTGATCTCGCCCGATTTGCTCACCCCTTCATTCAGCAGTTTCTGCTTTTCCCGCTCTTTTTCTTCAAGGCGCAGGTTGAGAAGTTCCAGTTGTTCCTTCGCCTTATCTGTCTGGGCGGCGGAAGTCTGCGCTGAAAGTTCAGCCGTTTTCATGGATTCGGCCATACGCGCCATGGCGCTTTCAGACATGTCCAGCTTAAGTTCGCATTCATCTTTAAGTTTCTTTGCCTCCACCTCAAAAACCCGGGTAAGAGCCGCCTCCCGTTCCGTCAGGCGGGTTGTGTGCGCGGCCTCTAGGCCGGCCTCCTTTTTTTTAAGCAGATTTTCATATAACGCGCGCGTTTCGGCCTCCTTTTGTTCGGCCGCTTTTTTTACGGTCTCAAGCTCTTCGGAGTGGCGCGCGCGCATCCGGGCGGCCTGGGCCAGCGCAAGCTCGGCGTGCTTTTTTAGATTCTGAGCCGCCTCAGCCTCCTTGGTTTTGAGAGCCGTAAGAAACCGGTTTTCAAGCTCAACCGCCTGGGAGTTCAGAGTTTGAGCCTGCTCATTAAGGCTTTCTTCCTTAACCGCAAACCGGTGAGCGAGCTTCTGCGTTTCCGCGGCCAGCTTCTGTTCGTATGAGGAACGCAGCTTCTTTTCCCGCTCCGAAAACTCGCCTGAAAGCTTCTCGGACTTGGCGGAGAAGTCGGCTTCCATTTTCGCCCACGCCTCCGATATTGCCGCCCTCTCCTTTTCAAGGATGACGTGCAGTTCGCTTTCTTTCTCGGGTATGGTATTCTTCAGGCGGGAAATCTCTTTGGAGAGGGCCTCCGCCTTCGAAACAGCGGAATCTTTCTGCGAATTTAAAACTGAAAATTGGCGGCCTATTTCTTCGTATTTTTTCTCCAGGCTTGTCTCTTTTATCTTGTACGCTTCCTCAAGGGACTGGCTGAGCAGCGCGTAGCGCTCGTCAAGCGTCCGCTGAATTTCAGCCTGCCGCTGGGAAAGCACCTGGCCGATCTGCTCCCGAAAGCGGTTAAGCTCCGCGCGCTCGTCAAGCAGGCGCTTTTCCCTGTCGGCAAGCCCGCTCTCCCTCGCCTCTGAGATCTGGACTAATTCCGCGGTTTTATTTTTGAAAGCCTGCTCAAGGTTTTTTTCCTTTTGCAAAAAATCGCTATGCAGCTTTTCTTTTTCCCGGCCGTTTTCCTGTTGGAGCGCCTCGTATTTTTCCGAAAGTTCCTTTTCCTGCCTGGCCAGAAGTTCCCGCGCCTGGGCGCCGGCAAGCTCAAGCGCGGCTTCTTTTTCGTTAAATTTCTTTTTCAGTTCGTCGTGCCGGGCCGACCACCGTTCTTCGCGCCGTGGCAGTTCTTCCTCCGCTTTTTTCAGGGTCTCGGCCATGATCTGCAGGCGTTCATTATAATCGTGTCCGGCCTGGGCAAGCCTCTTTGAATATTTTTCCTCCGTTAATTTTCTGTTATCCGACAGCCTGAGCTCGTAGTTTTCCCGCATCTCGCGTTCTTTTTCCTCAAATTCGGCGTTCAGCCCGTTCACAAGCTTATTCAGCTCATCGGAGTGCTCCTGTTGAAGCTGTCTTTTAAGCTCGTCCTTTTCAAACTGTCGTACAGCCTCAAGCTCCTCGGCCTGAGCGCCGAGTTTCTGGTTAAAAAGCTCTTCCATCCGGCTGATGCGCTCAGCCGCCTCTTTTCTGGCCATCTCCCTGCCCATCTTAAGTTCCTGGATGAAAGTTTCGCGCTCATTTTTAAAATCGTATTCCCGCTCGGCCTCCCATTTTTTGAACATTTCCTCCATCTCAAGGCGCATGGTCTTTTTCTGCCTGGCGAGCTCCTCTTCTTTTTTTGCTATTTCGCCCGTGAGCCTGGTGCGCTCCTCTTCCAGCTCACCGCGGTGCTCGGAAACGGCCTCGTCGAGCATTTTCTGGTATTTCTGCCAAAGGGCGGATTCCTTTTCAACCAGCAGGCGGCTTATTTCCTGTTCACGCTTCTTTATGCGGTCTTCCTGGGCCTTCATCAGCGCCGCGAACTCAGCTTCCCTTGCTGTGTTGTTATCACGCACATTCTCAAAGGTTCTTGTGCGCAGGGCGCCCATCTCCTTCTCTTTCTCCTGAAGCTCGGAAGTAAGACGCAGAACCATCTTGGCCGAATCAAATTCGGCGTCTTTAAACAGGTTGTCAAAATCGTTTATGCCTGAATCGCCGCGCATAAATATCCCTAATCCGGACAAAACCGGCTTAACCGGACTTTCCCGGTTTTTCGTGTTTTCCACGCAATTCTTTCTGTTTCTGTTCCCAGAAGTTAACCAGTTCCTCTTCTTTTTTCTGGTACTGCGCTACATATTCCTCTTCTTTTTGCGCCACCACCATTGTAAGGCGGTTTTTTTCCTCTTCAAGTTCCCTGTGCCTTGCAACAGTTCGCTCCTCTAATTCGTCCCGCAGTTTGTCAAGCGTCGCGCGGGAACGGGTCAACTCCGCATAGTAGGATTTTTCAAGCGCCTCTTTTCTGGAAGACAGTTCTTCTTCCATTTTTACGCGCAACTGACGCTGTCTTGACAGCTCCTCATCCAATTTCTGGTTGATAATCGCCTCTTTTTTTTCAAACTCCGCGCGAAGCAGCTGTCTTTCACGGTTTAAAACCTCCATTTTCTGCCCTTCCCATAAGGAGCGTTCTTTCTGTGTCTCAGCATGGAAGGTTTGGTTAAGATCCGAGTATTGTTTTTCCAGTTCTTGTTCTTTTTGTTTTACGGTGGTTTCCAGTTCCTGCCGCCGTTTGGCAAGGGTCTTATCCTGACCGGCCGTAAAGTCTTTTTCTTTGACGGCCAGATCCGCGTCCATTTGCGCCAAGCGCTCCGAGAATGAAGCGTTAAGGGCTCTCTCGCGGTTTTTGAAGCGCTCCTCAAATTCTGCGACGCGGCCCTCAAACTCCAGCTTCAGCCGGTCGAACTCTTCCTGCTTCCGCTTATCCAGCTCTTCCAGCGCCTGGCGGTTCTTTTCCTCAAACCGCTTTTCCAATTCCGCTTCCTTATCACGCAGTTGGGTCAGGCGCTCATCGTACTCCTTGTCCAGCACGGCTGGACGGGCACTCATCGCCTTATACAGCTCTTCTTTGGCGACCGCCAGCTTCGAAAACAGCTCATGTTCCTTGACCTGCATTTCCTGGTACAGCTTAATCTTCAGATCGTTGTACTCCTGCTGACTGGCGTTTTGAAGCTGTTCTATCTCCGCTTCGCGGGCTTCGGCTTTTGCGGCCCAGGCGGCCTCGGCTTCATTTCTGGCGGCGGCAAGCCGGCGTTTTTCCTCTTCAAAGGCGGCTGCTTTTTGCGACTGCCTTTGGTCAAATTCCACTTTAAGATTTTCAATAGCCGCGGCCTGTTTCTCTTCCAGGCGGGCATTGGCCTCACAAAGCCTTTGCTTTTCCTCTTCAAGAGCCGCAGCTTTTGCGGCCAGTTCCCGTTCAAGTTCTTTTTTGAGAGTTTCCAAAACCTGAGCCTGTTCCTCACCGGCGGCGGCTAGACGTTTGGCTGCTTCGGCCTCAAGGCGCTGCATTTCCTTTTCAACACGGGTTTTCGCCTCGGCTTCTTTTTTTGCGAATGCGGCGCAAAGCTCCGCTTCTTTCTTTTTCAGTGTTTCTCCTGCGGCATATTCAAGTTTTTCCTCTTGCTCCGCATAATTCAGCTTTAATTCGTCCTCAAATTGCGCCAGTTTCTCCTTAAGGACCCTGCGATAGGCGGAAAATTCGTCCTTCAACCTGGCTTTCTCCTCCTGGACGGCGGTTTCTTTCTCAAGCAGCCATTCTTCTTCCCTTGCCTGCCATTTCGCCCGGATTCTCTTCCGCACGGCGGCTATTCGGCCAAACAGAGCTTTTTCTTTTTCCAGATAGGCGGCTTCAAGGTCTTTTTGCGCGTTTTCAAATCTTTCGGCATGGCTTTTTTCAAGCGCTTTCTTTACTTCGCCTATCGCGGATTCACGGGCCGCCAGCCATTCGTTTTGTTCGCGGAGCAGCATTTCGCGCATTTCCGCTTCGCTCTTGTTAAGGCGTTCGCGGGCTTTATCAACCTCGGCTTTTATTTCCGCGGCCTTGGAGGCGGACAGCGCCTGTTCCCGTTTTTCCCAACGGGTTTCCCACTCTGTGTTGTTTTCGTTAAGCAGGGCATCCAGCTTCTTCTGGTTTTCAATAGCCAGATTATTCCACTGCTGCCTGATTTCCTCTATGTTCCTCTGATAGCCAGCCTTTATATCCGCTTCGCGTTTTTTTACCAGCTCTGTCACCTGGCGCTCCATTTCAAGACGCAGGGTGACATATTCCTCCTCGCGCTTGCGCATATAGTCCTGCATACGCTCGCGCAGGACGGCCGTTTCCTGGTCTCTTATCAGGCGGAAGTCCTCAATCTCCTGTGTGTGATTTTTTTTGAGCTCAAACTCCCTGTAGCTGAAATCCTTTTCCAATTCCGCCTGTTTCTCGGAAAAGGCCATTTCAAGGGATTTCAGGCGGTCCGCGTAGACCGCCTCTATTTCCCCCATTTTCTTGTCCCGGCCGGCTTCCAGCTCCGCCCTCAGGGCGTCAACGCGCTCCCGGTTCTGCGCTTCCAGTCCTTCCATCTTCTCAAGGTGCTGTGCCTCTATTTCGCTGCGGAATTTTTCAAGCTGGGCCTCTTTTTGTTCATAGAGTTTTGAAAACTCACGCATCTTTACTTCGTACCGCTCCTTAAGCGCAAGCTCCTGCTGTTCGGCGGCGATGCGCTGTGTTTGGATCAGTTCCCGTTCAAAACGCTCATACTTCTCCGCCATGGCGGTTTCCCGCTCGGCCAGGTTATCCTGCTGTTTTTTAAGAATAGTGTTAAGCTCCTCTTCTTTCAATTCGGAGTGTTTTTTAAATTCGTCAATATGGTTAAGCCTGAGGCGGCCGATTTCCGCCTCTTTGGCGGCCAGTTCTTCTTTAAGGACCAGCGTATGCTTTTCTAGCTGGGCGCGGGCCTGCCGCCAGTTGGAGGTTTCTTCGTTTAGAATCTGTTCCCTGAGCTTGGACTTCAGGTCCGTCTCCATGGCGGTCTGGGTTTTCCAATTCTCTTCCCAGGTTTTTATGGTGCCCTGCCATTTTCTTAAAACCTCGGTTTTCTGGTCAAGTTGTTCGGTGAGCGAGCGGTTTACATTTACCTTGTCGCGGTTATCCTCGCGCAGGCGGCCCAGCTCTTCCTGCATAGTGTGTATTTTTTCCACGGCCCAGCGTAAAGCCAGCTTGGCGGTCTCCACATCTGTAATGGTTGAGGGATCTAGTTTCGGTTCTGGTTCCATAAATTACGGCCTCCGGCCAAAATAAAAGAAAAAAGCGGGACATTTTAAAATCCCAGGGGAATTAAATTTTTCTATCAAGGAAATTATACAAAAGGGGTGTGTAAAAAATATTGAATTATTGTTGCCCCCATCAATTCCTCAAACAGCCTCAGAATTGATGCGCAGGGGATAAGCTGCAAGACCTGATAATGCGCGGTCGGGCTGCATTTCTGGTTTTTATCCGGATATAACGGCAAATCAAAATGTCCCTCCCTTGGCTGTGAAGCTATGAGAAAGGGACAAATAGGAAGCCGAGGCGGCAATAAGAGGCCTTAGGTTCGGCAATTTCTTCGCTCTACCCTAACCCCTGTCCCCTCTAGCCTTTCTTCGAATGTTTCAGGGGCCGTACGGATTTGCCGCTTTTTATACAGGTAGTGCAGAGCTTCACAGACTGAACCAGTCCGTTAAGCTGAACTTTCTGTTTTTGAAGGTTAGGCTTAAAGAGCCGCTTAGAGGCCCTGTTTGAGTGGCTGTATGAAAAACCAGCCACAGGTTTTTTTCCGCAAATATCGCATTTATATGACATAAATTTCATTATAGCAAAGTATTGATCCAAAAATTGCGACAATTTTCGGATTAAAATTAAATTTTGGGGTTCATAATCATCTATAAATGTGTAAAATACAAGAATGAAATCACACACAGCCTACATTACAATGTGCACGGATGAGCATTATGCAGTGGTTAATATCACCGACAGGGTGGAGCGGGAACTGGCTAAAAGCGGGATAAGGGAGGGATTGTGCCTGGTGAATTCCATGCATATAACCTCCAGCGTTTTCATAAACGACAATGAGCGCGGTCTTCACGCCGATTTTCTTGCTTGGGTGGAGCGTCTGGCCCCTTATTCAAAAGCCGGCTATAAGCATAACCTGACTGGCGAGGACAATGGCGACGCGCACCTTAAGCGCACCATTATGGGGCGCGAAGTGGTGGTGGCTGTTACAGCGGGGCAACTGGATTTCGGCCCCTGGGAAACCATATTTTACGGTGAGTTTGACGGGCAAAGGCAAAAAAGAATTCTTGTAAAGATAATAGGGGAATAACATGAAAAGGCGGATATATTACCACGATACCGACTGCGGCGGGGTGGTCTATTATGGGAATTACATGAAATTTCTTGAGGAGGCGCGCACCGAGTATATGGAAGAACGCGGGCTTTCCGTGAAGCGCCTGATGGACGACGGCATCTGGTTCGTGGTCAAACGCCAGGAGATAGAATACAAGGCGCCCGCAGTATACGGCGATATAGTGGAAACACGGACCTGGATCAATGAAACCAGCGGAGTGAGAATTCAGTTCGGCTATGAGCTGAAGAAACAGGACGGAAAAATAATTTCAAAAGCCGTGACCGATATGATCTGCGTGGGCCCCGACTTCAAGATAAAAGAGATCCCTCCTGATGTTAAAAGCAAAATAGGGTCTGCTGAAAAAGTCCAGCAGACCCAAAATAACCGCTTAATAAGAAAAAACAGCCCGCTGGGATAGCGGGCTGTTTCCAGCAAATACGGCTAAGAACCAGGGTTTTATGCCGATAGCAGAGTGTTCCTCGCCTCAGCCTTCAGCCCTAAGCCCTCAGTCCTCTTTAAGTTCCGTAACGGGGCCGAATTCTTTAAGCGGCTTGTCGAATTTCTTTGAATTCCCTATCACGAAAATAAGCGCGGTTTCTGGTTTGAATAGTTTTTTTGAAGTTTCGATCACGGCGGCCGGATCCACTTTGGCCAGATTGTCCACATAATTATCCAGATACTCCGGCTCATAACCGTAATATTCGTAAAGCGCCCGTTCGCTTATCAGGTCGAAGGGAGTGGCGAAGCGGAAAACAAAAGAGTTTATCATGGAATCTTTCGCGCGCTTGACCTCGTCGGAGGGGGCGGCTTCTTTTTTTATCAGCTCAAACTGGCTGAGTATTTCTGAAAGCGCCTGGGAGTAAGTCTCCGGTTTGGTGCCGCAGGAAGCGTTTATAAAGCCATAGTCCGGCTTTTTTGCGAAGTAGCTGTAAACGCTGTAAGCGAGCCCTTTGCGCGAGCGTATCTCGGAAGCCAGCCGCGAAGACAGGCCGCCGCCCAGCATTTCATTGGTGACGCTCAAAGAGTATTCTATCGGATCGTGGCGCTTTACGCCTTTCTGCAGCATAACTATGGAAGTCTGTGAAACATCCCGGTCTATAAAATAAACCTGGCGGCCTTCCTTGATAGAAACGGGGGCGATAACGGGGAATTTCACCTCGCCTTTAGACCAGGCGCCGAATTTTGCCTTCAGCTTCGCCAGCATTTCCTCGTCGTTGGCAAAATCGCCGCTTACCGCTAAAATAATATTGTTCGGCTTGTAGTAATTGGCGTGGTAAGACTTAAGATCCTCACCGGTAATGGCGTTTATGGTCGCTGTTTCCGTGCGCCAGCCGTAAGGATGGCCGGCGCCGTAGAAAGCGCGCAGGGCTTCGCGCTGCGCCTCACGCGCCGGGTCGTCGTTGCGGCGGCTTATTATTTCCAGCGCCTCATCTTTTTTAAGCTTGAATTTTTGCGCGTCAAAAGCGGGGTTAATAAGGATGTCCGCATAAATATCCAGCACCGCGTCCAGATCCTTCTTTAAAACCGTCATCTCGGCGCGCGCCTCTTCAGAGGCCAGGGAGCTTTCCACCAAGGCGCCCAGAAATTCCAGCGTTTTGTCTATCTCGTCAGGTTTATATTTGGCCGAGCCGCCGTCCCTGAGCAGGGAGGCTGTTATGTCGCCAAGGCCTATTTTTTCTTTGGGGTCATTTATGCGCCCCGTGCGGATAATGGCGCTCATATGCAGGACCGGCAGGGTATTGTCCTTGAGCATATAAATGATCATGCCGTTATCCAGCATATAGCGCGCGCCCTTAGGCGGCTTGAAGTTAACCGCTTCAAGCTTAGGGAGCGAGGGCGGCACGGCAAAAAGCGGAGCGGCGATTGCGATTGTCATAAGGTTAACTCCTATAGCCAGTAATTTCCTGTTCATTTCCTCTCCCCCTCCGGTTTCTCCGGTTCCATTAGGAAAACAATTGTTTTGTTGTCTTTGTTCAGATATTTAGCGGCCATTTTTGAGACATCTTCCGGTTTTATTTTTCTTAGCTCCGCACCGGTGGTCCAGTCGTATTTCCAGTCGCCAAGTATTTCCTGGTTGTGGGCCAGGCTCATGCCAAGGCCCGAATTTGATTCCAGCTGTTTTATCATCTCGGCCTCGTAATTATTTATTATCTTGTCCAGCTCCCATTGTGTGGGCGGCTCTTTTTTCAGCCTGTCTATTTCCTTGTTTATGCCCGCTTCCAATTCCTCAAGGGTATGCGGAGCTTTGGGCGCAGCTGAAATTATGAACAGAGCGGGATAGCGGTCTCCGGGGGTGGAATGGTAGGAGTTCGCGTAAAGCGCCAGTTCCCCGCCTTCCACCAGGTTCCGGTAGAAGCGGCTGGTCTTGCCGTTTGACAGCACCTCGCTGACCATAATAAGCCCGTAGATGTCGGGGTTGTTAAACCCGGGGTTGTGGTAACCTATGCGCAGCATGGGTTTGGCTTTAAAAAAAACATTTATCTTTTTTTCGGCTTTCTGCGGCGGCTCTTTTGTGTAAACCCGTTCCTGAATTTCCTTCGCCGGCCAGGAAGCAAAATACTTTTCCGCGAGTTTTATCACTTCCTCCGGCTTTATATCGCCTACCACGGAGAGCGTGGCGTTGTTCGGGGCATAGAACTTGTTGAAAAACTTTTCCGCGTCGGAGCGGGTGAGCCGCTTAAGATCGTCCATCCAGCCTATGGTGGGGTTATGGTAGGGGTGGGCGGTGAAGGCGTTCTGGAAAAGAGTTTCCCACATAAGGCGGTTCGGGTCCGATTCCCCCATGCGCCGCTCTTCCATTACCACGCTGCGTTCCTTATAAAATTCACGCAGCACCGCGTTCTTGAAGCGGTCGGATTCTATTGTCATCCAGGCCTCAAGGCGGTTGGACGGCAGAGAAACCACATATCCGGTATAGTCGGTGGAGGTCATGGCGTTCATGCCCGATTCGCCCAGCTCGTTATAAATTTTCCAGTACTCATCCTTGACCGTAAGGGTATCGGCTTCCTGCTCGGCGGCGGCCATAATTTTGCGCAGCTCTTCCAGCTTTTTGGGATCGGGATTCTCGCGCGTCTCTTCCGCTATAACCGCGCCGGCCGCTGTTTCAACTTTATCCAGGGCTATTTTTTCTTTTTCATAGCCGGCAGAATTTATAGTTTTAGTGCCTTTAAAGGCCATATGCTCAAAAAGATGGGCCAAACCGGTTTTTCCCTGGTCATTGTCCACATTGCCGACTTTAAACATCATAGTGAAAGAAACAGTAGGCACAAAGTGTTTTTCCAATATCAGCAGCCTGAGGCCGTTTTTCAAGGTGTAGGAAACCACCGGCGGGAATTTAGGGTCTTTTTCAATACTAGCGCCCATTTTTTCCAGCTCAGAGGGTTTAGGGTCTCCGGCGGCATAAGCCGGGGCGCAAAAAAGCAGTATAGATGGCAGCAGTAAGGACATTTTCATCAGCTCCTCCATAGTTTAACGGCTAGTTGTGATTATATTAAATTAAAAGCGCACTCTTGCTGTTACTATACGGCGCCCAAAAGCTCACGTAACTTTC
>DMES01000067.1 GCA_003450815.1 Elusimicrobiota bacterium | reverse complement strand
TCAATTTTAACCGGACAGCTGTGACTCATAGGCAAAAAACAACACGACACACCCTTGTCGTGTTCACCTGCTATACTTAAAAAGGTGCCAGGCACTTTTTCTTCTTTTTAACTTAAGGGGGTGCGTTATGCCTAGACCTTTTCGGATCGCTTATCCGGGGGCAGTATATCATGTGATTGGCCGCGGGAATGATAGGGGAGATTTGTTTTTTGATGACGAGGACAGACGGCATTACCTGGAACTGCTTTGCAGCGCTATTTCAACCTACAGACTAAAGTTTTACGCTTATGCGCTGTTGTCAAACCATATACACCTCTTCTTCAGGACGATGCTTCCTAATATCAGCGAGGTGATGTATCGGGTAAATGGGGATTACTCGCATTACTTTAATAAACGCCATAGAAGGACCGGGCATACATTTGAGAGCCGGTTTAAAAGCAAACTGGTACAGGAGGACCGCTACTTTCTGGCTTTGCTACGCTATGTTCACCTAAACCCAGTTAAAGCCGGCATAGCGCCCGGTCCGGAACAATACACCTGGAGCAGCCATCGGGCTTATCTGGGAAACACGGACGGGGTCGTTTCCAACCCAAAAGAGGTGCTGATGCTTTTCAGCGACAACTTAGAGCGCGCACGTACAGCCTACCTGGACTACCTGAATCACCCAATCCCTGAAAAAGAGTGGAACAGACTGAATAAAGAATGCAACAGCATTCTGGGTGACGCCCTTTTTCGCCATTCGCTTAAAAAAACAGTGGGAATTGTTTAGCTAGACTTACGCAAAAAAGGTGCCTGGCACCTTTTACAGGTCGCAGTCACGCTTATCGAAGCGCACTTCGGAGTTTTCACCTATATTTATCTGGTCACGGCGGCCAACGGCTATGGCGCTTGGGCCTATAAGCGAGCCATTCAGATTCATGGCCGTTATAGAGGCGTTCTCGTTTATGATGGAATCCGAGACAATGGAAGAATCTATTACCGCGCCTTCGCCTATTGAAGCGTAGGGTCCGATTATTGAATTGGACACCCTGGCTGTGGGCGCGATGTAAACCGGCGGGATAATAAGCGAGTTTTTGACTTTCACCGGAAATTTTTTCCTGTTCAGTATATAACGGTTGGTTTCAAGCAGCGTTTCAGGCTTGCCGCAGTCGTACCAGCCGTCAATAGCGACCGGCTTAAGCTTATGGCCGCCCTTGAGCATAAGCGAAAGCGCGTCGGTAAACTGTATCTCTCCCCTGGTGGTGCGGCCAGATTCAACCAGCCGCTCCAAGCTGCCGTAAAGCTTGGCTGAATTTTTAAAAGAGTAAATACCCACTATGGCCAGGTTTGAAGCCGGTTTTTCCGGCTTTTCCATCATGCTTTTTATATAGCCGTTAGCGACTTCCACCACGCCGAAACGGCGCGGATCGGCCACTTCCTTTACGGCTATACAGTCGTCCTTTGAATCAAGGAACTTGCCAAGGTCGGCCGAAATTATAGTGTCGCCGAGCGTTACCAGTACCGGCCCTGTTACGCAGCGGCGGGTCAGCCATATAGCGTGGCCAAGGCCCTTAGCTTCCGGCTGCTCGACATATGAAACTCTCAGGCCCTGATAGTTGCTGCTGATGTATTCTTTTATTTTCCCGCCCAGATAGCCTGTTACCAGACAAATCTTCTTGATACCGGCGGCGGACAGCTCGTCTATGATATGGCCGATTATAGGTTTATTACCGACGGTTAATAGGACTTTGGGATATGTGTAAGTATGCGGGCGCAGACGAGTGCCGGCGCCTGCAACTGGCACCACGGCCGTAAATTCTGTTTTCATTGAAACCCCCTTGGGAGTCCATTTAAACTTCAGCGCTTCAGAACTTCAGACTTCCGCGCTTATCACTCACGCTCCCCTGCGCAATAATAAAATCAGCTTACCGATGCTATATGTTTCCTGGCCCGGAGGCAGCAGTGAGAAAAGTTCCCTGGCTGTCTGGAAGTCATCTCCCAGAGTTACTATCGGAGGTTCCACATATCCGTCCGCGCGTATCTGGGCAAGGCCGGTGGCAGAAAGCAGGCCGTTGCACAGGCAGGCCCGGCCGACTGTATTTTGCTCCCTGCCGCCTTTAGCGGTAAAATCGGACACAGGTTCGGCCGGACAACGGTAACCCAAAGAACCGTCAGGGGTGATGTAGTTGGTCTGCAGCAGACAGATATCGCAGACACGCTTTCGGCCCAAATAGACCGCATTGTCGGAAATAGTGCCAGGTATATGGGCCACCTTAAATGGAAATCCGGTGGGCGATACCATTGTATCCGTTACTACAAGTTCGTTACGCAGCGCCATCTGCAATGCCCGCCGCCTTAATTCGGGCTCCATTCCGGATTGCCCCGAAAGCGCCGCAGCCGTGCCTATCTGAACACCGGTGGCGCCCTTTCCCAGCGCCTCACGCAGACGCTCGGGGCTGGCGTACGAGCCGGCCAGCCAAAAAGGCAGGCCGAGCCCTGCTATGGCCTCTATATCAGCGCTGTCCTGAGTTGTATATTCCACTATCTGCTGTCCCCTTTCGTCAAAGCGCATCCGTGCGGGAGGTGCGTTATGTCCTCCAGCCTGCGGCCCTTCTACCACAAAACCGTACGGACGGCTCTTTGGGTCGGAAGCTAAAGCTTTGGCTAAACCGAAAGAAGAAACTATAGCCAGAAATCTGGGCTGTTTCACTCCCGCGCCGCAACACCCGAGTGTTTCGGGCCTGACAGTTACAAAAAACTCGCCGCGGTCTGAGCGTGTTCCATGAACTTTAAGAGGCAGGGACGCCGGCTGATGGGCGGATAACGATTCCATCATCCCGGGAATCTCGGGCGGGCTGCCGGCGCCTACCAACACATAGTCCACGCCCGCAAGTATCGCGCCGTACAGCGCCCAGGGCAACGGCCTCTCCACTTTGCGCAGGAAATTGATTCCGACAAATCCTTCGTGTCCCTCTTTGGCAAGCCAAACCTCGGCAAAGTTAGCGGCGATGGTGAGCACCTGCAACTCGCGCGACGACTCCCAGAAAGAGTCGGGGCCGGTGTGGCCTTCAATGCGGGATAATTTTGCGAAAGGCACGGATTTGAACGGTTTATCCGCGGCTTTTCCGTCTTTTATGTAGTACTTTTCAATAAGCCGGCTAAGCGGTTCGCCAAGCGCCGGTTGACGCCGCGTTAGTTCGTCAAACGCTCTCCGTATGTGGCCGCCCGGGTCGCCGTTCTGCAGGATACGCGGATAAACTATCTCAAGCGCGGTGCCTGACACCACTCCCAGAGCCCCCATCATGGAAACTATCCTGGCCATTTGCCAGCAGGAAATATGAACGCCCATGCCGCCGGAGATGATCACCGGATCGGGACGGATATCGGGTGTTGTTTTGTCTAATTCAGCATGCGGCATTCGGTTTCGGTCATGTCCTTGCAAGATATTTAATACGATACATATAAATTATAGCAGTTTCAATCCGCCACTATATTAGCCTTCCGAAAATTGCCGCGGATATTTTTTTCCGGAGATTCATCAATGGAGAACGACTTTAACGGCAATGTGTCGGATTATTCTTCTATCAGCTGCCTGTAGATTTCTTTAAAATCCGGCGCTTTTTTAAGACCTTTTTTGGCGTAAAGATGCGAGTCCCAGAAATTGACGCGGTTAAGCGCGGTCTTATAGTCCTTAACGGCTTCTTCTTTTCTGCCTAGCAGACCGAAAGCCTGGGCCCGGCGCAGATAGCAATAGCTTATCCAGCCTTTATCCGGGTAGGCCGTGTTCTCTATGCCCTGGGTGAACCAGGCCGCGGCTTCCTGCGGCTGGTTCAGCGCCAGCTTTGAGTCCCCGGCTGACAGATAAACCAGAGACAATTGCTGCGCCAGCCAAGGGTTCT
This sequence comes from Elusimicrobiota bacterium, assembly GCA_003450815.1. Classification (GTDB taxonomy): domain Bacteria; phylum Elusimicrobiota; class Elusimicrobia; order Elusimicrobiales; family UBA9959; genus UBA9634. The sequence goes on along the minus strand of DMES01000067.1, from coordinate 16,862 downwards.
CCGCTCCGGCATTTGCGGCAAGGAACTTCAGGCTTTCGTCAAAGGCCCGGGACCAGTCCTGGGAGTGTATGTAGGCCATTATCTCCCCAAGCCAGAGAAAAGGATTGCCGGGATCGGTTTCACGCAGGACTTTGGCCTCCGCTACCGCCTGGTTGAAATCCTTTTCGTGGCGGGTTAGTATTTCTATAAGAAAAATGCGCGCTTCAACTGAAAAAAAGCGGCCCTTATCTCTGGCAAGACGGACTTCCTCAAGGCCGCGCATTCTGTCGCCGTGCACGAATAGAAGCGCCGGCACGCTGAGAATACCGGGCAAAGTGTCGGCGAAATAATCAAAAATGCCGAGCCCCAGATAGGCGTCGTAAATATTGGGGTTCAGTTTCACGCATTTTCTCAGCATCTTGCGGGCGCGGTTTCCGTAAATATAGGCCCTGAACCATTTGCGCTGCACGGCATACCACCGCCCTTTAAGCCCGTACGCGCTGCCCATAAAGAAATATGCCTGGTCCGGAGAAATCTTTTTTTTAAGCATCGCCTCAGCGGCCTTGGCCGTTTCATCCACATGATGCATAAATTCTTCCTCGTAGGCGGAAGAGGCTACGGAAACATCAAAGTTCTGCGCGCAGCGCCACCAGGACAGCGCGGACAGCGCGAAATAGCCGGCGGGGCTTGCGCTGCTCATACGCACGATCTCGCGAAATTCCTCCTCCGCCTTGTCAAACTCCAGGCGGTACATGAACGCTATGCCTTTGTCATATTTGGCGTCAAGCTCGGGTCCGAGCGTGAGCGGCGAAGAGGAAATTTGCAGGCCCGCAAGAGGAAGCTGTTCATCAATCTGTATTTTATCCTCATCCGTACTGCCAGCGGCCAACGGCTCCTGGGAGAGAACTCCCTGGGCGCCGGAAATTAAAAATGCGGCGGACAAAAAGAGTCTGTTTAAAATTTTAAAATTCTGTTCCATAAAAAAATACCCGAATCACTGATTTGCGGTTATTCGCGTTGTTCGCCTTAATCCGTCTTATTCGCTATATTATAAAAGAAAAGCTATCAAAAGCAGGACCAGCACTGCAAATGCCGCCAGCGCCATTAACGATTCCCGCATCCTGTAAAACCCGTAAACTAGCATTATCACCCTGGCCGCCGGCGTGAGAAGCAACGCCAGCACGCCCGCGGTGAAAAATCCGCCGGCACATGTATTTCCTGAAACCCGGAAAACAAAACCAAAGAAAAAAAGCAGGAGGCATAAGAACACTCCGACAAGCAAAGCGCGCTGGATAAGCCGGCCAAAACCCTTGTCGTTAAATTTATTCATATCGCTTTCATAAACATCTTTACAGCCACTAAAAGCGTAAGCACGGAAAAAATCATTTGAATCTTTTCAGAACGGGCCCTGTAAAGCGCATGAATGCCAACAAAGGAACCGAGTAAAACCCCTATAACGATTACGGCGGCCAGTTCCGGCAATATGTAACCCTTTTTAAAGTAAACAAAAGCGCTGGCGGCGGCGGAAACCCCTATCATGAAATTGCTGGTGGCGGCGGCCGCCTTCATGGGCACCCCGCACATAAGCGTCATCACCGGCACCTGCACGACACCGCCGCCAAGCCCCAGAAGTCCGCTTAAAGCGCCTCCGAAAAAAGAAAGCATCGAGCCGGACAGAACATTTTTAACCCTGTAGGCCCGCTCGCCTTTCAGGGCCGGGTCAAAAAAAGCGGCGTCAAATTTTCCGCAGGCGCCGGGGTTTGCGGCATGTGTTTCATGCTTTGGCCCGCTGAAAGCGCGCCAACCTTTCATGAACATCAGGGCTGAAATGGGGAAAAGCGCCGACGCGAACATAAATTGCACAGCGCGAGCCGGCAGGCTGCTTGCCCAAAGCGCCGAAAGAACCGAACCCAGCGCCATGGTGGTTTCAAAAACCACGCCAAGGCGTATATTGGTTAACCCGCGCTCCACATTTACCGAGGCCACGGCGCTTGAGGTGGCGACAATCGCGACCAGTGAAACAGCCACCGCCTGGTGTATTGGGATTTTCAGCGCCAGCACCAGAAAGGGCACCATGAACACCCCTCCGCCGATACCAAGCACCGAACCCAAAATACCTATAACAAAACCGAACGCCACCAGCGCAGAGAAATTGAAAAGAGTCATTGAGTTATGAGTTAAAGAGTTAAGAGTTTCAGAGTTGCGAGTTTAAGAGTTCCAGCTTCCAACTCACAACTCCTCAACTCCAAACCATCAACTTTAATGCAGATGTTTTACGAACTTATCCGCCGCTTTTTCTCCTATGGCGAAAGCACGGGCGCATTTTTCGCCTTCAAAATCAAACACCCCAAGCCCCAGATTTTCAGGCGGCTGTATCAGGTGGACATCAGGTTTTGATTTTATGAAAATTCTGGACTCATATACCTTGTCTGTATGAAGCGCCAGCATTCTGCGGGCCTTGGTTTCCCTATGGCCAAAAAAACCTTTGCCGGTAAAGTTAAGGTCCTCGGGCCTGGTATTGCTTATCATTATTACCGTCCCGCAGCCCTCAAAGATATTAAGGTTTATCGTAGCGATACCCATAACTCCGCCATCCACCAGATGATAATTTCGGCCATGATCGTTAAGCACGACCGGCGGAAAGACCGACGGTATAGCGCAACTGGCCACAAGCGCGTCAACAAAAGGAACAGGGCCTCCGCCAGTGGAACCATCAAAACAGGCGATATACGGCAGTTTCATCTCAACGGCGTGGCTTATGGCATAAAACTTAACATTTCTTTTGAACGCCGCGCCGGAGCGGCTTAGCCAGCCGTTAAGAAAAGAGTAAATGGGCATATTGGAAAATAAGGAAAATTTAGCCAGCCGGTCCTGCAGGAAAAAACCGGCTTTGGAAAAGAAGTCATCGTTGTAATGCTGATAGAGCTCCAGGGACATATTGCTGTAGCGGGGTCTGAATTTAAGGACCGCCCCCGGTTTCATGGTTCGCCAGATGCCTCCAAGTTCGCCGGTCTTGTTATAACAATAGGCGGCCCCGTTAAGCGAGCCTATGCTGAAACCGGCCACCACATCAAAATCCAGGCCTAAATCCACCAGTTTTGCCAGCACACCGGACTGCCAGCTGCCCAGAGCTCCGCCGCCGCATAAAAAAAGACCGACCGGTTTATTAAGTTTCATAGCCTCGGCTTTATCGTAGTTCCACCGCCTGCCTGCCCCGCTTTTTCGGCTCTATCTTTGAACCAAAAGGACGGGGCCTGCCCGCCCTAGGTGGTGGGTTCTCCGAAAAAGTAATAGAATAATGGTATTGTAGTTCCTGCTCTAAGAATCGCAGGAACAATGATTACACGGAGTATAACCCCAGATTACACGGATTACTCCATAGGAAACGGCTTAAAACAGTGTAATCTTTCAGAAATCTGTGTAATCAAGTGTCTGCGAAAGACTTTACGAGCAGACACTATTGTAGCAAATTGATATTATTTACTTTTAATTATGGACAGTTACTTTGTAATAGCCGGTCTATCGGCGATAATGGCTCTTACCTTAGCCCTTCCTTTTTCGGTAAAAGCGGTGGAGGAGGAGCTTGAGTTTTTCCTTTGCGCGATGGGTATCCTTGCGGTCAGCATTTCCGGTGTCTGGAGCTTCGGGCTTGTGAAGGAAGCGCTAAAAGAGCCGCTAGCCATAACCGCCGCCGTAACCGCAGTGGGTTTTATTTTCAGGGCTGTGCGTCCCAGAATAAAATTCTGGCTTGACCGACTGACGGCTAAGTTCGGCGCCTCTTCAAGCGTATTTATCGTGGTAACCCTGCTTGGGCTCGGTTCAAGCCTGTTTACCGCCATTATTGCGGCTTTGGTGCTGGCCGAGATTGTCACTATATTAAAATTTGAACGGTCGCATGAAATAAAACTGGTAGTTTATGCCTGCTACGCAATAGGATTTGGAGCCGCCCTTACCCCTTTAGGCGAGCCACTTTCAACAATCGTGGTGGCCAAACTGAAAGCTCCGCCGCATAACGCGGATTTCTTTTACTTGATAAAAATACTGGGCGGCTGGGCGGTTCCGGGAGTATTTTTAAGCGCTTTCATGGCGAGCCGCGGCGCCGGAAACGCGCGCACCGGCTCCGCGGGTTTAATTGAAGACCATATCGAAACGAATAAGAGCATACTGCTGCGCTCGGCCAAAGTTTATATTTTTGTAATGGCGCTGATACTGCTTGGAGCGGGGCTCTCCGTTCTGGCCGAAAAATTTATAGCCGTCATGCCGGACTGGGCGCTTTTCTGGGCCAATTCGGCTTCTGCCATTCTAGACAACGCCACGCTCGCAGCGGCCGAACTGACGCCCGCTATGACGGACAGGCAAGTTCTTTTCGCGCTTATGGGACTTTTAATTTCAGGCGGCATGCTTATCCCCGGCAATATCCCGAATATCATCAGCGCGGCCAAACTCGGGATAAAATCGCGGGAATGGGCAAAAGCCGCCATACCTTACGGCGCGATACTGATGGTGTCCTATTTCACGCTGCTGACTATATTTGTAAAATGATTAAGCGAGGGTAAAGCCGGCAGGCTGGTGCTGATAAAGCCTGCTGCCTTACCAGCCTACTAATCTGCTGGCATTTTAAGCGAGGAGCATTAATTATGGAATGGAAAACCATTATTGAACCGTTCAGAATAAAAAGCGTGGAACCTCTGGGTTTTACCACCCGGCAGGAACGGCTTAAACTGCTTGAGCAGTCGCACTACAACCTTTTTAATATCCGGGCGGAGAAGGTGCTTATTGACCTGCTTACCGACAGCGGCACCGGCGCCATGAGCGCCGCGCAGTGGGGCGGCATAATGATAGGCGACGAATCTTACGCGGGGGCCCGCAGCTATTATAATTTTGAGAACTCGATTAAGGACCTGACAGGGTACGAAGAAGTTATCCCCGTGCACCAGGGACGCGCCGCCGAACATATAATTTTCTCGATGATCGGCGGTCATGGCAAATACATGGTTTCAAATTCGCATTTTGACACCACCCGGGCCAATGTGGAGGCCTCGGGGGCTGAAGCCGTGGACTTCCCAGCCAAAGGGGCGTTGGATTTCGACAAACCGGGCCCGTTCAAAGGGAATATGGATATCGAGGCGCTTGAAAAATTCATAAAGGTAAAAGGCGCGAAAAATATCCCCATGTGCGTAATGACCGTTACCAACAACTCTCTTGGCGGCCAGCCTGTCTCCATGGAAAACCTGAAGAGCACGCAAAACATCTGCCGCAAATACGGTATTCCTATGTTTCTGGATTGCGCCCGCTTCGCCGAGAACGCTTATTTCATAAAATTGCGGGAGAAGGGCTATAACCAGACCCCCGTGCGCGAAATAGCCCAGCAGATGTTTGAACTGGCCGACGGCGCCATGATGAGCTCAAAAAAAGACGCTTTCGCCAATATGGGCGGGTTCCTGGCGATGCACAATACCGAATGGGCGGCTAAAGCCCGCCAGCTGCTTATCCTCACCGAGGGGTTCAATACTTACGGGGGACTCGCCGGCCGCGACCTTGAAGCCATAGCCATAGGCCTCCGTGAAGTTCTGGATGAAAATTATCTGCAATACCGCATACGCTCCACCGCCTATATGGGCGAGGGCCTTATGCGCCTGGGAATACCGATAGTCACTCCGCCTGGCGGCCACGGAGTGTATGTGAACGCAAAAAAATTAATGCCGCACATAAAACCGCAGAACTTCCCCGCCACGGCGCTGGCGGCCGCGCTGTATCTTGAGGGCGGCATAAGAGGCGTTGGAATAGGCACGCTGATGTTCGGGCGGCGCAACGCAAAAGGTGATTTCCTGCCGGCGGACATGGAGTTGTTAAGGCTGGCAATACCGCGCCGGGTTTATACTCAGAGCCATATAGATTATGTGATAGAGGTTTTCGGGCATCTCGTGAAAAACAAAAAAGCGATAAAAGGCCTTGAAATATTGGAGGCGCCGAAGGCGCTGGCGCATTTTACAGCCAAACTGCGACCAATAAGCAAGGGTAGAGAGGATAGTGTAGAGGGTAAGGGGCGCAGAAATAAGGAACTCCTTTACCCTAAACCCTAACCCCTATCCCCTTTCTTTATGTTCAAACTCGACAAACTCGGACCAATACGACAAAGCCTTGAGGCCATAGTGGGTCCGGAAAATGTGCGCACGGACGAGGCTGAGATACTAATGTATTCGTACGATGCCGGCATGGCCAGAGCCCGGCCGGAAGTCGTACTGCGCTTTACCGCCGCCGATCAGGTGGCCCCCGTAATAAAGATCCTTCACGCGGCAGCCATACCTTTCGTCCCAAGACTTGCCGGCACTAATCTTTCAGGCGGCACCATAGCCCTTAAGGGCGGGGCTATATTAAACCTCTCCGCCCTGAAAAAGATACACCGAATTGATACGGAAAACCGAGTAGCCGTGGTGGAGCCCGGGGTGGTAAACCTTGAACTGCAAAACGCGCTGGCGCCTTTTGGTTTTTTTTACGCCCCCGACCCGGCAAGCCAGAAAGTGTCCACGATAGGCGGAAACATCGGCGAAAACGCGGGCGGGCCGCAGTGCCTTAAATACGGAGTGACCTCCGACAATGTGGAGAAGCTGGAAGTGGTAACGCCCGAAGGGGAAGTTAAAACCTGGTCTTACCGCGACCCGGGGCCCGACCTGATGAGTTTCATGATCGGCTCCGAAGGCACGCTAGGCATAGTTACAAGAGCCTGGCTGAAAATAATCAAGAAACCGGAATATCTGCAAACCTCTGCCGCGGCCTTCAGCTCGCTTGATAACGCCATGCTCGCGGTCACAAAAATTATCAGCTCCGGTATAGTGCCGCGGGCGCTTGAGGCTATGGATAGCGTCTCGCTTGAGGCGGCTGGCGGCAACTCAAAACTTTCGCTCCCAAACGGAACCGAGGCGCTGCTGATCATTGAACTGGACGGCAACGACCGGACACGGTTAAAAGAAACGGCTGAGAGAATTGAAACCATCTGCGCGCAAAATTCATCCACATATTTTAAAACCGCTGGCACTGAAGAGGAACGGGAAACCCTCTGGGCCATACGCAAAGGCGCCTATCCGGCGATGGCAAGGCTCGCACCGAATGTATTAGTGGAGGATGGAGTGGTTCCACGCCCTAAGCTCCCTGAGGCGCTTAAAGAAACCAGGGAAATACTTTCAAGCTACAAACTTACAGCCAGCCTGCTTTTTCACGCGGGCGACGGCAATTTGCATCCCAATATTATTTTTGACGGGCGGGATATGCAGGAAGTAAAAAGGGTAAAAAAAGCCGGCTATGAAATACTTAAGTCCTGCATACGCCTTGGAGGCACCATTTCGGGCGAGCATGGCATAGGCGTGGAAAAGCGGGTGGCAATGGCCTGGCTTTACGACCCGAAGACCCTGTATTTTTTTAAGAGCCTGAAAACCGCTTTTGACCCGGAGGGACTCTCCAACCCGGACAAAATATTGCCCATTTCAGTAGACAACCGCCATCAAGTTCCCGTTGCGCCAGCCGATCTCAGCGCGGGCGCCAAAACCATTTTAGACGAACTTCGCTTAAGGGCTAAAAGCGGGACAAAAACTCTGGTTCTGGGCTCGGGCACCAAAATAAAAGCTTCCGCGCACAAGGTGCGTCCTCTTCGACTTAAAAACCTTAACAAGCTGCTTGACCTGGACAGGGAAAACCTGACCGTGAAAGCTGAAGCGGGAATAAAAATCACCGAATTGAAAAGGCAGCTTAGAGAGCAGGGGTTCGCGCTTGCCGTCCCCGGGCTGGAAGGCAGCCTTGGCGGAACTATAGCGGCCAAAACCTTTCCGGAAATACGAAGCCTGCTGTTGGGGCTGGATATAGCGATGGCCGACGGCACCGCGCTTGTCTTGGGGGGTAAGACGGTGAAAAATGTGGCCGGATATGACGCTGTTAAACTTTTTTGCGGCTCGCTGGGCGCTTATGGGATAATACTGTCCGCGACCCTGAAGATTTTAGCGGCGGACAGCGCAGGAGACCCGCGGCTTGAACCGAGCGGAGAAAAAAAAGCGCTGGCTTTTGAGCCGCGCGATTATCATTATCGTCTTAAAAAGGTTCTTGATCCTGAAAATCTGCTTAACCCGTGGATATATGGAGGAACAGGGTAGAGGGGCTAGGGAATAGGGTTTAGGGAAGGATCTCCTTATAGTCTGCCCTAACCCCTATCCGCTCTACGCTATACCCTGCCGTTTTTTATGAGCAAATACGAAATAAACGAGCTTTACGGCAGCGACTCGGAAGACCGCCACTTAAAAACCCTGCTTACCGACCTGGGAGAACGCACGCTATATGATGCGGCCTCACAGTGCAACCGATGCGGCTATTGCGAAACCGTCTGCCCGACTTACATGCTTACCGGGCGCGAAACTATTTCCGCCAGAGGCCGCAACCAGTTCGTGCGCCTGCTGCTGGAAGGCAAGGCAAAAAACACCGGCAACGCCGCCGAAGCGCTCAACACCTGCCTGCTTTGCGGGGCCTGCACTTCGGCCTGCTACGCCAAAGTGCCCACCGCCGACATCGCGCTTGAGGGAAGGCGCAGCATTACCGGCTACGGAAACAGCTTTTTTTCAAAACTGGCGGTGGAAACGCTTTTAAACGCTCCGCATATTTTTTCTATATGGCTGAAGTTCGTCTATATTTTGAAATACCTGGGCTTGGCGCGCCTGGCTGGCTGGCTCGGCCTTTACGATTTTCTCGGTATTCCGGCGCTGGCGGACGCACAAAAAGCCGTTGGCAAAATACCGCTCAGATTCGCCTCTGAAATATTAAAAAAAGACCCGGCTCTGTCGGCGCGAGGCAAAACCGGCGCTGCCTGGGCCTATTTCGCGCCGTGCGGGCCCAACTATATTTTCCCAGAAGTAGCGCTGGCCACGGCGCGCGTGCTGACAAAACACCTTGGGGAAGGAGTTTTTATAGAGAATTCCTGCTGCGGACTGCTTGCAAATAATTACGGCCGCCTTGAGGACGCCAGAGAATTCGCAAAAAAGAATATCCTGCGCTACGAGGAACTGAAGGCTTCGCTGGGGGATTTTGCGGTTATCGGCGACTGCTCTTCGTGCGTGGCTTTCATGAAAACCTACGAACAGCTTTTTACCGGCGATGAGGCCTGGCGGCCCAGAGCCGCCGCTTTTGCGAAAGCGGTCAAAGATATCCTTGAAATAATTCCGCCTGAAAAAGTGACCAGTTCGGAAAAAGCTCAATCTGCGGGAATTATAACCTATCATGATTCCTGCCGCGCCTGCCACGGTCAGGGCATAAGGTATGAACCACGCTCAGTTTTAAAAAAACTTGCGGGCCAACAATGGCGTGAACTGCCGGAAAGCGACTGGTGCTGCGGAGGGGCCGGAGCCTACGCCTTCACCCAAAGCGCCATGTCAAACGCCATTCTGAAGCGCAAGCTGAAAAATATAGCTTCCACGCAGGCCAAAACCGTGGTTGTGGGCGCGACCTCGTGCCTTATACAGATAAACGGCGGCCTTAAAGCCGCCTACCCTACGGCTACGGCAATTCATTACAGCGTGTTTTTGGACAAATTTGGAGAGAGAATAGGCTGAAGGCGCAAGGCTGATGGCTGAAGGTATAGTGTAAAATAAATCTGACTTTTGCCCCTCATTTCATTATCCTTCAGCCTTATGCCCTCAGCCTTCTGCCCTTTCCTGACCCTTTGCAAATGCTAAAATATATCTGAATATGATGACCAAAGAAGAAGAACTGCAAAACCGCTTAAACCTGCTGGTGCAATTCGGAGGGGTCGTCTCAAAGGAAACCCACCTGGACAAGCTGCTTGAGATTATAGCCGCCCAGGTAAAAAAAATACTCAACTGCGACCGCTGCACCGTTTTTATTTTGGACAGGCACACAAATGAACTTTGGTCAAAAGTCGCCCAGAAAATGCAGCACAACGAAATCCGAATGCCTTTTAACAGAGGCATAGCCGGCGAAGTAGCCGCAACAGGCAAGACGATCAATATCCGGAACGCCTACGAGGAAGCACACTTCAACCAGGACATAGACCGCCTTACCGGCTACCACACAAAAACCATACTTGCCGTTCCGCTTAAAAATGTCGGCGGCCACATTATCGGCGTTTTTGAAATTATAAACAAGAACAATGGGTATTTTAACGAGGAAGACGAAGGAATACTTCAGCTTTTAGGTTCGCTGGCGGCGTCGGCTATTGAAAACGCGCAGCTCTACGAGAACCTTTCCAAGTCGCAGCTTGAAACCATTTACCGCCTGGCCATAACCGCGGAATACCGCGACCAGCAGGATACCGCTATACATCTGAAACACATAAGCGAATATTCCGCCCTGATAGCCCAGGGCATGGGCCTGCCGGAAAAGGAAGTGGAGAATCTCCGCTACGCGAGCCCACTGCATGACATCGGCAAGGTCGGCATAGCCGACGCCATTCTTTTAAAGCCGGGCAAACTTACCGCCCCGGAATACGACGAGATGAAAAAGCACACCCTCTACGGCGCGAAAATACTCGCAAACGCAGAAAGCCTGCTTTTACAGATAGCCTGCAAGGTGGCCGCATCCCATCACGAAAAATTCAATGGCACAGGCTATCCCTCAAAAATAAAAGGCGAAGAGATCTCTATTTACGCGCGCATAGTATCGGTGGCCGATGTTTTTGACGCCCTCTGCATGCCCAGGGTATATAAGCCCAAATGGGATCCGGAAAAAGCCCGCGCCTATATCCACGAGGAAAGCGGAACCTCCTTTGACCCGGGCGTGGTGGAAGCCTTTGAAAAGGTTTACGCCGGCATTTTAAAAATTTACTCTATCACGGACGGAAAAACCACCATTATTCCCGGCATCACCAAAGAATTCAACCGGCATACCTATTAACCCGGAAATTATGGAAATAACTTTCCCAGGAAATAAAAAAGTGAACGCCGCTATCGGCGGCTTTACAATAGCCACCGACCAGCCCGCCCGGGCGGGAGGGGACGGCTCGGCGCCCACGCCGTTCGACCTTTTCCTGGCATCGCTCGGCACCTGCGCCGGAATTTTTATACTGGGCTTCATCCAATCCAGAGGCTTGAGCGCGGAGGGCCTGAAAATAAACTTCTCTATGGACTGGGACGACGCCGCTCACCTGGCGACCAAGATGTATTTTAAAATAACGCTTCCGAAAGATTTCCCCCCCAAATACAAAGACGCGGTAATAAAAGCGGCGGAGCAGTGTCTAGTAAAACGCCACATGCAGACCCCCCCAAAGTTCGAAATCACCGCGCAATAACTGAATTAAGGTAATTATAATTAAGGTGACACAGAACTTAATTCTCGCCACGCGTAACATTTCCTTTTGAAATTCGAAAAAAATCATAGCATACCGATACCGTTGTCGCTCATTAGAGGTCCCCGCGTCAAGACAAAAAGCATCCCCACCCACAGGTTGTGGTTATTCATTTTTTTAAAATCTGTTCCTACTTTCCTCCGTTTAAGGCTTTTACGCTACCGGATTCTCTATTATTTGGCGTCGGACGAAGCCGCACCAGTCACTCATCAGGATCAAGGCTCCGGCGATACAACTGCCGTTGCCCCTGCCCTCTTCGAAGGCCCAGAAAATCTTTGGTTCCCTGCCGCGTCCATCTTAACGGCGGACTACGCCGCCTACAGGTTTATGGCTTCCGACTTTCGTCAGGCCAACACACGATTGGCTCACGGCAGAGGCGTCTTCGCCTAAAACAGAGGGTGGAGGAAGCGGCTAATCGGGTTGAGTGGTCTTCCCAACAACGGTACGAGCTCGCTCCCCCCACCTAAATCATTATGAAAAAGCACGCGCCTCATCAAAAGGCGTCTGATCTTTTAACATGTGATAGCAAGCGCGTGCCAGCTTATGGGCTACTGCCTTAGCGGCAACGAATTTATTAGTCTTGGCCAGTTTGCGCTGATAAAAACTCCGGATGCGCTCGTTATAGCGCACGGCGTAATGTGCCGCCTCAACAAACGCCCATGCCAAATACTTATTCCCATTCTTCCTATTACCGGCTCCCTTCTTTTTCCCATTGCTCCAGCGGGAACTGTCCACACAGCGCGCATACGATGCGAAGTTCCCGACTTTCTCAAAGCGCTCCATACTCCCTGCCTCGTACATAATGGTCATCCCAAGGATATGCCAAATCCCGTCGACTGTTAAGAGCTTTTTGAATTCCGGCTTTAGCTTTGCCTGCTTAAGCACTACTTTCTCAAGTCCCGAAATCTGCTCATCCAGGCAGCGCAGCACAGTCAGGTTACTTCGGATCGCCAATGCCAGTATGCCGTCGCCGCCGCAGAACTGTCCGATTGTGACATCATTAAGCTTGTATACCCCGTCCCCAGGTATTCTTTTTCCACTGTTGCGGCTTATTAAGCCCTGTATGCTCAGTACCTGCGTAGTGCGACACCGCACCAACTGGGCGCGTTTACGCAGCAGGTCGCGAACGGCGCGGTCTTCCTTCGGATGGATGTGGCCGGTCGGCAAGACGCCCAACCGCAGCAGGTGCGCCAGGTGGCGGGCGTCATGCTCGTCCCCGGTGTACTTAAGCCCCTCGTAGACTTTCACCGCCGCCGTGTTCACCAGTTTCACAGAATAGCCCGCCTTCATTAACCCATCGACCAGCCAGTACCAGTTGTACGTCGATTCCACCGCTATCGCCTGTATCTTCTTCTTGTATGGCGCCAGTTCCGCCAGGATAACCGGAAGTTCGTTCGGGTGGCGCCGTTCGTATACCACTTTGTCATTCTCGTCCAGTATTACCAGTACGCTGTTATTGGAATGCAGGTCAATTGCTGAGTATAATTTCATACGTTCCCTCCTTAAGGTTTTGTGATATCTCTCGCAAAGTAATATTACAAACCTGCGGGAGGGGACCTCTATATGATTATCGGGATGCTCTGCTATGCTATTGAATATAAATCGGTGCGCGCGGTCCTTGTTGCGCATACTTGCGAGTATCCCTGAAGCAGCATCCACAGCCGCCTTTCAGGACAGGCTGATCTGCTGGCGCGCCCAGTGCGATTGAATAAAACTCTTACCTTGCGGGACTTCTTGCGGAGTGGGATTTATGAAAAGAATAAATAGATATGATAAAAAATATTCCTCAACAGGAAGACAGCTTGGAGGCAAGGAATTTATTGCCACTTTGTAAGACAACTTGGGACGAAAGCTGGATAACCAGCATACAGGCCTTAAACCTAGAAAACGGAGTTAAGTTCTGTGTCACCTTAACCAGATTGCTGTCCCCTATTTAGAATGAAAAAGTTATGCCACATGAATAATAATCGCTTTTTGAGACTGCGCCACCTGGGTTTAAGCTCTCCCATCCAGCCGATAGTGTCGCCGCGCCTATCTTCTGGGAAAGTCCGACATTTATAGCCTCTGAGTCCGCCTGGTCAAGCAGGTAATAAGTTTTTGAGTAACCGGCTTCAGGAGAGAGCGGCAGTGAAGAAAAACGCAGCCTGGCACTGACCGCCCTATCCTGAAAACCACTAGCGCTTATATTTCCTATGTTTATGGGGAGTTGTCTATCCTCCGCTGCCACGTCCTTATCGTAGTCCGTTTTAGTTAACCGACCGCTCAACCTCACACCATAAACCCGCACCGAAGCTGTCAGGCCGTAATCCGTCTGGCTAAGCTTGAATGACGATATCAGCGTTGAAACGCTGGGTTTGGTTTTGCGCCTGGAACCGGAACTCACCGTACCGGTGGAAAGAGAATAACTATCCTCATGAGACGTAAACCCGGCGAAAGCGCCCAGGCTTATGTCTTCCAAAGCCGCATCTTCTTCTGGCTCACCTATAAGGTTAAATGTCAGATCCGTGTAAACTGCTGAATTCTTATAACCACCGGTTTCAGGAGTTAGCGAAACCTCTGCGCTTCCGCGCCAAAGCGGACGGTCAAGGCCTACCCCTAATGAATAAGTGGAATAGCGGTCCGAAACGTCGCTCTTGTATGTATTAAGAGCGGGTCGCAGATAATAATTATCGTTTCCACCCTCGCCAAAGATATTTAACCCGCTATAGCTGTCGGCGCCGGATGTAAAGCGGGTGCCAGCATCAAAATAAGCGCCTGCTTTTCCTGCAAAAACAATAAAAAACACGGCCGCTGTTAATTGTCTTTTCATATTTCTCCCAGACCGCCCGCCGCCCCTGTAGGGGCGGCGGCAGATCAATGGACCTTATTTGCGCTTACTATTAATTTTCCTGTTTTCGGAACGGACCTCGCGCCGCTCGGCTTTATCTGCGCGACGCTGTTCCCTGGCGGACTTCTTTTCCTGCTTGCGCTCCCGCTTTTTAAGCTCCTTGCTGTCTTCCAGTTTGCCGGATTTTTCCTGGTTTTTAAGGATTTTATCATCGCCAGAATTCTCTATTCTTTCGCGTGCCGTATTGCGACCTTCCTGGCCATTAACACCGGCAGACTCATCGGCGCGATCAAGCCCCTTGTTCGCGTTTTCAGCCCCCTTCATGGCGCGGGTCCTATCCTGTTTTTTTAGTGCGTTCTTTTCGCCCTCAACAGGCTTTTCCTCGTCTTGGCCAGTCTTAAGCCGGAGTTGCTCTTTTGTCTGAAGTTTCTGCTGGGTCTGTAATCGGTCCTGTTCGCTAGTCTGATCCTGCGCCTGTAGTTTATCCTGTGTATGCAGCATGTTCTGCTCTTTAACCGCGTCCTCCGCCATTAAACCCACCGGCAGGGTAAAGCCAACCGCCAGGAGAAGCATTGCGAAGTGCACTGTATTCTTGTTCATATAACCTCCATGTTTTTGCAGTTATGCCACCGCATAACATACAGACGCGCCTGCTTCGCTAAAGGTTTAGTTGCCGCGGCGTCCGCCACTGCCTCCAGCGCCAGAACGCCTCTCGCTCTTTCTCTCCTGGCGGTATTCGCGGCGCAAGCCCTCACGGCGTTCCCTGGATAGTTTCTGCCATTTTTGGAATTTTTTTAGCAGTTTTCCCTTGGTGGCTTCCGGCATGGCCTGAAAGCGGGCCCAACGCCCGCGCAATTCTGCCTGGCGCTCTTTGGGCATGGCACGGAAACGGGTGAACTTCTCTTTGATCTCCGTCTTTTTTGCTGCGTTCATCCCCTTCCACTTCTCATAATTGGCCAGCACCCTGGCTTTTTCGCCATCGGGCATTTTATCCCAGGCCGCCTGCTTAATGACCTGTGCATCTTCCACCGCCAAAGCGCCTTGCACGCTAACTGTTATAAGAAGAACTGTCATCAGAATAAGTTTAATGTTTTTCATAAGACCTCCCTGTGAAAGTTAGTGCTTTTACTGTTTCAGTGGAAATAGTTGCAGCACCTATAGTAATTGAAACTGCCGGAACTGTTGAGACGGCTATAAAGCTTTTTTCCAATGGCTCGTCTTCAAGTATTTCAAGGTTTGCCAGCAGTTCAAGGTCGCTAAAAAAATCAAGGTTATCCAACACTTCAGCCGGCGCGCTTACCGCAGCGGCCATTGCTGCGGCAACCAACAGGCCACTGAACCAGACTGTTAAGGCTCTCTTTTTCATAATTCTTCCTCAGACACAGCCTCAAGCACGTCCAGATCCTCAAGCAAATCCAGACTTTCAATAAAGGCCGTGCTGACCATCTGTTGTTCTTCCATATGCGGCAGCCATGGTCCGCGGGCCAGCACAAACACCATTAGAGCGACCATAGCTGCGGCGGGGGCCAGGAACCAGGCACGTGTTAGACTATGTTTTTCTGTCGCGGCGGCCATTATCTGCGCCCTTTGCCTAGCCCAAAACGCGTCGGATCTGCGCACAGCCAACAGGGAAACCAGTTTTATTGCCTTCTCGTCATCTTTCATAAATATTCCCCCAGAAGACCTTCGAGCTTTTTTCTGGCCTCGAACCAGTGGGCTTTAACCGTACCATCAGCCATACCAAGCGTAGCAGCTATTTCGGCTATACTAAATTCCTGCGCCCGCAGCGCAGCCACTTCCCGCTGACGCGGAGGGAGGGTATTAATGGCGGCCTGTACCCTTCGTTCCATATCCGTACCTAACGCTGCCTGCTCCGGCCTGTCTTCCGGCCTGTCCGGAAGAACATCTTCAAGAGCCGGCGAGTGCTCTTTGCCATCCTTCTGCCCCAGCCCCACCCATGAGCGTAGTTTTTTCCAGCGCCAATAAGAACGCACCTTGTTTGTGGCGATATGCAGTAACCAGGTTTTTAAAGAGCTGTCACCACGAAAGCCTTTAAGATGTTTCCATGCTGATATAAAAGTTTCCTGGGTTATATCATCAGCCGCAGCCGAATTGCCAGTAAGGCGCAGAGCTAAAGAATACACCCGGCGCTGGTGAGCCTCTATAAGCATAGGGAAAGCACCCTCCTGATTCCGGTCGGGAAAGCTTTCCGGTTTAATATTTTTATCCAGCTCCATTATTGTTTCCACACCAATACTGACGCTCGACGATGCCAAATGGTTTAGTCCAATCCAATGCAAAAGCAAATTATACCAATATCAATGTGTCCGCTCTTTTTGGTTTGATTTCCTGACCTACCTGAGATGTCATTTTATAATTCGAATCCCGCTGGCCCCTATGTATAAGGGGGGCCATACCGGACACATCGGTAACATATTATACCGGATACATGGGCAACACTTTGAGTCCACGCTTCCACTAACCTAAAATGTTACCGAACGGTTTTGCCGTTATGGTGGCATAAAGATGCCTCTTTCCGCCAAAAGGGAGTACGTGATCTATATGCGCACCTTATACCAGGTTGCCCGCACATGGAAAGAAAAAATGCGTATTGTTAAACAGGTATACGAAACCCTTTCCTATCACAGAAAACATGCTATTAGTTTAATGTGTAAGGACAAACCGCCGAGCGGAAATAGATAAGATGAACGAGCCAGC
>DMES01000062.1 GCA_003450815.1 Elusimicrobiota bacterium | reverse complement strand
CAATTATACTGGATGGGATACCTATGGGTGTCGTCCCCGGCTCCTTCCCCAAAAACTCGGTCTTGGAGCGCATGAAAAACGCGCCAGCTCTCTCCTTCAAAAATAAACGGAGTTACCGCAGAGTCATCAGCAAAGCGCGGGTTTCTTTGTCCGCGGGGTCGGCTGAGAGCGCCTTTTTGTAAAACAAGACGGCTTTGGCCGTGTCTTTGCGCGAGAGCGCAAGTTTGCCTAGATTGCGGTACGCGGCGGCATAGGAGTTATCACACTGCACCGCCTGGGTATAATATAGCTCTGCCTTAGCGGCCTCGCCTTTAAGCAGGTAAATATTACCCATATTATTCAGCGCGGGAGCGTGACAGGGACTTATTTCCAATGTTTTCGCAAAGCATTCTTCCGCTTTGTCTAACTTCTTGTTTTGGGCGGACAGAAAACCTAAATTGTAATAGTTATCGTCATTTTTAGGATATATCCGTATCGCCTGGGAAAGACAGGCCTCCGCTTTATCGTTCATGTTTGCCTGTATATAGGCGCCGCATAAATTGATAAGAGCCGGGGCCGCCTGCGGCTGTTTACGCAAAGTATCGCTCCAGAGCGAAACGCCATCCTTCCAAACCGTGCAGCGCACACTAGCCGTAACCGCAAGCGTCAGCGCCGCGCTAAAAGCGCAGATGACAATTATGCCCCTGTTCACTGGGTCAAAATGCCGCCATATACGGCGGGCGCATACCGCCCCGATGAAAAAAACGCCTATGGAAGGCACATAAGTGTAGCGGTCGGCGGAGATAACCGGCCCGAACGGGAAGAACTGCAGCACCGGCAAAAGCGTGACAACAAAAAAAGCGGCGCCGAAAACCACTTCTTTGTCGCGGCGGAAATATTTCCACAGCAAAAATATCCCAGCCAATGCTGCAGCCGAAAAAGCGTAAAAAACCGGTTTCCCTCCCGGAGCTAAAACATACATGGCTGAAAGGTTGAACGGCCACAACAGGGTGTAAATGTAAAAACCCAGATTATAAAACGGAACGACAAGCCGTTTAGCCCAATGCAGATGCAGGCCTGCCGCCGGCGACAGAGATATGCCGGCGAAGACGGCCATAAGAATAAAAAACGGTATTTTATCCAGCCAGTGCCTGCGCTCTATTTTACCCTGCTTAAGATAATCCACCAGAAGCAGCACCAGCGGCAATGTCAGCGCCATCGGCTTGGACAGCAGCGCGCATAAAAAAAGAGCCAATGACAGTAAATAGTTTCCCCTCTTGCCAGGCCGCAAAACATAGGCTATCAGCGAAGAGAGATAGAAAAAAGCGTAAAGCACGTCTTTTCTCTCCGCCGCCCAGGCTACGGATTCCACATGCGCCGGATGTATGCCGAATAAAAGCGCTATAAAAAATGCCGCCCATACGCCGCCGAGTAAAAGCCGCGCCAAAACCATTACAAGCGCGGTGTCGGCCAGATGCAGAAAAAGGCTGGTAGCGTGATAAATTCCGGGCTTAAGTCCGGCGAAATGATACTCCAGCGAGTAGCTTAGCGTTGACAGCGGGGAATACATTTTAAGGTCCGGCGTGGAAAAGATAGTTTTCACGCTCTCCCAGGAAAGCGTTTTAATTCTGGGGTTATTGATCAAATATTCGGTCTCATCCCAGTTGATAAAGCCGTTGTTGAGACAGGGGCTCATAGCCAGCCATGTGAACGCCAGCGCCAAAAAAAGCAGGGCCGCAAAAAACGCCCGGCCCCTGGTGTCAATAGCTAACTGTTCGTTTTCAAGATTCATATCAGCCTGAATTTTTAGCGCAAATGACTCTTCCGCCGTTTTTCCCAGCACCGGGCCCTATTTCAATAATCCTGTCGGCCGCGCGCGCAAGCATCGGTTCATGAGTGACACAGAGGATGCTTCCGCCTTCGCCGATAATTTCCTCAAACAGCGCCAGAAGCTTGCAAATATCTTTATAATGCAGCCCGCCTGTAGGCTCGTCAAGAAGATAGAGCGTGTTTTTTCCTTTCCCCTCCGCAATTCCGGCGGCAAGTTTCAAGCGCTGCAATTCGCCGGCCGATAAGGTGCTCATTGGCTGCCCAACTGATAAATAATCCAACCCTGTCTTTTCCGCCAGGGCAACTATTCGCAGGATATTCTCCCGGTTCTTTCCTTTCAGATGTTCTTCAAGAAACACTCTCAGACCGCCAAAAGACGTTTTCAGTAATTCAGGAATAGAAACGCCGGCTATGCGCGCCTCCTGGATTTCCGGCTTATAACGCGAGCCATGGCAGGTTTCGCAGAGAACACGGGCGTCGGTCCAGTAATCCATGCTTATCTCATGAAAACCCGAGCCATTGCAATCCGGACACCGGCCATCTTTGGATAAAAATGAAAAATGACCGGCCTTCCATTTATTCTTCTTCGCCGCCTCGCAATCCGCGAACATATCGCGCAAAGGCTCAAATATTCCGAGGAAGGTAGCGGGAATACCCGAATAAGATACCGCCGGAATATCCTGCTCCACCATTACCAGATGGTCTATTGCCCCTACGACTCGGAATTCCACGCAATTTACAGGGCTTTTTTTCAACCATGAGGCGTGCAGAACTTCGCTCACCAGGCTTGTTTTACCGCTGCCGCTGACGCCGGTTACGGCAATAAGCCCTCCGCCCGGAATATCCACATCAACACGCGCGAGGTTGTTAGCAAAGGCTCCGCGGATTTCAAGCCCGGGCCGCAGGAGCCGTTTCCCTTTTCCGTTAAAAGCCGCGTGTTCTTTCGCGCTGATAAAAGCTTCAGGTTTTCCGTCGGCAATTATTTTTCCGCCCTCTCTGCCGCCTGCAGGTCCTAATTCAATCACCCGGTCTGAAACTGCAAGCATGGCAGAAGATTGTTCCACCATAATCACTGTATTTCCGCCCTCACGCAACCCCTTTACGATCCCGCCCATTCGTGCCGCGTCCGAAGCGTGCAGCCCGAAGGAAGGCTCATCAAGCATATAGGTGATACCGGTCAGACCGGAATGTATCTGCGCCGCTATTTGCAGCCGCTGGAACTCCCCGCCGGATAAGGTGGAGATAAGCCTTGCGGGCGCCAAATAATCCAGCCCGGCCTGTGTTAAGGATTCCAGCTTAATAAGAATTTCGGCGGTCAAAGAATTCAGAACGGCTTTTTTTAAGGCTTCCAGCAAATAACCGTCAGTAGCGGCTTTCTCTTTAAAGAAAGACACCATTTCAGATACTTCAAGCTGAGAAAGCGCGGCGATATCAAGCCCCGCAAGCGTCACCAGCAAAGGATGTTCTTTAAGCCGCTTCCCGTTACAGGAAGGGCAGTTATTGTGCTTCATCAGCGCCAGCATAGCTTCCCCCCTGTAGTCGGCGTGTTTTCGCGCATATTCTTCTTCCACCAGCGCGGCAAAGCCTTTCCACTGACCTTTAAAGGTATGAACCCCCTCGCGATTCCCGCGTTTGTAGCTCCAGTTTACTTCAAGCGCATGGCCGTGGAGTCCGCGCATAGCTATTTGTTTTTCACCTGATGAGAGCTTATTCCACGGCCTGCTGAAATCAATTCCCGCAAGCGCTCCGGCCGCCAGCAGTGAGGCCACATATTGCCCATTGGGCTCGCCGTAAAACTTCCCGGTTTTATTGCCGTTTAAAGCGCCGGCCGGCAAAGATAATTCCGGATGAGTCACTAATTTTTCAGGGTCACAAGCCGTAACATAGCCCATACCGCCGCAAACTAGGCACGCGCCTTCTTCGCTGTTAAATGAAAAAGCGGCTGATAAAAGCGGCTCCATTCCCGCCGGATATTTTCCCGCCCGGCTGTATAAAAGGCGCAGCAGATCATATAAGCCGGTATATGTTCCCACCGTTGAGCGCGGATTAGCGAGCGGCGCTTTTCTTCTGACCGCAACCGCGGGAGTCAGCCCCTGAACCGATTCCACCAGCGGATTACCAGTTTTACCGATAAACTGCCTGATATAAGAAGACAATCCGTCGCTGAACCTGCGCTGGCTTTCGGCGTAAAATGTGTCAAATACAAGCGACGATTTGCCGCTTCCCGAAACGCCGGTAACGGCCGTAATGCTGCGCGGCGCGACAGAAAGGTCAAAGCCCTTCAGATTATTTGTGGTGATGCCGCGAAGAGTTAAGGGAGCGGCGGCCTTCCGCTCCGCCGCCTCCGGCAGAGCCTTAGAACAGCAGACGCCATTCGTTTTACCGGAAATATGCCTTTTTAATTCCCTGCCGGTGACGCTCGCTTCACATTCCATCAGGGAATAAGGAGTGCCTGAAAACACCAGATTTCCACCCTCGTCGCCGCTGCCGGGCCCAAGGTCAATAATCCTATCGGCGGAAAGAATAAAGTCCTGATGATGTTCCACGGCAAGAATGGTATGCCCTTTCTCCGTAAGTTTTCGCAGAGCCGCTATTAACACGCGCACATCGGCCAGATGGAGGCCTGTGGTGGGTTCATCAAGGATATAGAGGATATTCCCGGAGCTTGTTTTGGAAAGCTCCGTCGCCAGTTTCACGCGCTGCGCTTCTCCACCGGAAAGCGTGGTGCTTGGCTGCCCCAGCTTTAAATATCCCAAGCCCAGATCGATCATGATTTGCGTAACGCGCGTGATCTTGTGCAGGCCTTTAAAAAATTCGTTCGCTTCAACTACCGGCAGCTCAAGTATATCAGCAATGGATTTGCCGTTCCACAGTATTTCAAGCGTTTCTTTGGTAAACCGTTTTCCGTCGCATACTTCGCATGGGACATCGATATTCCCAAGAAAATGCATCCCCACCTGCTGCACGCCCGCTCCGCCGCAGGCTTCGCAGCGGCCGCCTTTCACAACAAAGGAAAACCGGCCTTTTTTATAGCCGCGGCGTTTTGACTGCGGCAACTCCGCGAACAGGTCCCGGATGTGGTCGGACATACCGGTATAGGTGGATGGATTGCTGTTAGGCGTGCGGCCTATTGGGGATTGATCAATATGTACTATTCGTTTGAACGGATTAAGCCCGGGGTCTTTTTTATCAGTGATCTGTTCCAACAGTTCTTCAACAAGGCTGGATTTGCCGCTTCCGGAAATGCCGGCAATCACATTGAAGCATCCGGCGGAAAACCGGACATTCAGACCCTTAAGATTGTTTTTTGCGGCATTCTCAACGCCAAATGTATCCGCATCTTTCAGGCCTTCTTTGTGCATCTTATGCCCTGGTATTTCAGGCGCATAGTCGAATTTTTCCATTCCTTTCAGGAAACCCAGCGTCAGGCTGCGGGGGATATCACTGCGAACAAATTCTTCATAAGGCCCGCTGAACAGCGCTTCCCCGCCGGCCGAACCCGGACCGGGGCCGAGGTCAATTATCCAGTCAGAAGCGCGTATAGTTTGCTCGTCATGCTCAACAGCTATAACCGTATTCCCGTTTTCAACCAGACTCCTCATCAATTCCAACAGCCGCTGATGATCGGCCGGATGCAGGCCTGCGCTGGGCTCGTCCAGAACATAAAGCACATTGCGCAAACCAGTTACAGCCTGGTTTGCCAGCCTTATGCGCTGCGCTTCGCCCCCGGAGAGCGTTGTGGATTCGCGCTCAAGAGTAAGATAGCCAAGCCCAAGCCGCGCAAGAATCCGGCCGCGCCGGAGAATAAGCTCGCGGACTGGTTCAGCTACCGCGGCTTCTTTGCCTTCCAGCGAAAGTCTTTCAAAAAAAAACTGAAGCTGCTTCAGGCTCAGGGCGGAAAACTCCGCTATATTCAATCCCCATAATTTATATGCAAGCGCTTCGTTGTTAAGCCGTTTTCCCAGACATTGCGGACAGACAAACGAACGGACAAAGCGGAGGATATTGGGATTGCGATCGCGCTTAAGAATCTCGTCCATTATGGGGATGATGCCCCTGTAACGGCCCTCCTGGCGGGGACGCGCCGTCATGCCCGTCCAGCGCATTCTTGATTCAAGGGTATGCTTGCCGAAGGGAATAGCTATTTTATCAGACCCGTAAAGCACCACGTTTTTTTGATATTCGCTGAGGTCTTTCCAGGGAATATCCACGGTAAAACCTTCAGCGCGGCAAACCTGGTCAAGCACATCCATCGTCACCTGAGAATAGATTATGTACCCGTTTGGGGTTGACAATACCGACGCCCCCTCACGCAAGGTTTTTGAAGCGTCGCCGATAATCAGGGCCGGGTCTATTCTGTCTTCAACGCCCAGGCCTTTGCAATGCGGACAACAGCCCGATGGTGAGTTAAAGGAAAAAAGGCTGCGTTCCGGACGCGCTGCCGCGCCTGGCGCCGCGCCCAGCCGGGCGAACAGAAGACGCAGATAATCATGGATTTCAGTAAGGGTTCCGACAGTTGAGCGGGGATTTCGGAGCGCGATCTGCTGATTAACCGCAATGACGGGAAACAACCCGCTTATCCTATCGGCTTTGGGTTTGCGCAGTTTTTTTCCAGGGTTCCTGCTTTCCGAAATAAAATTTTCCAAAAAAAGCCGCTGCCCCTCGCGGCAGATGACATCATATACCAGGCTTGATTTCCCGCTGCCAGACACGCCGGCCACCACTATCAGCCGGTAATGCGGTATTTCAAGAGAAACTTTTTTAAGATTATTCTCAGCTGCGCCGGATATAATGATTTTAGAGTTCATTAAAAAATTTTGCGGCAAAATTTTTTACCATTCCACGCCCCGGGGAAACAGGGGACAGCGACCTATTACCATTTCTATATCACCCAACATCTAAAAATAGGTCGCTGTCCCCTATTTAGATTTAAAGGCGGGAAACAGATAAAAATGGCGCAGTGAGCCGGGCATATGCGAACCAACTGAGCCGATAATCATGACCGCCACCAGCAAGGTTACCCGGCGGTCCCAAAACGCCGGGACCAGCGCCAACAGGACAAGTTTGGCCAGCACAAAGCTCCCCGCTAGCTGGAAAGCCCAATCAAAACTGCCCCAGAGTTCCAAAGCAATAAGGCCGACGCCGGAAAAAACAGCCCAGTTCAGCCATGGCATAAGCTCGGCGCGTGGAAGGCCGAACCAATGTCCTCCGAACAAGACGGAAAAACTCAGCAGATGAACCGTGCGCAGAGCAATACGCAAGGCCCGGCTTCCTTTGCATCGCCGTTTTTCAGCGGGGAATAGAATCTGTCTTAGTCTTCCCATTTTCTCTCATTACTATTTACTTTTTACCCTTTACTCTTTACTATTATTATTTTCCAACGGCATTTTGCTTTCATCTATCTTCTTCCAGCGGAGTTTGAGCCGCATGAGCACCGGCTTAAGCTTCATGCGGGTAATGAAGGGCAACCTGTCAACGAAAAGCACCCCGTCAAGATGGTCCATTTCATGCTGCACCGCCTTCGCCAAAAGCCCCTCGGCGTTTATTTCTATGGGTAGGCCTTTTGCGTTCAGCGCTCTGGCTTTAACCCTGGAAAATCTTTTTATTCTGGCGAACAGCCCGGGCAGCGAGAGGCAGCCCTCTTCTTCCGCTACAGGACCGGACTTTTCAACCAGTTCAGGGTTAATAAGAACCATATCCAGATCTTCCCTGTTATCTCTTTTTACCCTTATGACTGCGAGCCGCAGGTCCAAACCTATCTGATTGGCCGCCAAACCCGCTCCGTTCACGGCTTCCATGGTGTCAAACATGTCCTTAATAATACCTGGCAGGTCCTTTTTAATTTTTCCAAAATCCACTTTTTCGGCGCTTTTTTCCAGTATCTTCTCTCCATACTTGCATATCCTTCTTATAGCCATAATAAACCTCGCTGAACAGTAACCGTAAATTAGTAAAAATCAACAGTGCGGATTTATTTCATTTTACTATAAATCCATGGAATATTTAATCCGTCGCGAAGCTGATTTACAACTTAAAAAATACGGAATAGATTCGCCGGGCCGTGATATGGTAAATTATTACTCATAATGAGGATAATAGTTTCTTTGGCGCTTCTGCTGGCGGCGGGATTCGCCTTTGCCGAAGAACCGGCTGAAAAGAAAACCACGTGCGAACTGGAATTGGATCCGTACTACTCGGCCTTTGGGGTCTATAACAGCCTTACCGGCAAACCCATCCCGCACATGAAAGTGGACTCAGAAACCGAGATTTACAGGGAACTCATACGCAAATTCTATCTGCCACGCACTTTTATTATTGAAGCCAGCATCAACCCTTTGCCTTACGCCGGAACTCTGATAAAAAAACATCAGCACGGTTTTTACGACCAAATGCAGGTGGCGGATGATTTTAACGCCGTACAGTCCATTACCGCCGGCTTTGAGGAGCCCTGGGCGCTGTCCTTTTTTTTCGGCAATGTTGTTTCTTTTGATTCAATTAAAAAGGCGTATCAGGGAAAACGCAACGGATATTCCGGCATACTCATAGATGTGGGCAATTACCACATAAAAGACAACACTTTAATCCATGATAACTGGGTTCAAACCGAGGCCAAGCTTAAAGGCGAGCAGATACTGACAGACCGGGAATTGCGCTGGAGCTTCCGTGTGGGAACCAAATTTCACGCCAATAAACACATAGCCGATTCGTTTTTTCTGGGTTTCAGACGCAGCCGCACCGATTTCAAGAATAGCGGAAAGGACAATTTCTGGCTGCACAACAGCGGCTTTGAATATGTTTCGGACTTTTCACAGAAAAGATTTGAGCCTGTACGCCACTATTTTTTGGTTGAAAAGAAATTCCCCTTTAAGAATTCGCGCAAGGCCTTTACTATGGGGCTTGGCTTTGTATGGACGGCTGACAAGAAATATTCCGGCCCGCTTTCCAACAACACCGGAAACATTAAAAAGGTCTCCCCCTTCCAGTTTATATTAAGACCGAATCTTGAGTTCTAAAAATACAGGGTTTAGGGTTAAGGAATTCCTTATACCTATACCCTCTACCCTACCCCCTATACCCTATTGTGTATCTTCCGCTTTTCATGGTGTTGAAATATAGGACATCGGCTTTTGAGAGGAATCGCGGAGTCAGGTTAAGCGCTTTCATACAATCCAGAATATAGAAAAGGGCGGTAAGCACTTCGTTTACGGCCTCCATTTCCCCACGCCCTTCAAGCGCTTCCGGACCGCAGTAAAGGGCCTGATCCGGCGAAAGCACATTTTCAACCATGAACCGCGCGCCATAACAGGCCAGGCGCGCGCTGTTATGCGGCGTGAGACCGGCCGTCACGGACGCAATAGCCGGGTAAGCAGGCAGGCAAAGCCCGCGCCTTATGGTGTCGTTTACACGCTCGTTAAGCTCCAAAGCGCCGGCAACGCCGGCGTGGGCCACCGCCAGGCCATGATTAGCCAAAAAGAAAATTTGCGGCCCGGAGGCCCTTGCCCTTTCGTTTATCGCCGAACATAATTGCGGCCCCGGGGGATTATAAGAGATAAACTCCGCTTCGGGGAATATTTTTTTACCGAGGGAATGGCCTTCTACGCTCATATTCAGTATATTGGCATAAACCGAATGCGTATGTATAACCGCCGTGTTTAAAAGCGAGTGAAAGCCGGTCTCTATGGAAGGTTTGGCGGGCTTTACCTCTTTAACAGCCAGGGTCTGGGAGCAGATGTAATCGGAAAATTCCCCCTCGCCGCCGGGACCGGACGCTATGCGGCGGCGTATATTGCCGTAATTGACCAAAGCATAGCCCGCCGCCGCTGACACATCTTTGAGTTTCACGCCGGAAGCCTTTATAAGCATGCGCTCGCTATTGAGCTTCAGCGAAACATTCCCGCCGCCGCCCTGCGTTAAATCCGGGCGGGAACCGGCGGCCGCGGCCATACGGGCCAGTATTTCGGGGGCTTTGTCTAAAGAGGTGTCAAAAGGCATAAGGCAGGGTATAGGGGATAGGGTAGAGGGTAGAGGGTAAAAACATCATAAATTTAAACCGAATTTTAAACAGCCTTCCGGATCTTTTGTCTATCTTTCCTTTAATTCAAAATCTCTGCGTTCCCACCCTAAACCCTATCCCCTCTACCCTATACCCTGTTTTTTGGCCCTTGGATGCGCTTTATCGTAAACCTCTTTAAGGCGTTCAAGCGACACATGGGTATAAATCTGGGTGGTGGCCAGGTTTTTATGACCGAGCATTTCCTGCACAGACTTGAGGTCGCAGCCGTGGTCAAGCAGATGCGTGGCGAAAGAATGCCTTATGGCGTGCGGGTTGAGCGTGCGCGCAAAGCGGGCACGCCGGGCCATTTTTTTAATGATCAGGGCCACGCCCGCATCGGTCAGCCTTGTGTTTATATGGTTTAAAAAAAGCGGCAGGCCGGGAGAAACGGGCTTCGGCCTGGTATCCAGATAAACCCTTAAAGCCTTCAGGGCCTTGTCCCCCACCGGCACAAGACGCTCTTTGGAACCCTTGCCCATCACGCGCGCAAATCCTCCGTAAAAATCCAGGTCCCCTATATTCAAGCCAGACACTTCCGAACGCCTTAACCCGCTTGAATACATAAGCGTGAAAATGGCGAAGTCGCGCGCCGCAAAAAAATAATTTTTTTCTTTGGCGTTTACCTGCTCGGGGGCGTTTGAATCCTCAAGGCGGCCTACTTCACCCTCGGTAAGAAAGCGTGGGAGTCGTTTTTCTGTTTTTGGGATGGTAATCAGCTCAAAGGGGTCGTTTTCCATTTCTCCGTTTGAAAGCAGGTAGGACAAAAAAGACCGCACGGCGGAAATTTTCCTTAAAAGGGTGTTGCGCGACACATTGCGCCCGCTTACGAACGCTATGTAGCCGCGCACTTCCATGCGCCCTATTTTTTGCGGGGAATCCACGCCGAGGCCTTGAATATAGCCAGCGAACTCTTTAAGGTCAAAGCTATACGCCTTTACTGTGTGCTTCGAAAAATTCCTCTGCGACTTTATGTGCAGTAAAAATTTCTCTATCAGCAGATTCATTTAGGAGTAGTGCCCGCGCCTCCTGTCAGTTTCTCCACTTCTTCAGGGGTGACTTTTTCTATATTGCGGCACTTAGGAAATCCCGAACAGGCGAAAAAGAAACCACGCGCGCTTTTTCGGAGCAGCATGGCGTTCTTATTGCACTTCGTGCAGGTCTTTTCGGTCTTTATAGGCTTAAAAAATTCCTGTTTATTGCCTTCCCTGTCCAAGGGCACCTTGCCCTTGCATTTCGGGAAGTGAGAGCAGGAAAGGTATTTGCCGAAACGGCTTTCCCGCAGGTCCATAGGGGAGAGGCACAATGGGCATTTTTCCTCGGTCTTTATCACATTGGGCCGGGTTTTAACCATGTCCTTTTCCGCCTTGGCAAGCGTCTGCGCGAAGGGGACATAAAACTCGCCCATCATCTTCACCCAGTCCACGGCGCCGTCAGCCACATCGTCAAGTTTGTCCTCTATGGAGGCGGTATAGGAAATTTCCATGATGTCGTGAAAAAAGCCCTTCAGTTTTTCGGTTACCAGCGCGCCGAGTTCGGTGATAAGCAATTTACGGTCTTTTTCTTTGCTTATGTAGCCGCGATCCACGATATTCCTGATTATAGCCGAGTAGGTGGAAGGTCTGCCTATACCGTTTTTTTCCAGCGTTTTTATGAGGCTGGCTTCGTTATAATTGGGCGGAGGGCTGGTTTTATGTGCGGTAGTCGCCACATCCTTCAGGTTTACCAGATCCCCTTCTTTTAACGGCGGAATGGCGGCCTCTTCTTCACCCTCGGCGTCAATATCCTCTTCTTTCTCCTCTATATAGACCTTCAGGTAACCTTCAAATTTAACAGTGCGCCCGCTGGTGCGCAGCACCGCCGCTCCCTTTTCGTCCGAAAATTCCACACTGACAGAGTCAAAGACGGCGTCTTCCATCTGGCTTGCCACAAACCGCCGCCAGATAAGGTCATATAGTTTGGCCTGTTCACCTGTCAGAAACTTGCCCATGTCCTCAGGTTTTCGCGCCACGCCGGTGGGGTGGATGGCCTCGTGGGCTTCCTGGGCGCCTTTTACCTTTTTCAGGTAAAGCGGAGGTTTGGCGGGCACAAAATCCTTGCCGTAGAACTCCCCTATAAAACCGGCTGTTTCTTTCTGTATCTCCTGGGAAACATTAAAAGAGTCGGTCCTCATATAGGTAATAAGGCCGGCGCTCTCGCCTCCCATATCAACGCCCTCGTAAAGGCTCTGCGCCACTTTCATGGTGCGTTCCGAAGAAAAGCCGAGTTTATTGTATGCGTCCTGCTGGAGCGTGCTTGTTATGAACGGTGGTTTGGGTTTCTGCCTTACCACCTTGGTTTCAAGTTTTGAAACCTTTAAAACGCTGTGGCGCAGAAGCGTGGCGGCTTCAACCGTGTCTTCCATCTTTTTGAAAACAGAAGTCTTGTAACGATAATCCTCGGCAAATAGTTTAAGCGTGACGGTCTGCTCCACCGGCTTTGACTGCCAGCGGACCAGCTTTGCCTCAAAAGGCTTGCTATCGCCTTTTGTCAGCATAGCCGCAAGCGTATAATAATCCTCTGTGCTGAAAGCCGCTATTTCCTGGGCGCGCTCGGCGATAAGGCGCACAGCCACCGACTGCACCCGGCCGGCTGAAAGGCCGCTTTTTATTTTTGCCCAAAGCAGGGGCGAAAGTTTGTAACCCACAAGGCGGTCTATCACGCGCCGCGCCTGCTGTGCGTTTACCATGTTCTGATCAAGCTCACGCGGGGATTTCAGGGAAGCCGCAATAGCCGTTTTGGTTATTTCATGGAAGGAAATACGCTTGAATTTGGCTTTATCCGCGTTCATAACTTCGCGCAGATGCCAGGAAATGGCTTCTCCCTCGCGGTCGGGGTCGGTGGCGAGATAAATGACATCCGCGCTCTTAGCCAGAGTATTCAGCTCGGAAATTATCTTTTTCGCGCGCTCAATTACCACATACTTCGGGGTAAAACCGTGTTCCACATCCACCCCCAGCTCTCCTTTGGGCAGATCGCGCACATGTCCGTATGAACTTCTGATAGTGAACGCGCCCTGAAGGAACCGGGTGATAGTTTTTTCCTTGGTGGGAGACTCAACAATAACAAGACTTTTGCCAGTTTTATTTTTTTCAGCCATATTTTTTAAGCTCCCGCTCAGCCGCGTACTGCGCCAGGGGCCCGCGGCAGGCCGATGTCACAAAAAATCGGGGAGCTATGCGAAAGATTTTTCTAAGCAGACACTATTTTAGCTTTTTTCCGAGGGACTAAACAGAAAAAACAAAAAACCCCAAAAGCTCACGTAACTTT